>CABQSP010000075.1:0-7727 GCA_902466855.1 uncultured Collinsella sp. | reverse complement strand
CTTTTGGCAGATAGCTCGCTTACGATAGCACAGGTGGCAGAGCGGCTCGACTACCCTCAGCAGGCCGCCTTCGCCCAAGCCTTCAAACAATACACCGGCACCACCCCCACCGCTTGGCGAAGCAAGCATCGCTAAGGCCCAAGCTCCCTGGCCGTAACGGAGCGATTAATTAGCCACCGCCCGTCAGCTCACCCAGGATCTAAACGTCAAGATGCGCACAATCAAGCGCCTTTTTGATAAGAGGGACAGATCGATCAGCCAAATACAACGGAATGTTGAGCACCCCGTCGTCGAGCTTTAGGTTCTTAAGTGAGTAGCGGACCCTCAATGGAGTCGTCTCCGCATGCTTGTCGGCATAGTACTTAAGGCTCTTGGAGTGAACGACCTCTCCCGATTTGACCTCGACGGGAACGATTTCGTTTCCGACTTGAATCAAAAAATCGACTTCGTGCTTCGGCTTCTCGTTTGTCCAGTAACGCGGAGCAGCATCTAACTGTGAAAGTAATGCCTGAAGCGCATAGTTCTCGGCGAACGAACCTTTGAACTCCGAAAATAGCGCATCCGAGATGGCAAAAGCGGACGCATCCAGCCTTGCCATGCGGCGCAGCAAGCCGACATCAAGACAGTAGACTTTAAATGCCTTGAGGTCATCGTACGCAGAGAGCGGCACACCACCGGCAGCATTAAGGCGAACCGCCGTGATGAGCCCAGCATCGGCAAGCCATTCCAGAGCATCCTCGTATTCTCGAGCACGAGCCCCCTCGCGCACCGCACCCCAAACGAACTTTTTGTTCTCGCGCGCCAACTGAGCTGGAATCGAGTTCCATATTTGCGAAAGCTTGGCGAACTGCGCACGGCCACCATGCTTGGCAAAATCGCGCTCGTAGGAATCCAAGAGATCAGACAACACCTTATCGACCTGAACGATATCGCCCGTCTCCACCCACCGGCCAAGAGCCTCTGGCATGCCGCCGCATGCAAAATAACGACGAAGATGCTCGACGAGACGGACATGGAAGAAATCGGGCACTGTTTCGATCTGATCCAGGCCGCCAAGGTATTCGTCGTAGTTTGCAGCGCCCTCGGCTTTCAGAAACTCGGAAAAGCTCATGGGGCGCATCTCCATGAACTCGACCTTTCCCACCGGAAAAGCGCTGGTCTCACGGGACAAGCGAACGCCCAACAAAGACCCTGCGCATGCGACGTGATACTCGGGGGCCTCGTCACAGAAGTATTTAAGGGCGCCGACTGCAGAAGGACAATCCTGGATCTCATCAATAATAAGCAGCGTTTTGCCGGGATCGATAGGCTGTCCAAGTGCCAGGGAAAGATTTGAGATGATCCGTCGAGGATCGCGCGTACCTTCGAAAAACTGAGCGTACTCGCTCTGTACCCCAGGTGACGGCTCCTCGAGCGTCAGATACACAAAATTGATGTACGAGGTTCGGCCGAACTCCTTAAGCGCCCACGTCTTTCCAACCTGGCGCGCCCCTTTAAGGATAAGCGGCTTACGATATTCTGACGCTTTCCAAGCGTTAAGCTTGGCAATGATATCTCGCTGCATGGACGAACCTCCCGCAAAGAAACTTCCGTAAACGTGATATTTCCCACATTTTACCCTAGGTAAAACGTGACATTTATCACATTTACGGAAGTTTTAAGCTCATTTCGCCACACTCTCATCACATTTATTGCAATGTGACAAAGGGCCCGTCCTTTTGTCACCCGCACAAAAATGGACGCGCCAACGGCGCGCCCATTCACTCTATTTATATCAGCCCACCTGACCCGAACGGCCGAGTCGTCACGGAACCCGGGAGCCCCGGCAGGGCGGGTGCTTGCTCCAAATGAGTTCCCTTCAAACAATGGGCGCGCCAAACGGCGCGCCCATTCACTCTATTCCATTCAGCCTACCTGACCCGAACGGCCGAGTCGTCTGGCCGGGGAAGCCCCGAGTCGCCGGGGTGTTTGCTCCAAATGAGTTCCGCATGCAAAGAAGGCCACTAAATGTGGCCTTCGTCTTGCATAGGACTGTTTGAAATTTGGAGGAAATACCCCGGCGGCTCGGGGCTTCCCCGGCCTTGCAGCTACGAGAGCGACGTTCTCAGCAACTCGTTGAAGAGCTTCGGGTTGCCCTTGCCGCGGCTCGCCTTCATGCACTGGCCCACCAAAAAGCCGATGACCTTCTGGTTGCCGTCACGATACTGCTGCGCCTGATCGGCACAGTTAGCCAGCACCTCGTCCACAATCGGCTGCAGCGCGCCGGCATCGCTCACCTGGCGCATGCCGCGCTCGTCGACGATCTTGTTGGGATCGTCACCGGTCTGGGCCATGGCCTCAAAGACCTCGTGCGCCTGGTTGGAGCTGATGGCATCGGTCGCCAGCAGCTTGGCCAGCGCTGCCACCTGAGCCGGCGCGATGCCGGACTCGGCGAGCGACACGCCTGCGCCCTTAAGGTAGGCGATCATCTCGTTGACCAGCAGGTTTGCGACCGTCTGGGCCTCCTTGCCGGCCATACCGGCAGCGGCGGCCTCAAAGAACTCGGCAAACTCGGGGTCGCCAGCGATTTGCTCGGCATCGGCCGTCTTAATGCCAAAGTCGGTCTCAAAACGGGCGCGCTTGGCATCGGGCAGCTCGGGAATCTCGCCTCGGCAGCGGTCGATGAACTCGTCATCCAGATCGAACGGCGCCAAGTCGGGATCGGGGAACAGGCGATAGTCGTCGGCCGTTTCCTTCACACGCATGACCACGGTGCGCTTGCGGCTGGGCTCCCAGTGGCGGGTCTCCTGATAGATGATGCCGCCCTCCTCGAGCACCTCGGCCTGGCGGCAAATCTCGTAGGCAAGTCCGTCGTGCAGGCTCTTAAACGAGTTGAGGTTCTTAAGCTCGGTCTTGGTGCCCAGCTTGGTCTCGCCGCGGCGGCGCAGCGACACGTTGCCGTCGCAGCGCATGGAACCCTTCTCCATGGAGCAGTCCGAAATGCCCAGCGTCACAAAAATGCGACGGAGCTTCTCCATAAACAGGCGAGCCTCCTCAGGCGTGCGCAGGTCGGGCTCGGTGACGAGCTCAATCAAAGGCGTGCCGCAGCGGTTGTAGTCGACGAGCGACTCGGCCGCAGCGGTAATGCGGCCCTCGGCACCGCCCACGTGCACCATCTTGGCAGCGTCCTCCTCCATGTGGATGCGCAGGATGCGGATGGGCACCGTGTAGGAACCGTCCTCGCGGCGCTCGGGCATCTGCAGGTTGGAAGCATCGTAGCTGGCCAGGTGGCCGGCGCGCTGGTTGCCCTCGCGCATGGTCGACGTCATGGACGTGGACAGGCCCTCGGCGTTGGCCGAAGCGCTCGCCAGGCTCTGGGCCTCGGCCTCGCCAAACGCGCAGTCGGGGCGCTCGGCGGCACCGCGACCGGTCACGTCCAGATCCAGGTGACCGTACATGGCAAAAGCGATCGGACCCTGCGTAGTCTGGAAGTTCTTGGCCATATCGGGATAGAAGTAGTGCTTGCGGTAGAACATCGAGTGGCGCTGGATCTCGCAGTTGGTGGCAAGACCGGCCTTGACGATGCTCTCGATGGCGCGCTTGTTGGGCACCGGCAGGGCGCCGGGCAGGCCCAGGCACACCGGGCACACGTTGGCGTTGGGCTCGTCATCGTGGCTGAGCCTGCAGTTGCAGAACATCTTGGTATCGAGTGCGGTGAGCTCGGTATGGATCTCCAGGCCGATCACGGCCTCCCAATCCTGCAGGACCTCGGAAAGCTCCTTCATTACAGCTCGCCTCCCTTCCCGGCAAAATCGGGCGCGACGGAAAGCGCGGGCGCACCCGTGGCGGCATCGGCAAAGCCGCGCTCCAGGGCGCGGGCAAACGTGAGCAGCTGACGGTCCTTAAAGGCCGGACCCACCAGCTGGGCAGAAACGGGCAACTGAGTATCCTCGCCCAGGCCCAGCGGCACCGAGATACCACCGTTGCCGCAAATGTTGAGCGAGATGGTGTACAGGTCGGAGAGGTACATCTGCGTGGGGTCGCTGATCTCGCCAAACTTAAAGGCCGTGCGCGGCGAGGCGGGCATGAGGATGGTGTCCACCTTGGCATACGCGGCGTCGTAGTCCTGCGTGATGAGCGTGCGAGCCTTTTGCGCAGCGTAGTAGTACTTGTCGTACACGCCCGAGCTCAGCAGGTAGGCGCCGAGCATCTGACGGCGCTTGGCCTCGGCGCCAAAGCCATGGGCGCGCGAAAGCGAGCTCTGGTCAGACAGGTTGGCGCAGCCCTCCTCCTGATAGCCGTAGCGAATGCCGTCGAAGCGGGCCAAGTTGGAGAACGCCTCGGCCGGGCCGATGACGTAGTAGGCGGCGATGGCGGCATCCAGGTGCGGCAGGTCGACCTCGACCAGCTCGGCGCCCTGGTTCTGCAGCTCCTGGGCGGCGCGCTGAACAGCGGCCTTGACCTCGGGCGTCAAGCCCTCGGCCTCCATAAACGCAGGGATGATGCCCACGTGCTTGCCCTCGATGCTGTCGTTGAGATGCTCGGTAAAGTCGACGGCGCAATCCTGGCTGGTGCAGTCGTACGGATCGTGGCCCGTACCGGTGAGCGCGTTCATGGCCAGCGCGACATCCTCGACCGTGCGGCCGAAGGGGCCCACCTGGTCGAGCGACGAGCCAAAGGCAACCACGCCGTAACGGCTCACGGCGCCATACGTGGGCTTAAAGCCCACCACGCCGCACAGCGACGCCGGCTGGCGAATGGAGCCGCCGGTGTCCGAGCCCAACGAGAGCGCGACCTCGCCCGCGGCGACGGCTGCAGCGGAGCCACCCGAGGAGCCGCCGGGCACGCGCTCGGTATCCCAGGGGTTGTTGGTGCGGTGGAAGGCCGAGCTCTCGGTGGAGCTGCCAAAGGCAAACTCGTCCATGTTGGCCTTGCCCATGGGCAGGCAGCCGGCATCGAGCATGCGCTGGACGCAGGTGGCGGTGTAGACGCTCTGGTAGTTCTCGAGCATGCGGGAAGCGCAGGTGGTGCGCGTGCCCACGAGGTTCATGTTGTCCTTAATGGCCAGCGGCACGCCCGCGAGCGGGGGCAGCGGCTTGCCTGCGGCACGGTCGGCATCCACGCGCGCAGCGGCCTCGAGCGCAAGCTCGGGCGCCACCTGCAGGAATGCCTGAACCCCGCCCTCGCGCGCCTCGATGGCGGCAAGGGAGGCCTGAGTCACCTCGGTAGCGGTAAAGTCGCCGGCGGCAACGCCCGCGGCGATCTGGGCGGCGGTAAGGGAATCGAAGCTCTGCGCCATTACTCGCTCTCCCCCTCTCCCAAAATGGACGGCACGCGGAAGTAGCGGTCGCGCGCGCTGCCGGCGTTTTCGAGCGCAACGTCGAGCGGCAGATCGCGCTCGGGCTCGCGCAGGTCATCGCCCATAACGTTGGACAGGCTTCCGATAGGATGGAACGTGGGCTCCACGTCGGGCAAGTCATATTGCAAGACGGGCTCGAGCATCTGGACGGCGTCGTTCAGGTAGGACGTCATCTGGGTGAGCTCGTCATCGGTCAGTGCGATCTTTGCGTACTCGGCGATGCCGCGCACGTCTTTCTCGCTGAGTGCCATAGGCGCTCCCTTCCGCATAACAGATAAACCGCTCTAGTATACAAGGCAACGCCGCTTGGAGCAGGTGCTTTACCCAAATGCAGCGAAAACGTAACGAGGGCGGCGGTTGACAGGCGGCGGGCTGACGGTTCTGCAGCGAAACCGTCCCGTCCACAGCGAAAACCGTCTCGCCCACAACGAAAACCATCACAACATTCGACGCTTTTCGTCAAAATCGCGATTTTCATCGAATGTTGTGATGGTTTGGAAGTCCCGCCCACCACAAAGGTGCCCGTCCCCATTGCGGTGGTTCTGGAGAATGTCTTATGCCGAGACCTTAGCCTTGCGACGCTTGCGAACCGCGTGGATCACGATGTCCAACAGCAACAGCACAATGGCTACGACCACGATAAGCACGGCAAACTCGCGCTTGCCCCAGTGGCGGCCGGCCAGCGACTTTTGCTTGTCGACGTCCTTCTTGTTGTACTTGGTGCGCACGCAGTGCACCAGCAGGCGATGGTCGTTCACGCCATAGGGCGTGCAGGTGACGAGCGTCACCTTGTCGGCGCCCGGCTCGATGGTCAGCGACTCCATCTCCTCGGGCAACACGACCTCGGAGTCCACCATCTTGTAGGCGAGCGTCTTGTTCATGGTGTGCAGCAGCACCAGGTCGCCGGGCTCCAGCGAATGGATGTCGTCGAACATGCTCAGGTTGCGCATGCCCGAGTGCGCGGTAAGCACGCAATGCGTCGAGGTGCCGCCCACCGGCAGGCTCGTGCCCTCCAGGTGGCCGACGCCCGCCATAAGGACTTCTTCGCTCGTGCCGTGGTAGATGGGCATGCTCACGTCGATGGAGGGGATCTCGACCCAGCTCATCATGGGGTCGCGGTCAAAGATGAGCTGCTGGGCGTAGGGCTCAATCTGGTCGGCGGGGAGCTCGGTGGCCTCGCCGGCAAGTTGCTCGTTAAAGGAGCGAGCCTGGAGCAGGATGCGCTCGCGCTCCTCGGCAGACAGCGCGTCCACGGTGCTGGACACCGTGCTGATCTGGTTGAACACGCCCGAGGCCTCGAGCCGGTCCAAGATCCACGGCCAGGTCATAAGGCCCACGCCAATAAGGATGATTACGATGGTGATGAGCCGGTCGGCCCAGCGCGGCAGTCGCTTGCGGCGGCGTTTGGGCTTTGGTTGAGGTTTGGGCTGAGGGCTTGAGCCACCGCCGGCCGCGGCGTTATTGCTCTTCATATGTTTGGCGCCCTGCACCATCGCCAGTCACTCCTCTACAACTCAAGTTGTCTAAACAAATAATAGCCGATTAGCGAGCTTCCGCGCCGGACAACGCAGCTAGACTGCACCGTCCGGGCCACGTAACCACACTCAACCAATCAAGCCATATGTTGCTTTCATCGTCTCAAGCAACTGCGCCATCGTTGCGCCCGCAACCCCGATCTGTTTCAGATTGACGTCGCCCACCTCACAATCTTTGACAAACGCAATCATATCGTCCTTCAGTTCTCCGCGCAGGTCGACACCTTCCGACTCGCCAAGCAGCTGAGCAAGCCTCAGCGCATCGCGTTTATGCTTTTTTACCTTCTTCGAATCAACGTTCTCCCCCGCTTCCCTTCTAGCTTTTAGGTCGAGATACGCCTTCGCTTTGAACGGGACAATGTATTCCGTACCCAGGACCGAAACGCCGCCTACGGTCCGAATTCCCTGAAGGAACAAGCTGTAGTAAGCATCGTCCAACAAAATTGCCGAAAGACTGCTTATGTTTTCATCAACGTGAATTGGCGCCACATCAATCCCCTCACGACCCTTTAGAAAGTCGGGGCACTTCGCGAAGAGTTCGATCATATGGGGGTAACCCGGCCTCTTAGGCTCTGTGAACCGATAAAAACATGAGCCTTTGCCTTCGCCCCAGCCGCAGCGGTAACCGCCATCACGCACCAAAGTCCATATGGCTTCTGCCGTCTGAGGCAACCGGTCATCGGCGACAATTACCACATCAAAATCGTGAGTCGCCCTAAACGGAAGTCCCGCCTCCGCGAGCAAAATGTCGCATGCCGTGCCGCCGATAAGGGCATACGATCCTGCAGCTTCTTGCATATGCTGCTGAAATTCTTGGAGGCCTTCTACAGCGCTTCTTGCCATGGATATTCCCT
>CABQSP010000074.1:0-8254 GCA_902466855.1 uncultured Collinsella sp. | reverse complement strand
AGATTACCGTCTACAAGCACCGCGCGAACCGCCCCACCTGGTACGAGCGCGGCATGGTGTACCGGATCTTCCCCGACCGCTACGCCCGCGACGAGCACTGGCGCGAGCGCACGCTGGCCGAGGTCGAAAAACCGCGCAACGGAATCCAGCGCCGCATGGTCGAGGACTGGAACGAGCCGCCTGTGTACGAGCGCGCCGAGGACGGCTCCATAAAGACTTGGGACTTTTACGGCGGATCGCTCAAGGGCATTCAGGAAAACCTGCCTCGCATCGCCGAGCTGGGCTTTACAGCCATCTACCTCAACCCCATTTTTGAAGCCGCGAGCAACCACCGCTACGACACCGCCGATTACACCAAGATCGATCCGATTCTGGGCACCGAGCAGGACTTTACCGAGTTGTGCGAGGCGGCCGAGAAGCTCGGCATTTCCATCATCCTGGACGGTGTCTTCAACCATACGGGCGACGACTCGATCTATTTTAACCGCTACGGCAACTACCCCGGCGTGGGCGCGTGGCAGAGCGAGGATTCGCCGTATCGCGATGCGTTTTATTTCCACGAGGACGGCTCGTACGACTGCTGGTGGGGCGTGGGCAATATGCCCGCCATCAATGAGAGCTCCGAACTGGTACGCGAGCGGCTCCTGGGCAAGGACGGCGTCATTCGTAAATGGCTGCGCGCCGGCGCTCACGGCTGGCGCCTGGATGTGGCCGACGAGCTTTCCGATGATTTCCTAGCCGAGATCAAAAAGGCCGTGCTCGCCGAGAAGCCCGACGCGCTGCTGCTCGGCGAAGTCTGGGAAGACGCCTCCAACAAGATCAGCTACGGCCATCTGCGTCGCTATCTGCAAGGCTTCGAGCTCGACTCGGCCATGGATTACCCCTTCCGCGACATGGTCATCGGCTTTTTGATGGGCTACAAAAACGCCTACCAAGCTGCCGAGGATATTGAGACCCTACGCGAGAATTATCCGCGCGAGGCCCTATCCTGCGCGTTCAACCTGCTGTCGAGCCACGACCGCCCACGTATCATCTCGGTGCTCGGCGGCGGCCCCGACGAGTCGCAACTACCTGAGAGCGAGCGCAGTAAGTGGCGCCTGGACGAGAACTCCATGGGCCTGGCCAAGAGTCGTTTTTGGCTCGCGACGCTCATGCAGATGACGTTCCCGGGCGTTCCCTCAATCTATTACGGTGACGAGTACGGCTTGGAGGGCCTCACCGATCCGGGCAACCGCCGTACCCTGCCGACCAAGGACCAACTCCACGACTTCGACACGCTGGCCATCGTTAAGAACGCGTCTGCCGTGCGCCGTGCGCTGCCCTTTATGGTCGATGGCGAGATCAAGGCCTTTGCGCTCAACGACGAAGTCTTGGCTTACACCCGAACGGGCAAAGACGGCGAGGCCGCGACGGTTATCATCAACCGCAGCCTCCGCAATTCGCACCGCGTGACGATTCCGGCGCTCGACGAATGTGCGAGTGACGTGATCAGCGGTCATGAGTGCGAGATCCACAACGGTACGGTCACGCTCGATCTGTATCCGCTGGGCTCATCGATCATCTATCACCATGCCGAGCAGCGCCTGCAGGAACCGCTCGATCACGGTGCGGGTGTTGTGTGCCATATCACATCGGTGCCGACCGACGACGGCAAGCCCGGTACGATCGGCGCGCCCACGCGTCGCTTTATCGACCATCTGGCCGCCATGGGCATGCGCTACTGGCAGGTTCTCCCCGTCAACCCCACGGACTTCTTCCGCTCCCCTTACGCCGGTCCTTCGGCCTTTGCAGGCAATATCGACCTGCTACCCGAGAGCCACGAGGAGCTGGCCGCCGACTTTGAGACCTGGAAGGCCCGCGGCGGCGAGGATGCTGACCCGCTGTACACAGCGTTTAAGCATCGCAATGCCGATTGGCTCGAGAAATACTGCGTCTATATGGCCGTCAAAAAGTACTTTGAGGGCGAGTCGCGCCACGATTGGCCGGCAGATGTCGCGCGCTACAACGAGCATCTGATTGACGACAAGCGTTTCCACGACGAGGCAGAGCTGCAGGCTTACATGCAGTACCGCTTTGACCTGGCTTGGTGCGAGCTCATGAACTATGCGCACAAGAAAGGCATCGAGGTCATCGGCGATATTCCTATGTACGTGTCCGACGATTCGGCAGATGCGTGGAGCGAACCCGAGAACTTCTGGCTGTCCGATACCGGCAAGGCAATCGAGATCTCCGGTGCGCCGCCCGACAACTTTGCACCCGAGGGCCAGGTGTGGGGCAACCCGACGTTCCGCTGGGACCACATGAAGCAGAACGGCTATAGCTGGTGGATGGATCGCCTGCGTCGTGCGTTTTCGCTCTACGACCGCGTGCGCCTGGATCACTTCCTGGGATTCCACAGCTACTTTAGTATCCCCGCAGGCAAGGCTTGCGCCGAAGGTCGCTGGTTGGCGGGGCCGGGCAAGGACCTGTTCCAGACCGCTTATGACGAGCTGGGTCCGCTCAACTTTATCGCTGAGGACTTGGGCTATCTGACGCCCGGTGTTCGCGCCATGGCATCGACCTGCGGTTTCCCCGGCATGGACGTGCTGGAGTTTAGCGACTACGACGTTCGTTGCGGTGTGCATCCCACGCCCGGCAAGATTCTATACACCTCGACGCACGATACGTCGACGCTTGCCGGCTGGTGCACGCGTTCCTTTGCGGGCGGCGATGAACCGAGCGGTGTTGAGGTGGCGGCCAAGCTGATGAGCGAAGCGCTGGCAAGCGACGCTCCCCTGGTGATGATGCCGCTGCAGGATGTCCTGGGGCTTGGCGACGACGCGCGCATGAACGTTCCGGGCGTGGCCACGGGCAACTGGACCTGGCAGGCTGACGAGGCGGACATTGCAGCCGCCGAAAACAAAACCGCACAGCTCCTGCGCAACAACCATAGATTCTGGGGCGAAGCGTGATAAAACCCCCGATATAGGGTACAGTTACAGACGTTTGAATTTTTGCGGGCAGAGTAATCTGCCCGCTTTGTGCTGAAAAGGAAGTATTATGGCGCGCTACGATTACAAGTGCTCGAGCTGCGGCAACGTGTTTGAGGTTGAGCATCCCATGTCCGAGACTCCCGAGGTCGTGTGCCCCAGCTGCGGTGCCCCGGCGGCCAAGACGTTCTCGGCCAGCGGCATTAAATTTGAGGGCAGCGGTTTCTACAACACCGACCAGCGAAGCGGCGGCTCCAGCACCAGCGCCACCAGCGGCTGCTGCGCCAACTGCCCGCACAGCCACTAGAAACCGAACAGCCCCGCGATCAACACCGATCGCGGGGCTATTTCTTTGCTCTATGGGTAGCTAATCAAGGTACCCAGGTTTCCTTGTGAGTTGCGGTGAAATAAGGACTGTTTGGCGGGTAGAAGCGGCTTTTCAATCCCTATTTCACCGCAACTTAGTAGTTACTTGCGGACCAGTCTGGCGCAGAAGTGACCGTCGTAGGAATCGGCGTTTACCGGCACGCTTTGGAAGAGGCCTCGATCGTTCTGGCGTACGGAAACGAGCTTCTTGGCCTGATCGAACTCGGGGAGTTGCAGAATCTGTGCCTCGGAGAGCGGCGCTACAGTAAAGCCGGTGCCCTCAGGAGAGTTCAAGAAAGCATCCACCACCTGCGTGTTCTCCTCGTCGAAGACCGAGCACGTCGCATAGATGAGCTCGCCGCCGGCAGCCACGCGCGCGGCAGCTTCCTTGAGCATCGTCAGCTGCAGTTTGGGCAGCTCAACCGTCACATCCTTTTCGGTCAGGCGCCACGGAATCTCGGGATGACGACGCATGGTTCCGGTGCCAGAGCACGGCGCATCGATAAAGACCGTGTCGAACTTAACCGGCTTGCCAAGCATGGCATCAAATGACGTCAGGACTTCATCAAGCTCGCAGGCATCACCCGAAACCGTACGAACGCCCTGAATACCGGCCTTATGCAGGCGAGCGAGATTCAGATCGCACTTGCGATCATGCAGATCGAGCGCCGTATGCTGACGCTCATAGCCCGCACGCTTGGCCTGGCACATCATCACATAGGTCTTGGTGCCACGACCGGCACCAATCTCAAGGCAGCTGCCAGGGCGCGTGGCTGCCGTGGCGATAAGCTGCGCGTTGAGATCAGATGCCACCGCGGCAGCACGCTCAAACACACCCGAAGCAACGGTAACCTGGGCATCAACCGGGGCATGGCAGCCCGGGAAGACAGGCGCGACGAGCTGCGAGATATACGGATCAGGCTTAGTCGTAAAGGCGTTCTCGTGTAAAGCCAGCGGCGCAGGTGCCAAGTTACCGGCAAAGTTGAGCGTACCCTCTGGCGTGTCAAACGAAGCCATAATACGAGCGCACAGCCAACGCGGCAGACCCATCAGGCGCGACAGACGTACCAGGCGTCGCTCAGACTCATCCACATCGGATGCCGTAGCAAAGTCCTCAACATTGTCCGCAACCTTATGCAGTACAGCATTGGCCAAGCCAGCGGCGGACTTAGCGCCGCAGCGAACCAGCTCAACACCCTGACTTACGGCGACGCGGCCAGGCGTATGTAGATAAAGCATCTCGAAGGCCGAGATACGAAGCGCCATGCGAACACGCGGCGCAACCTTTTTGGGCTTGTCGAGAAACTGATCGAGGAGCTCGTCCAAAATACCCTGCGTGGCGGCAACACCCAGCGCCAAGCGGGCGGCAAATGCGGAATCACGCTGGTCAATAGCCTTGGCCGATGCGCGAGAGGACAGCACGTCACGCGCATACATACCGCGGCGATCGGCCTCCATTAGCACATCGAGCGCAAGCTTGCGCGCGGGGGAAAGCTTACTCATGACAAAACACCCCACGAAAGATCGGCGCCCTGCAGGCCAGCAGCCCAAGCAGAAGCGGCCATAGCACGCTTGCCATCGGGCTTAACCTCGAGCAGTTCAACCGCACCATCGGAAAGACCAAGGTAAACACGCTTGTTCTTAACGTCAACAGCGCCCTCGCCAAGCAACACTTCGGCCGGCGCAACATCGAGCACGCGCACGGTCTTGCCGGCAATCACGCAACGAGCGGGAGCGGTATCGGATGAGGCCAGCACATGACGCACGCAATCAAGCGCCGCCATCTGCGGATCCAGGCGCATCTCCTGCTTAGAAATCTTGGCGGCATGGGTAACAAGCGACTCATCCTGCTCAGTCCACACGGCGGTGCCATCGGAAAGCGAAGGAAGCGTATCGGCAAGCAATTTACCGCCAAGCTCACCAAGCTCCATGGTCAGCGCCTCAGCATGCTTGCCGGCAACCGAGGTCGAGGCCTGAGCACAATAAGCGCCAGTATCCACGCCATGCCCAATACGCATAATGGAAACGCCAGCAACGTCGTCACCAGCGAGAATCGCACGCTGAATAGGAGCAGCCCCACGCCAACGAGGCAGCAAGGACGCATGAACATTCACAATGCCGAGCGGCGCCATATGCAGCACGTCATCCGGCAAAATGCAACCATAAGCAGCCACGCAGAAAATGTCAGCCTGGGCAGCCTGAAGCGCCTCAACAACCTCAGGCGTCATACGATTAGCCTCAACAACCGGCAACCCCAGCTCAAGCGCCTTAGCCTTAACAGGAGACGGCTCCAGCTTCTTACCACGCCCACGAACAGCATCAGGACGAGTAACAACAAGCGCAATCTCGTTACCAGCCTCGACAAGCGAAGTCAACGAAGGCACCGCAAAATCAGGCGTACCCATAAACACAATACGCATAAAAGTTAGTCTCCTCTCAACCAAAGCCGAGACGGCTACAAATAACAGCGGAAAGCCAAGTCACCAGCCCATCCGGATTACATTTCAACAAGAACAAATATACCCAAAACCAAAGAAAGAGCCGCAATAAAAGCAGCTCTCTCTCAACAAAGACTATCAGCAAAGACGCCCTTCCCTGGCCCGACGGCACCCGGGCGAACCGAGCCAGAACAATGCAGTCCCCGGTGCTGAGCGCCCACATATCGTCCCGCGCGCAGTTTCGCAGCGAAGCGAGAATGTTTGAGCACGGGTTGATATGTGGGCGCTCAGCACCGAGGACGGTGGGAACTATTCCGTCTCGCCCGGTCGAGCGCCGCGGGCCAGGGCGTCCTGGTACTCCTTGACTGCTTTGATCCTCTGCATGGGCTTCAGTCGCTCAAACATGGTGTTGCCGTGCAGGTGATCGATCTCGTGCTGCAGGCACACGCAGAACAGGTCGCCCGAGGCCTCATAACGAATCAGGTTGGCATCCAGGTCGTACGCCTCGACGGCGACATGATCGGGACGCTCGATCTCGCAGCTAATGCCAGGAATGGAAAGGCAGCCCTCGCTAAAGGGCACCAGATGGTCGCTCTGCTCAACAATGACGGGATTGATGAGCACATACGGGTCGTAGTCGCTCTTGTCACTGTAGTCGCAGTCGATGGTGACGAGCTGAATAAGCTCGCCGATCTGCGGGGCAGCCAGACCGCAGCCGCCGTTCTCGAACATCACCTTCTTCATCTTCTCGGCAAGCGCCTCGATCGCCGGGGTGATCTCCTCGATGACGGCGCACTCCTGGCGCAGACGAGGGTCGGGCGACAGTACGATTCCGTTGGCTTCCATGGCCATCCTTTCGGGTTGTTACATCAAATCATAGGCGTCGACGTCAACGCTCACGCTCACGCCACGCACGGAGCCCACCTCTTTGAGGCAGGTGTCGATATCATCAGAGACATGGTACCCCACGGGCGACTTCACAAGCAGATGGAAGCGGTAACGGTCCTTGGCTCTCTCGATTACACACGAAGCCGGGCCCAGCACCTGCGGCACCGCGCTGCCCGCCCGCAAAAAGTCGGGCGCGGCAGCATGCCAACGGCGCTTGAGGAGCTTTGCAATGCGCCCGATGTAGTCCTGCGCGTCGTCTCGGTTCGCCGACCACACCAAGATGTTGACCAGGCGAACAAACGGCGGGTACAGCGCGTCGCGGCGCTGGTCCAGGTCGTAGTCGGTAAAGATCGAACGGTCATGCTCAGCGACGGCGCGGATGACCGGATCCTCGGGCAGGTAGGTCTGGATGATGACCTCGCCGGGACGATCGCCGCGGCCGGCGCGTCCCGCAACCTGCTCCAGCAGATCGTAGGCGCGCTCCCCTGCTCTAAAATCGGGGAGCTTCAGCGCAAAGTCGGCATTGACCACGCCCACAAGCGTGACCTCGGGAAAGTCGAGGCCCTTGGCAATCATCTGGGTGCCCAGCAACACGGCGCAATCGGCCGCATCGAACTGCTCGAGCAGCTTTTTGTGCGCGTCCTTGCCACGCGTGGTATCGGCATCCATGCGAATGATGGCGACGTCGTCGGGCAGCATCTGGTGCAGCGCATCCTCGATCTGCTGCGTGCCTAGGCCCATTTTTGCCAGGTAGCGACTGCCACATTTGGGGCAACGGCTTGTGGGCGCCGGATAGGGCTGCACGCGCCAAGACGAACCGCATGTGTGACACTGCAGCGTGTGCGTGCGCTCGTGATACGTAAGCGCGGTGGAGCAGTGGTTGCAAGTGGGGACGCAGCCGCACTCGCGGCACATAAGGAACGGCGCAAAGCCACGGCGGTTATGCAGCAGCACGGCCTTCTCACGGCGCTCGACCACGCGTTCCAAGCCTTCCATCAGCGGTTTTGAGAACATAGAGCGGCTGCCGTGCGAGAACTCGCGGCGCAGGTCGGCAATGCGGACCGTGGGCAGCACGGCGTGTCCCGGGCGCTCGGGCATCTCGACGCGCGTCCAGGTGGCACCGTTATACGTGCCACGGCGGCAGCGATCGAGGGCCTCAGCAGAAGGCGTGGCGGAGCCCAACACGAGCGGGCAGCGGTAGCGCCGCGCCATCTCGGCCGCCACCTCGCGCGCGTGGTAACGCGGGCTGGAGCCTTGCTTATAGCTGGTCTCGTGCTCCTCGTCGATGATGATGAGGCCCAGATCGCTGAGCGGGCAAAAGAGCGCCGAGCGGGCACCCACGACCACACGCGCGGCACCGCTGGCAACCATATCCCATTGGTCCAGACGCTCGCCAGCAGAAAGACGCGAGTGAAAGACCGCAACCGTCTCGCCAAAACGCGAGCGAAAACGGCCGACGGTCTGGGCCGTCAGCGAGATCTCGGGCACGAGCACGCAGGCCGAACGGCCGGCCGCCAGCACGCGCTCGATGGCGGAGAGGTACACCTCGGTTTTGCCGGAGCCGGTGACGCCGTCGACCAGCACCACGTCGCC
>CABQSP010000073.1:0-8434 GCA_902466855.1 uncultured Collinsella sp. | reverse complement strand
CCTTGCCTTTTGAATGACAAATTGTCGCTCTGGGTGGCGCGCAGCGTCGAGCATTGCGCGGTTTGGTAAAACCGCGCAAAAAGAAAGCCCGTGCGCTCGATGGATTCGGATGCCCGACAGAGGCTCCTTATGGCTGCTTCCTTCCGGACCTGACCAGATTCGGAACATGTCGTCATCCGAACCCATCGAACGCGCTAGGCGCTCGGTATATCTTACCCGCTCCCGCCCGCCAGAGCAAGGTAGCTAATTTGGGACGGAGCTTTTTTGACTACTTTTGCAGCCCGATTGCCAGAGCAGCCAATGAGTAGTCAAAATAGTCCCATCCCAAAATGACCGGCTTGGTGCCGCACCGCAGAAAGGGCCCATCTACTACGTTTAGGCCACAGGGGTCAACCATAGCCGGCTTTTTCGAAAATCGGCAAGCTTTCTACCTGCGGTTTTAATTTCACAAAATCCGGGATGGTCGAGGGTGTTCCGTTAAACGTAGTAGATTGCCACATTTCATGGCAGACGGTCCGGCTCGAGACCCAAGGCAGCCAGCCTCGAATGGACATTCTCGAAGTTGCGGTGGAATACGGACTGAATTGGCACCTTAAAGGCAAAAACACTCCGTATTTCACCGCAACTTATCGAGGGGATGGGTTTTAGAGGCGAGCGAGGTCGTAGGCTTGGGCGGCTGACTCACCGGCACAGATGAGGTTGGTTGTGGCTTCTTGCGGATCGAGTGCCTGGTCGAGGGGCATGGGCTTGCGGCAGATCGGCAAAACCAAGTCAATACCCTGCCCATATACCGCGTTCAGGTTGTCAGCACGGCCGCCCACGACGGCGACCACCGGCTTGCCATATCGCCTGGCACGGCGAGCCACACCCACCGGCGCCTTACCGGCGGCGGACTGCTCGTCCATATTGCCCTCGCCTGTTATGACCAGGTCGACATCGCGCACGCGCTCGTCAAACCCCACGAGATCGAGCACCGTCTCTACACCCGAGCGCAGCTCCGCACCGAGCGCCAGCAACGCGGCGCCCAAGCCACCGGCAGCGCCCGCGCCGGGCACGCCGAGCACCGAGCCAAATGTCCGTGCGCCCTCGGGTGTGCGCAACAATCCCTGGGCTCGCGCCTCGAAAATTGCCGCATCGAGCAGGCGACCGTAGCCGACCATCCAGCCGTCGTATCTGCGCAGCGCCTCGACATCATCCGCCGGCAGGCCCTTCTGCCCGCCAAACACCGCCAGTGCGCCTCGACGCCCCACGAGCGGATTCTCGACATCGGAAAGCACAACGATACGAGCGCCATCCAAAGCCTGCAGCGCTGGCGCCAAATCAACGCTCGCCACCTGCTCAAGGCCGGCAAGACCGGGGGCAATATCGCAGCCCCGGTCATCGACCACACGCGCGCCCAGCGCCTGCAGCATACCGGCGCCACCGTCGTTGGTGGCACTGCCGCCCAAGCCAATATAGATAGTCTTTACCCCGACACGAACTGCACGGAGCATCAGCTCGCCCACGCCATAGGTTGTAGCAGCCAGCGCCGCCGATTCCGTGCAAGGTGAGTACCCGATGCCTGCTGCTTCGGCCATCTCAATAACAACCGACTCGTGCTCGCCGTCCACTAACATCCGGGCAGGCACACCATCGCCAAAGGGTCCCGCAACCTCGCAGGTCACAATCTCACCGCCGCACGCGGCAACGGCATCGAGCGTCCCCTCACCGCCATCTGCCAGCGGCAAAGCGTTCAGCTCGGCATCGGGCCACACATGGCGCATGCCCTCGGCAACCGCTGCCTCCGCCTGCGCGCTCGAAACGCTGCCCTTAAAGGAGTCGATCGCCAGCAGCACACGGCGGGGCCGACGGCATGCGGGACCAAAGTCAACCGCCGTGCCAGCATCCTCACCGGCACCTGCAAGCGCTGCGGCGTGAGCGGCGTGTGCTTCAAGATCGGCCCCACAACCGCAATCAGCGCCGCCCGCTCCGCGCAGACCGCCAAAATAGCTACTCAGCAGCTCGCGGCATTCATCCGCCAGTACGCCGGCGGTCACATTGAACCGATGATTCAGGCGCGAGTCGGCATTGAGGTCATACAGGGATCCCAGCGCGCCCGCCTTGGCATCAGCCGCGCCATACACGCAGCGCCCCACGCGCGCGTTAACCATAAGCCCCGCACACATGCAGCATGGCTCGAGCGTCACGTAGACCGTGCAATCGGAAAGGCGCCAACGACCGAGCGACCGAGAGGCAGCGCACAGGGCCGCGAACTCGGCATGAGCCGAAGGATCCTGGTCGAGCTCGCGCCGATTGTGCGCCCTCGCGACGATCTCGCCGTCGCGCACCACTACGGCTCCGATGGGCACCTCGCCCACCGTCGCGGCGGCGCGCGCCTCCGCCAACGCCTCGCGCATGAACTTCTCGTCGATTTCGGTGATCGTCATCGTTCGCCTTCCCTGTTGCAAATTCAAAACGATGCTATCATTACGACTCACGGAGAGATGGCAGAGCGGTTGAATGCGGCGGTCTTGAAAACCGTTGAGCGCGAGAGCGTTCCGGGGGTTCGAATCCCCCTCTCTCCGCCACTCCTAGTGATGCACCGGTGTCATGGTCCGCTCAAACAACGCATCGACCACGTCGGCTATCTCAGGTCGGCGCTCAAGATCGTGGCCCGATTCCCACCATATCGTGAAAAGTCGAATAATACCGCCGGCGACAAACTCAGACGTCGTCTCGAGTGACACGGGGGCCAGGGCATCCTCGGCAAGCACGTTCATCACACGCTCGCGGATGGAGCGGGCAATGCGGTCGCAAATAACGTTGGTCAACATGCCCGACATGCTGCTTGCCAAAATGTTATCCATGAGCCGCTCGTGCGCCAGAATCAAATCCATGGCATCGTCCAAAATCGCGTGCCGAAGCGCGCGCACGTCCTCGGCAGATACCGCGCCGGCCTCATCGGGCTGTTTTTGCGGCAAGCCCGACATGAGCTCATCGATATAAAAGGCAAAGTAATCGTTCTTGTCGCGAAAGTGCTTGTAGAACGTCGTGCGGCGAATCATGGCGCGGTCGCACAGCATGGCGACCGTCAGGTCCTCAAACCGATGCTCCTCGAGAAGCTCGGTAAAGGCATCGAACAGGGCGCGGTAGGTTTTCTTGATGCGAAGGTCCACTGGTATCGCCATCCTCAGGACAAAGACAACACTCGTCAATCTGTCGCATATCTTACACCTGTACCTCGCGCGCTTTGCCCCGGTGCCAACCCCGCCGAAAACACAACGCTTACCGGAAAGTTCGGCACGGTAAAACGTTGCGGGTATACTAGTAGCGTTATACCAACGGCAGCTGGCGCATGCCGCCGCGGCCATTCGAAACGGAGACATCATGATTACCGTCATCATCGGCATCGTTGTTGTCATTGTGATTGTCTGCGCCATCGCCGGCATCTACAACAACATGGTCACCAAGCGTAACCGCATCGATAACGCCTGGCAGAACATCGATACGCAGCTGCAGCGCCGTAACGACCTGATCCCCAACCTGGTCGAAACCGTCAAGGGCTACGCCAAGCACGAGCAGGAGACGCTCTCCGCCGTGATCAGCGCGCGTAACACCGCCGTCAAGGCCACCACGCCCGAGGCCAAGATGGAAGCCGACAACGTGCTGACCGGCGCACTGCGCCAGCTCTTCGCTGTGGCCGAGGCCTATCCCGATCTTAAGGCAAACACCAACTTTACGCAGCTGCAGGCATCGCTCGAGGACACCGAGAACAAGATTAGCTATGCACGCCAGAGCTACAACGACTGCGTGCTCAGCTACAACAACGCCATTCAGACGTTCCCGGCTGTCATCTTTGCTGGCGTCTTCCAGTTTAAGGAGCGCCAGGGCTTCGAGGCCGCTGAAGCAGCCCGCCAGGCCCCGACCGTCAAGTTCTAGTAGTTTGACAGCGCATCCTTAATCGGCCAAATGCATAAACCGCCCCGTCGAATGCATACTTCGACGGGGCGGTTTCCTTTTTCGCGAAGGTCCCCCTCTAAGCGCCGTGCATTTTTAGGAGTATTCAACATAACCAAGAGCTTCGGGCGCCACGATAAATGCCAAAGACCGCGAATATCCCTGCAAATCAAACGCTGTCAGCCCATAACCCCGCCCATCATC
Organism: uncultured Collinsella sp.; assembly: GCA_902466855.1. Lineage (GTDB taxonomy): Bacteria > Actinomycetota > Coriobacteriia > Coriobacteriales > Coriobacteriaceae > Collinsella. The sequence goes on along the minus strand of CABQSP010000073.1, from coordinate 4,294 downwards.
CGTAGAAAACATCGAGAAATCCCGATTTTTTGCCCGAGGTCGGTATGCAGGGGCCTTCGATTGCAGAATACTCGCAAAAATGCACGTCGCCGCCACCCCCACATGGCGCGAACCAAAACAAAAGCGCGGCCTTCCTTTCCGGCGCACTCCGCGGGACGAAAGAACCTCCGCCGCACGAAGTGCGCAGCGGAGGTTCTTTCATGTCCGAGGACGCGCCGGAAAGGAAGGTCGCCCTCGGGCCGGACAGCTAAGACAGCTTACGCGACGGTGTAAACCCAGTTGTGCTTGTCCTCGACAGCACCAGACTGGATGCCGGTCAGAGTCTCGCGGAGCTTCTTCATCACAGGGCCGATCTCGGTGTAGCCAGCCGGGAAGGTCACGGTCTCGTCGGCGCCGTAAACCTTGTTGTCGATCTCGCCAACCGGGGAGATGACGGCAGCGGTGCCGCACAGGCCGCACTCCACAAAGGTACCGGCCTTGACCTCGGCCCACTCGACGGGACGCTGGTCAACGGTCATGCCCAGGTCCTGAGCGACCTGAACGAGCGAACGACGGGTGATGGAGGGCAGGATGGAGTCGGTGTGCGACTGCGGAACGACGAGCGTGCCGTCCTCCTTCACGAACAGAACGTTGGCGCCGCCGGTCTCCTCGACATAGGTGCGGGACTCGGAGTCGAGATACAGGTTCTCGGCATAGCCCTCGCGATGGGCCTCCATCGTGGGCTTGAGGGACATGGCGTAGTTCAGGCCGGCCTTGATGTTGCCGGTGCCGTGCGGTGCGGCACGGTCATACTCGGAAACGCGCAGCTTGACGGGCTTGAGGCCACCCTTAAAGTACGGACCGACCGGGGTCACGAGAATGCGGAACGTGTACTCAGGAGCGGGAGCCACGCCGATCACGTCACCGGAGCCGATCATAAACGGACGCACGTACAGGGTCGCGCCGGAACCGAAGGGCGGAACCCAGGCGGCGTTGGCAGAAACGACCTGCTTGACGGCCTCAACGAACTTGTCCTTGGGGAACGGGGGCATCTCGAGGCGCTGCGCAGAGTTGTACATGCGCTCGGCGTTCATGTCGGGACGGAAGCAGACGATGCTGCCGTCCTCGGCGGTGTAAGCCTTCAGGCCCTCAAAGACCTCCTGGCAGTAATGGAAGATGCCGCCGCACTCGGAGACATGCAGGGTGTGGTCGGTGGTCAGGCCGCCCTCGTCCCACTCGCCATCCTTCCAATGAGCCTCGTAGCTGTAATCGGTCTTCATGTAGCCAAAGCCGAGGCTACCCCAATCGATATCCTTCTTCTCGACAGTCATATGTCGCTCCTTACATACACAGTTGCAAACTCGCGAACCCGCACGCAAGGACCGAGGCCGGCCGCGTCGCAACGTCGCACGCCCGGAGCGTAGAGCCGGACGGGACACGCAAACAGCATCAAAGCCGATGGCACGTCGATTCGCATGCACGAGATTGTACTCCGCACGCGCGTCGGATAAAACGTTTTTCTTTAACTAACTAAAGTATTTTCATTTGACCGAAGCTGAAGAGGCCCGCCACCGTAAACGGTGACGGGCCTCAACTGCACGGTTTGCGCGCTGGCTCGAGCTACGCGTTCTTTTTGCCCAGCTTAGCCTTGACCAGACCGACCACGGTCGGGATGATCGACACGGCAACGATGCCGATAATCAGCAGCTCAAAGTGCTCCTGCACAAAGGGAATGCCGCCAAAGAAGTAGCCCAGCAGCGTAAAGACCGTCGACCAGGTAATGCCGCCCAGCACGTTAAAGACGACAAAGTTGCGCCAGTGCATGCCGCCCATGCCAGCGATAAAGGGCACAAAGGTGCGGATAAACGGAAAGAAGCGACCCAGGAAGATGGCCAGGTGACCCCACTTGTCCAAGAAGTCCTCGGACTTTTTGATGCGCTCGGGCGTCATGGCCTTGACCTTGCCCGAAGCGATGATCTTGCGGCCAAAGAAGTGACCGATCATAAAGTTGCACTGATCGCCCAAAATGGCAGCGGCCCATGCGGTGGCCAGAAGCGCCACGATGTTAAAGCCGCCGTTGTGGGCAAAGAAACCCGAGGCGAACAGCAGCGAATCACCGGGAAGGAACGGGAAGAACACCACGCCCGTCTCGATAAAGATGATCAGGAACACGCAGCCGTAGGCCATAAGCGGGCCGGCGGCGATCCAGCTGGCGATCGCGGTGCGCGGGTCCTTAAGCAGCTCGGCAATAAAATTGATGAAACCCATGAAGTAAAACCTCTCAGTTGTGGGCGCGGATACGTCCAAGTTGACCAGTATACGGTTGCGGTGCCCCCTCGTGCGCAACCCCACAAAAGCATGACTCCATTACCAGCAAGTTTGCATAACTGACACTTGTAGCGCAAAGCCGCCAAGATTGTCCTTTTTAATCCCTAGCGAATCGCTATACTTTATTGAATCGCATTGCCATGGCGCTAAGGGAGGGCGGCCGGTGAGCTTTATCAATACCATTCGCGAGGACATCAAGACCGTCCAAGCGCAGGACCCCGCCGCGCAAAACGGTCTGGTCATCTTCCTTTCCTATCCTGGCCTGCACGCCAAGTGGAACCACGTGCCCGAGCACTGGCTGTGGGAGCACGGTCATCGCTCGCTCGCCCGCGTGCTCTCGCAAATCACCCGCCACATCACCGGCGTCGAGATTCACCCTGCCGCGCAGATTGGCAAGCACTTCTTTATCGATCACGCCATGGGCGTCGTCATCGGCGAGACCACCATTGTGGGCGACAACTGTGTGCTCTACCAGGGCGTCACGCTCGGCGGCACCGGCAACGAGACCGGCAAGCGTCACCCCACCCTGGGCAACAATGTCACGGTGGGCACGGGCGCCAAGGTGCTCGGCAACATCCGCATCGGCAACAACGTCAAGATCGGCGGCAACTCGGTCGTCGTTAAGGACGTGCCCGACAACTGCACCGTCGTGGGCGTGCCGGGACGCATCATCAAGCGCAACGGCTGCCGCGTGTTCGAGGAGAGTTTCGACGCCAAGCAGCATCGCGAGTACATGCCCGATGACGCCGCCGAGCAGAGTGCCCTCAACCGCCAAGGCATCACCGAGAACGCCCGCCGCGTCAAAGAACTCGAGCGAGAGGTAGCCGAGCTCAAGGCCCTCATCGCCAAACTTATGAACGAACGCTAGAAGCGGACGACTACCGACAGCATTGACGTCAGCGCAAAGGCGCGCCAGGGAATTCATCCCCGGCGCGCCTTTCTTTTTGATGTGACATGCGGGACTGTCCCTTTGTCACATTATGCAAACTGACTCAGATAGAGGTCGGCATAAGCGCCCTCGGCTGCGAGCAGCTCCTTATGCGTGCCCTGCTCGATAATGTTGCCGTGGTCCATGACCAAGATCAGGTCGGCGTCCACGATCGTCGACAGGCGATGCGCGATCACAAAGCTCGTGCGCCCGCGCATAAGCGCGTCCATGGCACGGCCGATGGCAAGCTCGGTACGCGTGTCCACGCTTGAGGTCGCCTCGTCCAGGATGAGAATCGCCGGGTTGTTGAGCAGCACGCGTGCGATGGTCAGCAGCTGACGCTGGCCCTGGCTGATGCTCTCGGCATCGTTGGCCACGCGCGTGTCGTAGCCCTGCGGCATGGTGCGCACGAAGAAGTCGACCTGCGCGGCACGAGCGGCGGCCACAATTTCGTCGCGCGTTGCCTCGGGGCAGCCGTAGGCGATGTTTTCGGCAATCGTGCCATCGAACAGCCAGGCGTCCTGCAGCACCATGCCAAACTGCTGCCGTAGCTCACCGCGGTCCATGAGGCGCGTATCCACACCGTCAAGCGTAATGCGGCCGCCGTCGATCTCGTAAAAGCGCATGAGCAGGTTGATGAGCGTCGTCTTGCCTGCGCCCGTGGTTCCCACCACGGCAATCTTCTGGCCCGGCTCGGCGGTAAACGACACGTCGCGCATAAGCGGCTTGTCGGGCGAATAACCAAAGCGCACATGCTCAAAGGAGACGCGGCCCTCCACGCGGCCCGGCAGCTTGGCGGCCTCGTCCGGCAGCGGATCGGCCTCCATCTCGGGCTCATCGAGCAGGTCGAACACGCGCTCCGCACTCGCCAGCGCGCTCTGCAGCGAGTTGAAAGTGAACGACAGCTGCGTCATGGGTTCGGACGCCTCGTAGATAAACTGGAAGAACGCCTGGAACACGCCGACGGTCATGTGGCCGGCGACCAGCATGCTGCAGCCCACGAGTGCGATCACGATCTGTGCCAGGCGGCCGATAAAGCGCACCGCGGGGCCGACGGCG
>CABQSP010000072.1:0-8506 GCA_902466855.1 uncultured Collinsella sp. | reverse complement strand
CCCGCCGCGGCCTGCGCGTGGGTTCGCTCAAGCATCATGGGCACCACGGCTTTGATATCGACGTGCCCGCTAAGGACACCTGGCGCCATCACCAGGCCGGATCCAAGCACGTGGGTCTCATCTGCGCCACGCGCTGGGCGGAGTACGCCGACACGCGCGAGGAGGACGAGATGCCCGCGCGCGAGCTGCTGTCGCGTTACAACGATGTCGACGTGGTGATCATCGAGGGCTACAAGACCGAGGGCTTCGACAACATCGTCGTTGCGCGCTCCGGTGTCGACCGTCTGCGCGGCAAGAGCTCGCTCGACCTGGTCGACGGTCACACGCTGGCCCTTGCCTGCAACGAAGCCCTGGCACGCCAGGCATTCGATGCCGGCTTTGCGACCCGAGCCATCAACATCAACGACGCCCGAGCCATCTGCGACCTGATTCAAGATTATCTGGCCTAAAACCTGCCAAAAGGGGACAGGTTTATTTTGGCAGGTTTTATCTGGGCAAACGTCATTTCCACCACAAAGGGGCCAGGCACCTTTGTGGCGGTTTTTGCTTTAGTAGATGTGTGGGACATGCCTTACAATCTACCAAGTAGTTCATGACGGGCGAAAAACGGAGAGAAGGGGCTTGATGCGTCCTTAATGTTTCATGCGGATTGATTGATTTGACAGACGGTGGCGAATGCCCGCCGTCCGCATTCGTATGAAACAAGGAGTCTCCATGCTCGCCTCTCTTTTCTCAAAGCCTCAATCATCGCTGTCCGCGCAGGCCAAGCGCCTGGTGGCGATGCGCTTTCTCATCTACACCGGTTTTCAGACCAGCTACTTTATCGGCGTCATCGGAACGCTCACCTATGCAGACGATGCCTCGGTCGTGGCGACATCGCTGGCCGTCCTTTTTATGAACGTGTTCGTGATCTCGGGATCCTTTGCGGGCGGCGCGGCGCTCGACGCTTGGGGCCCGCGCCGTCATTTCTTGCTGAGTATCGTCGGCGCGCTGGCAACCGGCGCAGCGATCCTCGTTTTTGGCAGCGCGACCGGCATCGTCCTGCTCGGCGCGGTGCTCCTGGGCTTTGTGATGGGGTTCGCCCAGCCCATCGCTACGTCCTATCCGGCGTATCTCACCGACGACCCCGTCGAGCTCAAAGACATCAACTCCGCCATCGCCATGTTCTCAAACGTGAGTATCATCGTTGGCCCCACGCTGGGCGGCTTTGCCGCAGCGGCTGCGTCGTCGCGCGCGGTGTTCGTGCTCATGATGATCTTTACCGCGTTGGCACTCATTGCCGGCTGGGGCTTTAGACCGCAAGCAGGTCGCGTCGCCGCGCGCGAAAGTACTCCCGCGGACAGCAGCACAACGGCAAGTACTGCCAGCCAAAGCTCCAATCCCAGCACGTCCTCCCGCGTCACCTTCGCGACCAGCATCAAAACAGTCTTTACCAATAGCGTCCTTGCGCTACTTTTCTGCATCATCTTCCTCTCGAACTTTGGCTACGGCGCCTTCGATCCGCTGGAGTCGTTCTTCTACCGCGATGTCCTGCGCGTCGGTGTCGAATGGATGGGCTGGCTCTCGTCGGCCAGCGGTTTGGGCGCGGTGCTGGGCGCCGTGGTCGCGCTCCGCTTGCCACCGCACCTGGTCAACCTTAAATCGCTGCTCGTGGCACTTATGTCCGTAGGCCTGGGAAGCCTGCTCTACGTGGGAACACCGTACGTTGGTGTGGCCCTTGTCGGCCAGATTGCCCTGGGCGTGGCCTGGGGTGTCGTCAATCCGCTCCACAACACTATCGTGCAAACGACGGCCCCGCTCGAGCAGCTCGGCCGCGTCAACTCGGTCATGGGCTTTGGCAATATGTTCGCCGGCGTGGCCCCTCTGGCGGTTGCACCGTGGCTGGCGGCAACATTTGGCGTACAACGGACACTCGTAGGGGCGGGCATGGTCGTGACGGCGGTTCCCGCGGCGTTGCTGCTGTTTGGACGCCGGCATTTGGATCGTGCCGCAAGGCAGTAAAAACCATCACAACATTCAGCGAAAAACGCGATTTTGCCGAAAAACGTCGAATGTTGTGATGCTTTGCGCCCCGGGCCAGGCCATCCTGCGAGTCCGGCCACCACAAAGGGGCCAGGCACCTTTGTGGTGGTTTTGCGCCCAAGCGCCCCGTGTGCGCCTTGGTATACCATGTACGCCGTTCACGAATACACCCCACACCGCCGCACAACCCAGAAAGGCCCCCATGGACACCACCTTCAGCCACATCAAAGCCGTGTTCTGCGATATCGACGGCACGCTGCTCACGAGCCAGCACACGGTGTCCCCGCGCACCGTGGCGGCGATCCGCGCCCTGCGCGAGCGCGGCGTGCTCTTTGGCCTGTGCACCGGGCGCGACGCCCACGCGACCGAGGCCATGTACGAGCTCTGGGGCATCGAAGGCCTGGTGGACGTGCTGGTGGGCTGCGGTGGCGCCGAGGTCATCGACCGCGCGCACGACATCAACGAGCTGAGCTATCCGCTACCGGGCGAGACCATCGCGCGCATCTGCAAGCACATGGCGGACCTTCCGGCAACGCCCGTCTGCCCCCGAGACGGCGTGTTCTACGTGCCCGAGAGCAACGCGTGTGTCGAGCACCTGTCGCGCGTCGACGGCGTGCCCTACCAGGTGGTCGATTTTGCCGAGTTTTTGCGCGAGCCGCAGCCCAAGGTGATGTTTACCATGGCGCCCGAGGTGATGCCGCAGGTGATTGAACGGGCGTCGACGTTTGCCGATGACACTGTTAAGGCGGCGGCTCTGCAAACCACGCAGCGGCTCTACGAGTTCATGGATCCGCGCGTGTCCAAGACGCGCGGCCTTGTGCGCGTGGCGGAGCTCAACGACATGGAGCTCCAGGACATCTGCGTGTTTGGCGATGCGGACAACGACACCTGCATGGTGGCCGACGCCGGCGTGGGCGTGGCCATGGCAAACGGCAGCGACGCCACCCGTGCCGCCGCCGACTTTGTAACCGCGAGCAACGACAAAGACGGCATCGCGATCTTTATCGAGGAGCATCTGCTGTAGCGCCGGGGGAGAACCACCGCAAAGGGGACAGGCTCCTTTGCGGTGGTCTCAGGCGATTTGGGCGAATTGATGCCTAAAATCTGCGCGAAAACCCAAATAACGTTGTCTGAACATTACGCTTCTAACCACCGATGAGTTGAAGATATTCCCATCAATTTGGTAGTCTATTCATCCCGGCTAATGACCTACCGTTCACGGTCGATTTTCGACCGTTCACAGGATGCTTGCTCTTGAGCAAAATGTTGTGCAAATAAATAAAATGCTATTAAAAAACTGATAACTAACTTAATTACCAGTAGAAACAGATTTTTTATAGCGAATAAAAGAAAGTAAATCTGAGTAAATGTCAAGAGAATTGAGAACTGGCTACAAAAATGTCGGTTTTGTTGCTCGGATGTTTAAACAATAGTTACAATAGTATTACTAAGCGTGCGCAATCACAGGTTGCGCAGATACGTTTGATAGTGAAAGAGCAAGATCGCGGTCTCTTGGGGAGGAGACATCGATGAAAGCGAATTCAGAAAAAACTAAGCAGAAAAAAGCGACGCGCCGTGTACTGGCAGGCGTTTTGTGCGGAGCCTCCGTTTTGAGCCTGGTGCTGTCGCTCGTCATGCCTCCGATCTCGCAGGCCATTGCCAACGATGGTCAGACAGATTCTACCGAAGAAACTGTGATGGGGGGGGGTTCCTCAAGTGAGTCCGCTGCTGTAGATAACACCAGCGAGGATGCCGAAAACCAGAATAGCGACGAGACCGATGCCGGCGAGGCTGGCTCTTCAAATAGTGCTGAGCAGGCTCAGAGTGCGAATGCGGCTTCAGCGAGAGCGACGGCCACCGTGGGGCCGGGTATTTACGTTCCCACGTCTATCGGTATCGGCACGAATATCGATATCTCCACCCCCGATCCCGGCGTGGCCACCTACGTCGGCCGCGACATGTACATCGGTGGTAAGCCGAACAAAACTAGCACTCTTGATGCGAATAACGCCCCCACCGGCTCATATGCCGCTGAGGCGGAGGGCCTTACCGTGGTCCACGGCAAACTGGCCATGAATCCTATCAAGGAGAGTTGGGGCGGCCAGGGCTTCCGTTTCGGCACCGTTGGTTTTGGATCGCAGTTTCGTCCCAGGGAGGGAAGCACGGTGCTTGCGGTCGCCGGCATAAACAGCTTGATTGAGAACATGAATACCGGTCAGGGAACGACCTCAGATGCTGCGACGGTTGGTGCTTGGACCAAGGGTGCTTGGGTCGGCAAGGCGACAAAGACTGACTCCCACCCTGGCTATGACTATACCGCGCAGATCGCCGGTCCCATTACCTATTCCTATTGGGATTCGAATGCTAACAACGGGCGCCAGTCTGTCGTGAAAAAGCAAGGTAATTGGTTCGAGGGCTCGGATGCTCTGAAGAGCGACCTGTTCAATCAAAATGTTGATTTGACTAATGTTAACGGTAACGATTATTCGAGCTACAACGGTGCAGATGGATACCTCTCGAAGCTATCGAAACAGCTCGCCTCGTTTGCAAATACCGGCACAGTTACGGATGGTTCCGCAATTAGCGACAACAGCTACGCAATCAACAAGTACGATAACAAGGGAACAAGCTATACACTCACTTTCGATGGTAGTGAGAAGTCTGTTTCCGGTGCGCTTGATACCAGAATCCCGAACTATAAGATTTGCAACACCGAGCGACTTATCACCTTTACCGGCGATGGAACTTCTATGCAACAGGTCTTCACCATTGCCGGTTCCGAGCTCTCCAACTTGAAGGATGGCGTCTACTACCGCGGCGTCGACTTTAAGTTCACCAATGTCCCCGAAGGCGCATCCATTGTCGTGAACGTTACAGGTGCTGGTCCTGTCGAGTTCCACAATGGCTGGCGCTTCTGGTGGGGCGATACAGAAATATCTCGCGGTTATGAGAGTAACGCCGATAAAGACCTTCGCGCGAAATACTCGCTGGCCTCCCAGTCCATCATGTGGAATTTTGTCGATACCACGAGCCTCACCATCCGTGGTGGCATTGCGGGCGAGGGTAGAAGCGACTGGGGCAATGGCGGCGGGGACGGCAAGTGGACCGACGATGACCCCGCCGCTGCTATGCTCGGATCGATTCTCGTTCCCAACGGAAGCTTCGACGACCATGTGACCACCAACGGTCGTGTGTACGTGGGCGAAGATTTCATGATGAACAACCCTAAGATCGCGTACAACTTCACAAATCTCGAGGGTAACTCGGCTTCCGTCATCGATATGGATCAGGAGCGTCACAACTTCCCGTGGTCTGGGTCGTATACACCGGACGGCTCTGCCATTGCGTGGAGCAAGGTCGACGCTGCGGACGGCATGACGCCGCTTTCTGGTTCCTCGTGGACGATATACGGCACTGTCGATGATGCCAAGAATGAAACGTATCCCATCGTTACGGTAACGGATGGCGGTGCCAATGATTACTCTTCGGATGATGGCGAGCTTCAGTTCAACTATTTGAATCAGAAGGCCAAAATTGGCGATCCCAACGATAAAGACTACTTCACGTACTACATTCGCGAGGTCAAGGCGCCGGCTGGTTATCAGAAGTCGGACACCATCTACTACGCAACCATGAACAACACCGGCGAGCAGGTGAACTATGTTCAGGGTCATGTGGACACGGTGAACGGAAATAAGCTCGTTTCATTCGATGATTCCAACACCACGGGCGCCATCTCCAACACCAAGATCACCGGTACGGTGTCTTGGACCAAGGTTGAGGAGAGCGACACGGGACACACTCCTTTGGCTGGTTCCGAGTGGGCGCTTACCAAGGTAAAGGATGCCGATGGTGCCGAAATTCCGGACGCTGCATCCCTGACTGTGATTGATAACGATACGAATGCGGAAGCTGTCAGCAACAAGTGGGCAGATTCTGATCCCGCCGATGGCAAGTTCAAGCTCGAGGGTCTGCTGCCGGGCACGTACACGCTCACGGAGACCCAGGCGCCGTTTGGCTACGAGCTGAACCAGACAACCTACGAGTTCACGGTGTCCAAGGCGGACGGTTCCATTGCGTGGACCGAGGGAAAGAAACCGAGCATTGTTGAGGGCACTACGTACATCTCCGATTCTCTCACCACCACGTCCGTGGAAATCCCGGTGACTAAGTCCGTCCGTAATACGGACTGGCCGAAGGATTCCAGCGGGAAATACGTTGCGTTCGACTTCAACATCGAGGCTACGGGGGATTACGCAACCAACGTGCCCATTCCTAACCCGGCAGACCTCTCCATTGCACCCGCAGCAGGGGAGACCGACGCCGCCAAGCCCAACAACATCACGGCGACCTTTGGCGCCATGACGTTCAACAAGTCGCACCTGTCCGATACCCCCGGTACGGCGGGTGACTACGCCAGGACCTACACCTACACGGTGAAGGAGGTCGCGCCTACCACCGGTGCCATCGATAAGCTCCGCTACTCCAAGGCCGAGTACCAGGTTGCCGTCACGGTGAAGGCCGTCATGAATGAGACCACTGACAAGTACACCGGTCTTACCACCTCTACCACCGTTACGCAGATGAAGGACGACATGGGCAACACCCTTGGCGAGAACGGGCAGGGCGTCGTGGTTGAACCCTCCGCCGCCGCGCCCGACGCCATTCCCGCCTCCACCTTCACCAACACCTACTCCACCTCTTTGCCCCTTTCTGGTATGTCGGGCGTCACTCTGACGTACCTTGCCGGCGCGGCGGTGCTTTGCGCTGCTGCGGCCTGGATGCACATTCGTCGCAAGGCGAATGCGAAGGGAGGTAAGCGTCGTGAATAAGAAAGTTTGCTCCTTCCCGATCTTGTTTGCGCTGCTTGCCCTCCTGATCGGCACCTGCGCGGTTGTGTTCCCCGCTTCCGCGCAGGCTGCGCCGACCTCGACCGGTTCCATCACGGTGAGCGGCACCGTGGCGAGCAGCTACGACGCCTACCAGATCTTTAGCGCCAACGTCGTCGACGGCGACAGCGACGCCAAGATCGCCACCGACCTCGCCTGGGCAAGCGACGCCGTGCGCGCCGCCGCGCTGCCTGTGATGCACAGCGCCGGCATGCCCAATTCCCAGACCACCGCGCAGGAAGCTGCCGAGTGGCTCAACACCGATTCCCACCTTACGAGCGCGCTGAGCGCACAGCTCGCTCGTTCCCTCCAGAGCTCTGGCGCCGCGTCCGTGGCCCTTAACGCGGGCACGGCGGCCGAGCTGCCCTGCGGCTACTGGCTCATCGTCGCCGACGACGACGCCATCGCCCAGGGCGAGGCCGGCACCGCGCCGATCATGGCCCTGGTCGGCGGCAGCGCCGTCACCGTCAAGCCCAAGGCGGCGACCCCCAAGGTCGCCAAGCACGTGCTGGAGGACAGCACCGCCGCCTGGCAGAAGGCCGCCGACGCCACGGTCGCCGACGACCTGTACTGGCGCCTCTCGGCCACGGTCCCGGCGGGGCTCACCGCCTACGACGCCTATGCGGTGCAGTTCGTCGACACCATGAGCTCGGGGCTCGACCCCTCCAAGGTGGCCGCGAGCATGCGCGTGTACGTGGCGGCGGGCGCGGACGGCGGCTTCGACGCGGTCCAGACCGACAAGGACGGCCGCGTCGGCACCGAGCCCGCGAAGGGCTGGACCGACATCACGGCCCAGTGCGCCACCAAGGTAGCGGCCGACGGTAAGACCTTCACCGTGCGCACCGGCGACCTCATCGCCGCGCTCGGCGGGGCCGACGCCTTCACCGCGGGCGCCCGCGTGGTCGCCGTGTACAACGCGCCGCTCAACAGCGCGTGCAACCACGGCATCGCGAAGGGCAACCTCAACGAGGTCTACCTGCGCTACCCGCGCTCTCCCCTCGCCGACCAGTCCGGCGACGCCGGCTTCACCCGCACGCCGAGCGATGACGCGTGCGCCTACACCTGGGGACTCAGTCTGATCAAGCGCTCAAGCTCGGACGATAAGCCGCTCGCGGGTGCCAAACTGCGCATCATCGACGACCGCGGTCGCATCCTAACGACTGACGGCTCGTGGTCGACGGATGCCGACGCGTGCATCACCACGGACGCGGATGGCCATGTGGAATTGAGCGGTGTGGACGCGGGTGTCTATACCGTCGAGGAAATCGCGGCACCCAAGGGCTACACCGCCTTTGAGGGCAAGCGTACGGTGACGGTTACGGCTGAGGGTCTGGACGTTAAACAAGTGGCGACCGCGAAGCCCAAGGTGACCGTATCGGTCGAAAACCCTCTGCGGGTTGATACCGCCGATGCCAGGACGGGTTCGATTGAGCTGTCGGTGCTCAACACCCCAAGCAAAGAAGCAGGTCGAGGCTTTATGCCCTCGACGGGAGATAGAACGTTGGTACTGGTGGCGGTTTTGGCTGTCATCGGAGTGGCGGCTATTGTTGTCGCGCTCGTCATCAAGCGGGGAGGAGGTCGCCGTGAAAAATAAT
>CABQSP010000071.1:0-8525 GCA_902466855.1 uncultured Collinsella sp. | reverse complement strand
TCGACCCCCTGACGGCCCACCAAAGTATGTTAAAGCGACTGGCTTCGGCCGGTCGCTTTTTTGTTGACCTTACATGGGGTCGAACCCGAAAGGGCGCGTGGCTGAGAAAACGCGTAAGCATTTGCCAGCGCAGCGCGCAAGGCGCCTTGGCGCCGCAGCGGTCGCCTGCGCAGCAGGCTGACCCTCTGACGGCCCACCAAAGCAAGTTTAGACGGTCAACAAGAGTTGGCCGTCTTTTTTGTTGACCTCGCATGGGGTCGAACTCGAAAGGGCGCGGAGCTGAGGAAACTGCACCGTGATTCCCTTAGGGAAAACACGGCTAAAGCCCCGTAGGCGTGTTCTCCTTAGAGGAATCATGCTCACAGGGCTCGATGCATGTTGAAAAGTTGTGATCAAACTCAAAGTGAGAATCGATTTAGTCTGCTCGATAGTGCGATCCGAGACTTTCGGTCCGCTTACGCATGGCTTTGACCATTTCCTGTGCTAGTTGAATCTGCGATTGCAGGCGGGCGAGGGCTGCGATCTCGCTGTCCTGGGCTTTCTGTGTGCTCAAGGTCGTTGCCTCCGTCTTCAAGCCCTCAAGCTCGTGTAGTGCCTCGGATAGGCCCGTCTCGGTGCGGTTGATCATGCAATAGGTGCTCATCGTGTGCTTAAGGCCGTGTGTCAGGCGCTCGGCATCTGTTGTGGCGATGCCGTACTGGGGGAGGGCGATATCCGCCTTCAGGGCTGCCTCAGGCTCTTTCTGCGCTGCAAGGGCTGCCGATGTGCCTGCGATGCGTCCGAACACGATGCCGTTGGCGCTCGACAGGCCACCAATACGGTCGGCGCCGTGCATGCCTCCTGTCGCCTCGCCGCAGGCATAGAGGCCTTCGACGCCCGTGAAGGCTGTCTTATCGATCTTGATACCGCCGTTGGCAGCATGGGCATACATCGCCACGCGCATCTCGTCGGTCGGCGCGATTCCGTGCTCGTCCTGTAGCCAGGTGGCAAAGGTCTGCACAAACTCGGGGACGTCCTCGCGGGGGAAGTCGTAGTGGAGCGCCAGGCCTTCGGCACCTGCCTGATCGATGACGAGGTCGATGGCGCGGGAGGCCAAGCGCGAGGTGAAAGGACCATATCCAGAGCGCTGCTCGAGCAGGTCGTCCAGCTTGTCGTCGGCAATATCTGCCGGCTGGTCTACATGTACGTAGCGCCAGGTCTTCTCGTTAAAGACAAGGTTTCGCTTGGGCTCGATGAAGCCGGGCATCATCTGCATGAACTCTATATTAGTGAGGGACGCACCGTGCGCCAGCGCGATGGCCTGTGATGAGCTGAGCACATCAGCCGACGTAAGGCTGCGCTCGAACAGGCCACCCGTGCCGCCCGCAGCGATGATAGTGGCCTTAGCTGCCATAGGCACGAGATGCTCGTTTGTCCGGTCGTAGAGCGTGGCGCCGACAATCTTTCCGTCCGTATCTTCAACAAGGTCGATAAGTTCGTGGCGGGGGAGCAGGCGAATGCCGAGTGACTCGATCCGGGTCGTCAGAGCGTCCTCAAGGGGCTTGCGGGTGAGGCCGCGCCACATGCGCGTCTTGTGGTCAAAGCAGGGGATAAACTGCTTCTGCTGGGCGCTCTCGGCACTTTGCGGACGCTGGAGCTCAACGCCCAGATCCTGTTCGAGCCAGTCAATCGCTTGGGGAATGCAGTGGACGAACGTTTGGACGAGTTCGGGGTCGGCAACGCCGCCGCCGACGGCCAGGATGGTGTCGATGAGGTCCTGCTCGTCGTCTTCGTTAACGGGTCCGATAAGCCCTAGGCCCCAGGTTCCGGGGAAGAAGCTCGATCCACTCATAGTCTTTCCGGCGCATGCCACAGTGACGGTTGCGCCCGTGCGTGCCGCTTCGATGGCGGCGCAAAGGCCCGCAATGCCAGATCCAATTACCAGTACATCAGTCGATTCCATCGGATTCCTTTCTCGTCCGGCGCATTGTCGCACGGGTGATCGGCAAAGGTATCGCAAAGATTGAATAAATCGGTAAAGGGCGAATATGGCACGTGGACGTTAGGGCTGCTTGGTGGCTCCATCTCATCACATCTCGTATTTCGCCCCAACTGATATATCGGCATTCGCTACCCTTCGACAGCGCAAACAAAAAGAGCCGCTACCCCGAAAGGTAGCGGCTCCAAAGCTCAACTATATGAGCATCGCGCGGGCGCGATTAGGCCTTGAGGGCCTCCTCGACGGCGACAGCGCAGGCGACGGTGGCACCGACCATGGGGTTGTTGCCCATGCCGATGAGACCCATCATGTCGACGTGCGCAGGCACGGAGGAAGAACCGGCGAACTGGGCGTCGGAGTGCATACGGCCCATGGTGTCGGTCATGCCGTAAGAGGCAGGGCCGGCGCCCATGTTGTCCGGGTGCAAGGTGCGGCCAGTGCCGCCACCAGAAGCGACGGAGAAGTACTTCTTGCCAGCCTCGAGGCGCTCCTTCTTGTAGGTGCCAGCGACGGGGTGCTGGAAGCGCGTGGGGTTGGTGGAGTTACCGGTGATCGAGATGTCGACGTTCTCGTGCCACATGATGGCAACGCCCTCGCGGACGTCGTCGGCGCCGTAGCAGTTGACGGCGGCGCGGGGACCATCGGAGTAGGGGATGGTCTCGACGACCTTGAGCTCGCCCGTGAAGTAGTCGAACTGGGTCTTCACGTAGGTGAAGCCGTTGATGCGGGCGATAATCTGAGCAGCGTCCTTGCCCAGACCGTTGAGGATGACGCGCAGCGGCTTCTTACGAGCCTTGTTGGCGTTCAGAGCCAGGCCGATAGCACCCTCAGCGGCAGCGAAGGACTCGTGACCGGCCAGGAAGGCGAAGCACTCGGTGTCGTCGGAGAGCAGCATAGCGCCCAGGTTGCCGTGGCCCAGACCGACCTTGCGGTCCTCGGCGACGGAGCCGGGAACGGTGAAGGCCTGGATGCCCTCGCCGATGATGGCGGCAGCCTCAGAAGCGGACTTGGCGCCACGCTTGACAGCGAGAGCGCAACCGAGGGTGTAGGCCCACTCGGCGTTCTGGAAGGCGATGGACTGGGTGTTGTTGACGATCTCACGCGGGTTGAAGCCCTTGTCGGTGCAGATCTGCAGAGCTTCCTCGAGGGAGGCGATGCCGTTGTCGGCGAGGCACTTGTTGATCTTGTCAGCGCGGCGCTCGTAACCTTCGAACGTAACAGTCATAGTTATTTCCCTCCCTTTCTACTCGTGAACCGGGAACACGCTGGCGACGGAGTGAGTCTCCTCGTCGGTGCGCGGGTCGATGTACTTGGCAGCGTTCTCCCACTGACCATAGTGGCCCATAGCGCCAGCGATGGCCTCCTCGGGGGTCTTGCCGGCCTTGACGGCGTCGGTGAACTTGCCGAGGTTCAGGAACTCGAATGCGATGATCTCGTTCTTGTCGTTGAGAGCCATGCGGGTGACGTAGCCCTGAGCGAGCTCGAGGTAACGAGCGCCCTTGGCCTTGGTGCCGAACATGGTGCCGACCTGAGAGCGAAGGCCCTTGCCGAGGTCGTCGAGGGAGGCGCCCACGGGCAGGCCGCCCTCGGAGAACGCGGTCTGGCTGCGGCCGTAAACGATCTGCAGGAAGATCTCGCGCATAGCAACGTTGATGGCGTCGCAGACGAGGTCGGTGTTGAGGGCCTCGAGGATGGTCTTACCGGGAAGGATCTCGGAAGCCATGGCGGCAGAGTGGGTCATACCCGAGCAGCCGATGGTCTCAACGAGGGCCTCCTCGATGATGCCGTCCTTGACGTTCAGCGTGAGCTTGCAGGCGCCCTGCTGAGGTGCGCACCAACCCACACCGTGCGTAAGACCGGAGATGTCGGAAATCTCCTTAGCCTGGACCCACTTGCCCTCCTCGGGGATGGGTGCGGGGCCGTGGTATGCACCCTTGGCAACGGGGCACATGTTCTCCACTTCCTGTGAGTACTGCATGCCTCTCCTCTCTATCGTGTTGGCGTCCCGTCTGGGGGCCGTGGCTGGCGATTGCCGGGCGACCCTTCGAAAGGGACATGACATGCAGCCCCTATAATACCGCGAAATGCACGGAATATTCGGCGAACGGCTCAGTTTTCGTAACGAGAAGTCCGGAAGTTTTAATTGAAACGGTTTAACTCTATGTTCTGTGGTCGTGAACTTCCGTAGAGGGGGTCCGTCTTGGGCAAGCTATTGGTCAGCTCTTGTAAGCATTGCGGGGGTTGACCTGTTGCAACGATGTCGTTCGCCGCCTGATTACTGCCTTTGGCCGCGCGAGTGTATTGTTTTGCGTGAATGTTTTGATGGCACGCTTCAATCGTGCTGTATTGGATGGCAAGCAGATCCCGGCGAAGGGAGCGCCATGCAGCGCGTTTGGAGAACGGTTACCGGCTTTTACCATGTCTGTGCCCGCGGTACGGGCAAGCAGCTCATCTTTGAGGGCGATGAAGACCGGTGGGAGTTTTTGGAACTGATGCGCGACTGCTGCCGGGAGGAGGGTGTAACGGTTATCGCCTGGTGCCTTATGGGCAATCACGTGCATTTGGTGCTTGCAGATTACGAGGACAGGATGAGTGCGGCGATGCATCGGCTGCTTTTGACGTACGCGCGGCGGTTCAATAAACGCACGGGGCGCACAGGCCATCTGTTCCAGAACCGTTTTGACCGGCTCTCGCTCGATACCGACTGGCAGGTGATGGAGGCTATTCGCTCCGTACACGCCGATCCGCAGGATGCGGGCGTTAGCCTAATCGAGCGTTATCCCTGGAGCAGCTTCGCGGAGCATTTGTGCGCTTACGACGGTGACGCGGCTGATGTCGCGAGGGGATTTTCTGATCCTTCTTGCGTGCTTGAGCTCTTTGGTTCTGCCGAGGACTTTATTGCCCATTCGCTTTCGAAGCCCGACGGCAGTGAGCCAGCACTGTGCGATATGAAAGAGACGGAGTGGGAACGCCACGCCTTTGCCGACAAGATGGCGAAGGAGCTCGGGGTTCCGCTTCGCGGGGTTAAAGCCGCACCGCTGGCGCAGCGCGATACCGTTATTGTTGGATTGAACAATGCCGGCTTTACGGTGCGCCAGATTGAGCGCTATACCGAGATTGGCAAAAGTACCGTCTCTCGTATCGTGCGCGCCCGCGCGCGAACGGCGATGAGGGCTGGCGGAAACGTGATGTAGGGTCGCCTGTTCACCGCAGCTGGGGTCGTCCATACGCCGCAACCAGCGTTCAAAAGCTTGGTACGGTAACTGCACTTCTTAATATGCATAGAACAATCACCATCTTGCATAAAATAACGGCTCAGTCCGGATTTGCCCGTGCCTACCCCCGTCTGCGCCGTGCAATAAACCGAGTTTTCAACATCGTGGTGCTGTCGGCACCGCCGCAATCTTGCAACATACGGGTTCCGAAGCTATTGATTCCCGCCGTTGCGCCCTTGAAGCACGTGCCTGTGTCCCGTCAGACCGCGATGTCTGTTCTAAAACACAATATATATGCGCCTGGAGACGTTGATTAACGCTTCCGATGCGTATGCACACAGCTTTGCATGCTGAATACTCGCAAAACTGCACGCCGCTCCCCATGGTACCCGGCTGCGGCAGGCGCGAAGCGAGTCGGAGCTTCGCAGAACGGGGCTTGGCACATTGCTTGGCGGGCCCGGGGCCCTGCCGCAGGCCTTTGGTGCTGTGGAAAACGCCCGTGTTAGCGTCTGACTGTGTGGCAAATGTCAGATGGGGCGCCGGACGCGCGGACTTTGTGCGTTTGCACTCATTAGGAAAAACCGAGCCGCCCGTATCGGGCGGCTCGGCAATCAAAAACCTTGGATTCGGGGCATAAGCTACTGGTTTGTTTGCCCCTCGAGCATGCCGTCGAGGGTGCGCCAGGCGAGCTCGGCGCATTTGACGCGGGCGGGCATGTGCGAGATGTCCTGGAGCTGGGCGGCTTCGTCCAGGTCTTCCAGGTCCTCCTCGGAGAGCTGCTCGCCGCGGATCATGGCGAGGAAGAGCTCTGCTAGGCGGTGGGCTTCCTCGACGGTCTCGCCGGTGATGAGGTCGGCCATGATGTCGGCACTTGCCTGACTGATGGCGCAGCCGTGGCCGGTAAAGGAGGCTTCCTCGATTACATCGTTTTCGACACGCAGCTGCAAGGTGAGCTCGTCTCCGCAGCTGGGGTTGATACCGTCGTGCTCGTGCGTGGGAGCATCCATCTCGTACTTATAGTCGGGGTGCGAGTTGTGCTCCATAAACGTGGTGGAGGTGTACAGATTACCCATTGAACGTGCTCCAAACGTGATGCAGGCCGGCGATGAACTTGTCGATGTCGGCCTTGTCGTTGTAGAAGGCCACGCTGGCGCGGCAGCAGGCAAGGTTCTCGACGCCCAGCCAGGTGAGCAGCGGCTGCGCGCAGTGGTGGCCGGCGCGGATGCAGACGCCGTCCATGTCCATGATGCTCGCGACGTCGTGCGGGTGAATTCCCTTGACGTTAAAGCTCACAACGCCGTGGTGGTTGTCCCAGTAGATGGAACCGATGATCTGGACAAAGTCGAGCTGCATGAGTTCGCCCATCAGATAGTGGACGAGTGCCTGCTCGCGGGCCTGGATGTTCTCGTAACCCACCGTGTTGACCAGGTAATCAAGAGCCGCGCCTGTGGCGAAGATGCCGGCGGCGTCCTGCGTGCCGGCCTCGAATTTCTCGGGAACGGGCGCCCAGACGGCGTCCTGCTCGGTAACAGAGTCGATCATCTCGCCGCCGGTGAGCATGGGCGGCATGGCGTTGAGCAGGTCCATTTTGCCCCACAGCACGCCGATGCCCATGGGGCCCATGGCCTTGTGCGCGCTAAAGGCAAAGAAGTCGGCGCCCAGGTCGGCCACATCGACCGGCATGTGCGGCAGCGACTGCGCACCGTCGACGACCAGGTAGCCGCCGTACTTGTGCACGAGCTTGCCGAGGTTCTTGACCGGGTTCTCGACGCCCAGCACGTTGGAGACCTGTCCCACGGCCAGGATCTTGGTCTTGGGACTCACCTTGGCAAGAACCTCCTCGGTGGTGAGCTGGCCGGTCTTGGTGGGGTAGAGGTAGACGAGCTTGGCGCCGGTCTCGCGGCAGACCTGCTGCCACGGAATCAGGTTGGAGTGGTGCTCCATGATGGTGATGACGACCTCATCGCCTGGTTCGAGCACTGTGGGCGCAAAGCTCTTGGCGACCAGGTTGAGCGACTCGCTCGTGTTGCGCGTGAAGACGACCTCGTTGGCCTGGGCGGCGCCGATGAGGTCGGCGATCTGCTGGCGGACCTTCGCGATGGCATCGGTGGCCTCGACGGACAGCGAGTACAGGCCGCGCAGGGGGTTGGCGTTCATACGCTGGTAGAAGTCGCGCTCGGCGTCGAGCACGCAGGCGGGGCGCTGCGCGGTGGCGGCGCTATCGAGGAAGGCGATTTCGGGGTGCTGCTGAAACAGCGGGAACTGCGCCTTGTAGGGGTTGGTCTCGATGTCCACAGTGGGCCAGCCGCGCGAAGCCTCGTCGCTGGCGTCGAGCTCCATAGGCTCCGGTGCGGTACAGGTGTCGCATTTAACGTGCTCGGTGTCGATCATGCGAGCTCCTCTTCAAAGTTGTCGATCAGGTTGTTGCCCAGGCGGACGACGGCGGCGCGGGTGCGCTCATCGGTGGCGGAAAGCGCAGCGTCCTCCAGCTTGGCGCGGATGAACAGGTCCTCGGCGGCGTTTTGGTCAAGGCCGCGGCAGGCGAGGTAGAACAGCTGCTCGTCGCGGACGTGACCGATGGTGGCGCCGTGGTTGCCGGCGACGTCGTCCTCGTCGCAGAGAATGACGGGAACGGTCTTGTTGTCGACGCCTTTGTTGGCCAAAAGCACCGTCTCGCGCTCGGTGCCGGTTGCACCCTTGCAGCCGTGCACGAGGTCGATGGTGCCGCGGTAGACCTTCTTGGACGTGCCGGTCAGCACGCCGTTGGCGTCGATCTCGCACTCGGTCTTGCGACCGCGGTGGCGTAGCTCGTAGTTAAAGTCGCGCACCTGCTCGCGGGCGCCCAGGTAGTCAGTATCGATGGTGACCTTGGCGGTATCGCCCAGCAGGTCGCCGGCAAGGCCGGTGGCGCTGGCACCGGCACCCAGGACGGTGTGCTGCACGTTGACGCGCGCGCCCTCGTCCAGGAACAGGCCGGTGTCGTCGAGTGCGATCCAGCTGTCGTCGAGCGTCTGCGTGCAGGCCACGTTGACGGTGGCGTACTCGTGGGCGCACACGCGCAGCACGGATCCCACGACGCCCTCGCCGGCAACGGGGGAGTCCAGGGCGATCTGCAGGTCGAGCGTCGACTGGGGACGGGCGACGACGTCGATGGCGGCGATGGCCGCGGCGGCATCGACACCGCTCACACGCACGGTAACCGTGGCGTGCTTGTATGCGGGCACATCGATGACGATGCGCTTGGTGGCGTGGTCGGCCAGGTAGGTGTAGGCAGCCTCGCCCATGCCAGTCTCGAAGGCCTCAGCGGGGGAGAGCTCCTCCTCCAGCTTAAT
>CABQSP010000070.1:0-8580 GCA_902466855.1 uncultured Collinsella sp. | reverse complement strand
CGTCGGCCGGTCCGCCGTTCGGTAGAACGGCGGAACAAAACGCTTTAGCGTAGTGAATTGCACGGGCTGCTTGGTTGTTGCTACAGTAGCGGGGCGTGCCGGGGGTCCGGTGCGCCCTGCTTTTATTTGACCATGAGGCGGCACGCAGCCATGCGCGTGCGGACACCACGCCCAGATTGAGCGCGAGGATGCCCTATGGCCCAGCATGCCACTGACAATATCGAAATGATGCCCGATAGCCCTGTTGCTCGCGAGGACCTGGGCGCGGGCGGCACCTCCCGCGGCGCCGGCGCTCGCTCGCCGCTGTTCTGGAAAGTCCTGCTGCTTTCGGTGGCAGTCGTCTGGGGCTACTCCTTTACGACCATGAAGGACGCGCTCGACACCATTCCGGTGTTCGAACTGCTCTACGTGCGCTTTCTGCCTGCGGCGTTGGTCATGTTTTTCATCTTCCACAAGCGCATCATCGCGCACCTCAACGCCCGCAACCTTATCGTCGGACTTGGCATGGGCGCACTTATGTGGGCCGCCTACGCCCTGCAGACAGTCGGTCTGGCGCACACCACGGCGGGCAAGAATGCTTTTTTGACGGGCACGTATTGCATCGTTGTGCCGTTCGCGAGCTATTTTCTGAGCGGCGAAAAACTCACCCGCTATAACCTGGGCGCGGCGCTGCTGTGCTTGGCGGGCATTGGCCTGGTGGCGCTCGATAGCGTCGAGTTCAATGTCGGCGATGTCATCACACTGGGCGGTGCGGTCTTCTTTGCCATCCAGATGTCGGTGACCGCCAAGTACGGCCGCAAGATGGACATCAACGTCATCACGTTTTGGATGTTTGTGGGCAACGGCGTGCTGAGCCTGATCTCGTCGCTGCTATTCGAGACCCAAGCGCCGCTGTCCGTTTGGACGCCGAGCTTTATCAGTGTGATGGCGTTTCTCTCGGTGGGCTGCACATGTGTGGCTCTGCTCATCCAAAACGTCGGCCTGGCGCATGTCCCGGCCTCGACGGGCTCGCTGCTCCTTTCGATGGAGTCGCCTTCGGGTGTGCTGTTCTCGGTGCTGCTGATGGGGGAGGCGCTCACCTCGCGCCTGCTCGCCGGCTTCGCGCTCATCTTTCTTTCGATTATCTTGAGCGAGACGCATTTCGATTTTTTGCGTCGAAAGCCGCGCCCGCAATTGTAAACAATTTGTTGCGCCGCCTCCCGGGGCGGCATTTTTTATGCGTCGCCCTTAAAGTAGTACCTTGCACTTTACGCTATCAAAGTGCTTGCTGCAAAAACGTTACTGGAGGGCATCTATGGCACCAGCACTGTCCGATCTTCAACCGCAATCAGCGCCCAAGGCCACCGCGGCGGCGCAAGCCGCTATCGGTGATGGCCTGGTCAAAGAAGCCCAGGCATTTGCCGATGAACTCGCTGCGTGGCGACACGATCTACACCAGATGCCCGAGCTCGGTAACAATCTTCCGCAGACGTCTGCCTATATCCAGGCACGTCTGGACGAGATGGACATCCCCCATACCACGCTCGTCGACGGTTCCTGCGTCGTTGGCCTGATCGGTGCCGGTGCGGCCGCGGCCGCTCAGGGCAATGGCGCGTGCAAGGACGAGCAGGCCGGAACGGTCGTCATGCTCCGAGGCGATATGGATGCCCTGCCCGTTGCCGAGGAATCCGGCGAGCCCTTTGCATCCACCAACGGCTGCATGCACGCTTGCGGTCACGATATGCACGCGACGGCGCTGCTTGGTGCGGCGCGCTTGCTCAAGGCCCGCGAGGCCGAGCTTGTCGACGCCAACGCTACCGTCAAACTGCTGTTCCAGCCGGGCGAGGAGACCTTTGAGGGGGCACGCGCTGCCATCGCCGACGGCTTGCTCGAGAACCCGCGTCCTCAGGCGGCTTTTGCCATGCATGTCAACAGCCAATCGCCGCTCGGCCTGGTGCTCTATGGGAGCCCGGCGCTTTCGGGCGTGTACGGTTTCCGCATCACGCTGCAGGGCAAGGGCGGCCATGGCTCGAGCCCCGAGATCTGCATCGACCCCATCACGGCCGGCGTCCATGTGCACCTGGCGCTTCAGGAGCTCATTGCTCGCGAAGTGCCGGCGGCCAAGGAGGTCGCACTGACCGTGGGTAAGTTTGCCGGCGGCTTGGCGGCCAACGTCATCCCCGACACCTGCGTGCTCGAGGGAACGCTGCGCGGCTTTGATGTTGAGCTCATGGCTCACCTAAAGACCCGCATCGCGGAGGTCGTTAACGGCGTTGCCACGACCTATCGTACGCCGGCGACCATCGAGACACTTTCGGATGTTCCGCCGCTTGTACTCGACAGCGATATGACTCAGGCGTCGCTTGGCTACGTGGGCGCAGTGCTGCCCAAGGCCGCCTTCTTGCCGCTGTTCCATGCCATGGCGAGCGAGGACTTTGCGCTTATCTCGAGCGAGATGCCGAGTGCGTACTTTACCGTGGGCGCGGCCGTAACCGACACGGACGAACACTTTGCCCAGCACCATCCCAAGGCACGTTTTAACGATGCCGAGCTGCCGCTCGGTGCCGCGGCCTATACCGCCGTCGCTTTGGGCTATATCGCCGACCACCGGTAGCATCCAACCTTGCCTTTCAAGCCTGCGGGCATGGCCGTAAGGCCTATGCCCTTGTCTTTCAAGGCAATCTTGGGCACTACCGGCGCCCGGCGCAGGCTATTCGTTTGTCTAAAAGGAGCAGTATGCCCCAGCAGCGTAAGTTCTTCCCCGGCTGGCTCGTGGTGGCCTCCGGCTTCGTGATCATGGCCACGTGTTACACGATTTTCGTCAACTGCATGAGCCTGTTCCAGCCGCTGATCGTCAGCGACCTGGGTATTTCCCTTGCGCAGTACAACGTCTCCAATGCAATCTCTACCGTGGTGAGCGTTATCGGATCGCTTGTCATTGGCCATGTTGCCGATAAAGTAAGCGGTCGCGTTTTGGGCTCCCTAACCGTTATCGCCACCTCGGCGGTGCTCGCGGGCATGAGCTTTGTGGGTGAGCTTTGGCAGGTCTATGTGCTCTTTGCCGTCTCGGGCTCCTTTGCGAGCGCCTGGATTGTGTGCCTGGCGTGCTCCGTGGTCATGCTCGTGTTCCTGCTGGCATCCGAGCCCATCGCCGCCAAGCTGCGCGCGAGCGTGGCGGGGGAGTAGACGTCCGTCGCTCTTTTCTGTTCGCCCCGTTCTGTCCGTGGCTGCCCTGGAAGCCGAATGGATGCTCGTACCATCATTCGGTTTCCAGGGCGGCCACGGGCCTACGAAATGATCCGTTTTCCTCCGTTCCCAACAGATCACGTGATCCGAAGGGGACGGAGGAAAACGGATCACAAACAGCGGCGGCGCATCTGGCCGAACGAGTCCCCATACCCTCGTTCGGTCAGACGCGCCGCCGCGTTTTGTTTTTGTGCCGTATAATGACCGTTACCTATGACGCGATACAAAAGAAAGGTGTTTGCCCATGCAGGCACAGAAGGCGGAGGGAACCCGCGACCTTATCGGCGCCGAGATGCGCGCCTGGCAAAAGATGCAACAGATTGCGGCCGGCGTGTTCGAGCCGTTTGGCTTTAAGCCTATCGAGACGCCCGCGATCGAGCAGGTGGACGTGTTTGTCCACGGTATCGGCCAGTCGACCGACGTCGTGCGCAAGGAGATGTTCCGCGTGTTCAGCGGTGCCAACCTGGAGCGCGTCTTTACCGAGGGCACCGACACCAAACTCAAGCCCAAGCAGCGCCTGGCACTTCGCCCCGAGGGCACGGCCGGCGTGGTGCGCGCCGTCGTCGAGAACAATCTGGTGCCCCAGGGCTCCACGCCGTTTAAGGCGTACTACGCCGAGGCCATGTTCCGCGGCGAGCGTCCCCAGAAGGGCCGTCTGCGTCAGTTCCACCAGGTAGGCATCGAGTGGCTCGGCGCTCCCGATCCGGCGGCAGACGCCGAGTGCATCATCATGCTCATGGAGTTCTACAAGCGCCTGGGCTTCGATCTTTCCAAGCTTCGTCTGCTCATCAACTCGATGGGTGACGCCCAGTGCCGTCCGGCTTATCGCGAGCAGGTTAAGCAGTTCATCCTCGATCACGCCGACGAGATGTGCGATGAGTGCCGCGAGCGCGCCGAGCTTAACCCGCTGCGCGCCTTCGACTGCAAGAACGACCATTGCCGCGAGATCATGGCCGACGCGCCGCTGATGGGCGACAACCTGTGCGACGAGTGCCGCGAGCACTACGAGCAGGTCAAGCGCTATCTGGATGCCGCCGGTATCGAGTATGTCGAGGATCCCACCCTGGTGCGTGGGCTGGACTACTACACTCGTACTGTCTTTGAGGTCGAGGCCCCTGGCGCCGGCGTCGGCTCCATCGGCGGCGGCGGCCGCTACGACGGTCTGGTCGAGCTCGAGGGTGGCAAGCCCACGGCGGGCGTCGGCTTTGCCGTTGGTTTTGAGCGCGCCCTGCTGGCCCTGCAGGCCTTTGGCAGCGATCTGGGTGCCGAGGAGGCCCCGTGCGTCTATGTCGCCAACGCCGGCAAGGAGCTGCGCCAGAACGTCTTTGCCATTACGCAGGAGCTTCGCGCCGCAGGTATCGTGACCGAGGCCGACTATCAGGGCCGTTCGCTCAAGGCCCAGTTTAAGCAGGCCGACAAGGTGGGCGCTAAGCTCATTTTGGTCCTGGGCGGCGACGAGCTTGCCGCCGGCAAGGTCAAGGTGCGCGACATGGAGAGCCATGACGAGGTACTGGTCGATCTGGCCAACGTGGTCGAGGCGGTTCGCGAGCGCCTGTAGCGCATCTTTTTGAGCTGCGGGCCTGCTAACGTGCCCTGCTCATGGAGAGCGATTGTTACGGGGGTGTTTCGCATTTATGCGGAATGCCCTCGTTTGCATATGCCGCCCACCGAGAAATACGACCATTTGGGGCAAAAACCCTTGCAATGCAGAAAATACTTTTGTGTGGTAAAGCGCAATCAGTGTCGAAAGTATTTCTCAAGCGCCTATAATGAATACCGCATGTTACGTGCATAGAAGGAGGAATGGGAGGAAACGTGGCTGAGAACCTAAGCAACCAGTCTGTACCCGAAGCCGCGGCGCGCGTCGCTGCCGTGGTCAACCGCCTCGTTAACCGAATCGGCTCGAATGCCGAGTCCAGGGAGCGTCTCGCCGAGATCGAGATCCCCGAGGAGCTGCGCGACAATCTGGCGCTGTTCCTGCGCCTGGAGCGTCGTGTGCTTAGCGAGTATGATCCTGAGATCGCGGACCTGTTCGACAAGATCCTGTCGGCCGAGATTGTGGCCAATGCCGGTAACCCCGGTACCCGCGCTGCCGACGAGGCCGTCGACGAGCAGGGCGTGCCCACCGCCGACGAGCCCACTGCCGTGGCATTTCGTGAGGTCGTCGATCTGATCGACAGCCTGCCGCTCGATAAGCAGCAGGTCATTGTCCGCGCCTTTACGAGCTTCTTCCATCTGGCAAACCTGTCGGAGGAGAACTACCGTGTGGCGCAGCTGCGCGAGCGCGAGGCCGGTGCGTCGACCGATACCGAGGTCGATCCCGCCAACGAGCTCACCGTCGCCTATCACCGGCTGGTGAATGAGCTGGGCGTCGAGGGCGCCAACGAGCTGCTCGGCAAGCTTGAGTTCCATCCCGTCTTTACCGCGCATCCCACCGAGGCCCGTCGTAAGGCCGTCGAGGGCAAGATTCGCCGTATCTCCAACCTGCTGGAGGAGCGTCCGCGTCTGGGCGGCTCCGACCTGGTGGAGAACGAGCGCCATATGCTGCAGGAGATCGACGCCCTGGTGCGTACGAGCCCCATCGCGCTCAAGAAGCCCACGCCGGTCGAGGAAGCCGATACCATCATCGACATCTTCGATAACACGCTGTTTGACGTCATCCCTGTCATCTATCGTCGCTTTGACGACTGGGTGCTGGGCGACAAGGCCGGTACCGTGCCGCCGCTGTGCCCGGCGTTCTTCCATCCCGGCAGTTGGATCGGTTCCGACCGCGACGGTAACCCCAACGTCACCGCCAAGGTGAGCCGTGAGGTCGCCGCCAAGTACTTCACCCACATGGTGCTCAAGCTCGAGGACAAGTGCCGCCGCATCGGCCGCAACCTCACGCTCGAGGCCACCTACAGCAAGCCGTCTGCCGAGCTCATCAACCTGTGGAACCATCAGGTCGAGATGAGCCCTCGGTACACGGCCCGCGCCGAGCTGATTTCCGAGCACGAGCCGCATCGCGCCGTCATGCTCGTCATGGCCGACCGTCTGAACGCCACCGTGCGCCGTATCACCGACACCATGTACCACAGCGCCGATGAGTTCCTGGAGGACCTGCGCGTCGTCCAGCGCTCGCTGGCCGCCTGCGGTGCCGTCCGTGCTGCCTACGGCCCGGTTCAGACCATCATCTGGCAGGTCGAGTCCTTCGGCTTCCATATGGTCGAGATGGAGTTCCGTCAGCACTCCGTGGTGCACGCCCGCGCCCTCAAGGATATCCACGAGAACGGTATCCATGGCGATCTGCAGCCTATGACGCGCGAGGTCATCGATACCTTCCGCGCTATCGGCTCCATCCAAAAGCGCTACGGCAAGAAGATGGCGCACCGCTATATCATCTCGTTCACCAAGAGCGCCCAGCATGTGGCTGACGTCTTTGAGCTTGCCCACCTGTCCTTTGCACACGAGGAGGATGTCCCCGAGCTCGACGTGATCCCGCTGTTCGAGCAGCTCGAGGACCTCGAGGGCTGCGTCGACGTGCTCGACCAGATGCTCACGCTGCCCGTGGTACAGAAGCGCCTTGCTCAGACCAACCGCCGCATGGAGGTTATGCTGGGCTATTCCGACTCCTCCAAGGACGCCGGTCCTACCACGGCCATGCTCGCGCTGCATTCTGCGCAGGAGCGCATCGCCAAGTGGGCAGAGAAGAACGATATCGACCTGGTGCTCATGCACGGTCGCGGCGGTGCCGTGGGCCGTGGCGGCGGCCCGGCCAACAAGGCCGTGCTGGCGCAGCCCAAGGGTTCGGTCAACTGCTTCTTTAAGCTCACCGAGCAGGGCGAGGTCATCTTTGCCCGTTACGGCAACCGCACGCTGGCTCAGCGCCATGTTGAGTCCGTTGCCGCCGCAACGCTTTTGCAGTCGGCCCCGAGTGTCGAGAAGACCAACACCGAGACCACGCAGAAGTTCTGGGATATGGCCGAGAAGCTCAACGCCGCAAGCCACGAGCGCTATCTGGACCTGCTGAACACCGAGGACTTTACGCCGTGGTTCTCGACTGTGACGCCGCTGACCGAGGTCGGTCTGCTGCCGATTGGCTCGCGTCCTGCCAAGCGCGGTCTGGGCGCCAAGTCGCTCGACGACCTGCGTACCATTCCGTGGATCTTCAGCTGGAGCCAGGCGCGCATCAATCTGGCCGCTTGGTATGGCCTGGGCACCGCCTGCGAGCAGCTGGGCGATCTTGACCAGCTCAAGGCTGCCTACCAGGAGTGGCCGTTCTTCCGCACCTTTATCGACAACATCGAGATGTCGATCGCTAAGACCGACCAGCGCATCGCCAAGATGTATCTGCACCTGGGCGATCGCCAAGATCTGTCCGAGAAGGTCTTCACCGAGATGCAACTCACGCGTAAGTGGGTCCTTGCCATCGTCGGCGATGAGTGGCCGCTGCAGCGCCGTCGCGTGCTCGGCTGCGCCGTTCGCGTGCGCAACCCCTATGTCGACGCCCTGTCCATCGCTCAGGTCCGCGCCCTTCGCGAGGTGCGTATGAACCAGGACGAGATGGCCGAGGAGAAGAAGGCCGAGTACATGAGCCTGATTCTTTCGACTGTGACCGGTGTCTCGGCAGGTTTGCAGAACACGGGGTAATCGATAGCCCTGTGGCTCTCACCGGGACCCGATGGGTTTCCCTCTGAATGCGTCCTCGCACTTGAAGCCCCCTTATCCTGCTCCTTTGGAGCTGCGGATAAGGGGGCTTCGTGCTGCGGAGTGCATTCAGAGGGAAACCCATCGGGTCCCTTCGTCCTCGGTCTTCTGGGATTAAAGCTAAAGGGAATAAGGCGCGCTTCGCGCATAGCGTGGAGTGCGGCGAGGGCTTCTTGCGTCCTGCGGAGTGTGCCTAAAAGTAAACTGATGGCGGGCCCTGCGATGTCCGGTCTTCGGCGGATCAGCCGCTGGGTGAGGGTGGTGCTTGGGGCGACGTGCAAAAAACGGAGTTTTCAGCAGCCAAAGATTGATGCATAAGGCCATAGCCGGCTTTCGCTGCCTTTGTTGATGCTTTTGCACGACGATTGGGCTTTGGCGACGATCATATATGGCTGGTTTCTCGCCGCATGCTATCCAGATGGGTCGAGTCATGAGGACTATCTACCTTTTGAAAGATTTTTGGCACCAAAATCTTATCCCGCGATGCTGAATACTCGCAAAAATGCACGCTCCGGAGGGTACTACCCAGTTATGGCCAGAAATCCATGCGCCATCTTATGCAATTAATTAATGAATTTATGCAAAATGGCTTACGTGCGTACGTCTCGGACTAGATGTTTGCCTCGGCGCTGCGTAAATCATCCTGTCTATAGTGTCTTTGACAGGCGG
>CABQSP010000069.1:0-8945 GCA_902466855.1 uncultured Collinsella sp. | reverse complement strand
ATTTAGATTGGGACCGGCCACCACGGACCGAGAAAGGATTGTCGGACAATGACGTATGATTTCACGTCCATCATGAACAGGCATGGCATGGATTCGATCGCGGTCGACGGACTGGGCACCGACCCGGGATTCGCGCCGGACCCGCCACGCGAGGGTTTCGACGTCATCCCCATGTGGGTGGCGGACATGAACTTCGCCACGGTGCCCACGGTCCAGGAGCGCATCATTCAGCGCGCCCAGCACCCCATGTTTGGCTACTTTAACCCGCGCGCCGAGTACTTCGACCGCATCATCGAATGGCAGAGCCGCCGCAACGGCGTTGAGGGCTTGGCGCCGGAGCATATCGGCTACGAAAACGGCGTGCTGGGCGGTGTCGTGTCGACGCTGCGTGCGTATGTTCAGCCGGGCGATGCGGTGCTGGTCCACAGTCCTACCTACATCGGCTTTACCAAGTCTATCGAAGCCGCGGGCTATCGCATTGTCCACAGCCCGCTTAAGCTCGACGACCAGGGCGTGTGGCGCATGGACTTTGAGGACATGGAGTGCAAACTCGCCCAAAACCACATTCATGCCGCGGTGTTCTGCTCGCCGCACAATCCCTGCGGCCGCGTATGGGAGCGCGACGAGATCGAGCGCGCTATGGACATTTATCGCCAGCACGATTGCGTGGTGATCTCGGACGAGATTTGGTCCGATATCATCCTGCCGGGGCACAAGCATATCCCGACGCAGTCGGTGAGCGAGGACGCCCGCATGCGCACGGTTGCCCTCTATGCGCCGAGCAAGACGTTTAATCTGGCGGGTCTGGTCGGCAGCTACCACATCATCTACAACGAGACGCTGCGCGACCGCGTGTGCGCCGTGTCCAACAAGACTCACTACAACGAGATGAACGTCCTCTCCATGCATGCGCTTATCGGTGCCTACCAGCCGCAGGGCTACGAGTGGGTGGACGAGCTCAACCAGGTGCTTGCCGGTAATATCGAGTACTTCTGCGATTACGTGGACGAGCATTTTGAGGGCGTGTCTTATTCGCGTCCGCAGGGCACGTACATGGTGTTTCTGGACTGCACCGAGTGGTGCTGCGAACATGGCCGCGATATTCAGTGGCTGCTCGACGAGGGGGCGCGCGTGGGCGTGGGGTATCAGGACGGCCGCCCGTTCCATGGACCCTGCCACATTCGTGTGAATCTGGCGCTGCCGCTTTCGCGCGTAAGGGAAGCGTGCGATCGCTTGGACCGCTACGTTTTTAATGCACGATAGGCGTGTGCTGCATGCGGGGCCTTCTGCCAAGCCGGCTGGAAGGCCCCGCATGGTAAAACGTCTGTAACCATTGGACGCTCGAGTGGTTTCGTTTGCTATTATCTTTAACCATTTTAGTCTGTAAACAGGATCTTCTGGAGCTCGATGAAAAGACCTCGCCGCTCGGTGTCCATATCGTTGTTTGTCGCGCTTGCGGTAGCGTGTGCCTTTGTCGTAGCGATAGCCGGCTGTTCCGGGTCGAATGACAGAGCCTCGACGTCTGCATTAGAAGGTCTGGACGCCGCGCGGGCCAAAGACGACAGCCTTAAGACGCTCAACGTTGGCAGCGACCTCTATCCACCGTTTGTGTATACCGACGAGTACGGCGATATCGTTGGCCTGGATGTCGAGATATTGACCGAGGCTTTGGCCCGCATTGGTTACAAGCCAAAATACCAGCTGATTGACTGGGAAAAGAAGGAAGAGCTGCTGGTGAGCGGCGAGCTCGATTGCGTCATGGGTAGCTTTAGCATGACGGGTCGCGAAAACGAGTATCGTTGGGCCGGCCCGTACCTTGCGAGCCGCCAGGTGGTCGCGGTCGATCCCCAGAGCGATATCTACACGCTTGCCGATCTTGAGGATAAGGTCGTGGCGGTCCAGTCCACCACCAAGCCCGAGGACATTTTGCTCAATCATACAAATGAAAACGTTCCGCAGATCAAGGAACTCTACAGCTTTTCGGACCGTTTATACCTGAACCCGGCGCTCGTCGAAGGTCTGGTCGACGCCATCGCCGCGCATGAGTCCTCGCTGCTCACCTACGAAAAAGACTATGGCGTAACGTATCGCATTTTGGATGAGCCGCTGCTAGAGGTTGGTTTGGGCACCGCTTTCGATATCAACGATACGCGCGGCATCGACGTCAAGCTCACTCATGCCTACCAAGAAATGTTTGCCGATGGCACCATGGAACGCCTGGTGTCAAAGTACTTTGATGACCCTTCGCTATTTTTGAATATGGAGGGCCTGTCATGATCGATGCGCCTGACCACGCCGCTCAGGAGCGGGGCAATCGTTCGGCGGGGGCATGGCTTCTTGTCGCTCTGTTGGGGATAGCGCTCTCGGTTGTTGCCGGCATGATGAGCTACAGCTACACGACAGCTCAGGCCGAGCAGCGCTTTGCCGACGTTGTCGATTACGTGGCGACGCAGAGCCTTTCCTACGATGCATTCAATAGCGCCTATACAACCAAAAACCTGATTCGCGTTATGGAGATCGCCGGAGAGACAGCGCGCGATATGGAACGCGACGGTTCGGTGGATAACGCCATGCTGGAGCAATATGCCGACCAGTTCAACGTGAGCGCACTGATCGTGACGGACGCATCGGGCAATTTGGTGTCCGAGTCCTCGACGGATGGCGTGGGCTACGAGTCGCTTGCTACGTATCTCAAGGAAGCACCCGTGCTGGAGGTGGCAGCCTATCCGCTTAAGTCCTATACCGCCCGCATCACACTTGCGGATGATTCGGTCGCAGACATTGGCTGCGTAACCCGGCAGGATGACGAGGGCATCGTTGTCGCAGTAAGGCATCAGAGCGCGAAGGCAGTTGCAAGCAATACGCTCAAACTGCAGAGCTTGCTTGATGGCTATGAAACCATCGATAGCGGCAATATCGTGATCGAAAGCGACGGCAAGGTCGTTGCGACCAATGCCGTTGAACCCACCATATTGGGCGTGTTCAATCTGCCTGCGACGGATGTCTTCATTGTCGACGGTATAAAGGATCGATGCCCGGCTGGTAAGGTCAGATTGGTTAACGCCAATGGCGAGTGGTATTTGGGCACATTTGGAAAAGCGCGCGGGTTCTACGTGTACACCTATGCCTCGGCACGGCGCTACTTTGAGGTCGTCGCAGCTGTTGCTGCCGGCGTGCTGGTGCTCTACAGCGGTGTTGTAGCCACTGTTGTGATGGTGCGTCGCCGCGCCGATCGTCGACGTTTGACGGACTTGCTGCAGCAGGAACGCGACTATGGCGACAAGCTGGCAAAGGCAGCGCGTGAGGCCTCGTCTGCCAACTCGGCAAAGACGGAGTTTTTGCGCCGCATGAGCCACGACCTGCGCACGCCCATCAACGGCATTCGCGGCATGGTCGAGGTCGGCGATGCCAATGCGGACGATCTGCAAAAGCAGACCGAGTGCCGCTCAAAGATCTGGACGGCATCGGGACTGCAGCTCGACCTTGCCAACGAGGCCCTGGATATGAGTCGCTTGGAGAGCGGGCAGGTCGATCTGGAGCTTGTTCCCACAAACTTGGCGACCCTCAACCACGAGGTGCGCGATATTCTGGAGCGCCAGGCCGAGGAGCGTCTGGTGACAATTATCTGCGACCAGCAGACGCTTGATCATCCCTATGCACGGGTGAGCGTGACGCACCTTAAGCGCTTGTTGCTCAATATTGCCGGCAATGCCGTCAAGTACAACCGCCAGGGCGGCTATGTTCGCCTGGTGTGCCGCGAGGTGGAGCCAGCGGATGGCGTCCCCGTCTATGAATACACGGTCGCCGACAACGGTATTGGCATGAGCGAGGAGTTCCAACAGCACCTCTACGAGCCTTTTTGCCGCGAGGAACAACAGGTGGAAGGCGCTTCATCGGGAACTGGCCTGGGCGCGCCTATCGCAAAACAGTTGGTCGAGCTTATGGGCGGAACCATGAGCTTTACGAGTGTCTTGGGGCAGGGGACGACGTTTACCATCCGCCTGCCGTTCGAGAAGTGCGACCGCTCCGAGATTCCTCAGGCAGTTCGCGTAGATGCGGGCGACGGCGATGCGCTCCAGGGCCTGCGCGTTTTGCTCGTAGAGGATAACGATCTGAATGCCGAGATCGCGCAGTTTACGCTCAGCCGTGCCGGTGCCGTCGTGACGCATGCTAAGGATGGCGAGTCTGCCGTCGAGATGTTTGCCGCGAGCGCGCCGTACGAGTACGACGTGGTGTTGATGGACATCATGATGCCCGGTATCGATGGCCTTGAGGCCACGCGTCGAATTCGAGCACTCGATCGCGAGGATGCCGCGACTACGCCGATTATCGCTGTGAGTGCCAACGCCTTTGCCGACGACCGCAGGCTTTCGCGTGAGGCGGGCATGGACGCGCACCTGAGTAAACCCGTGAGCTCGCAGGAACTTGTTGAGGCGCTTGCACACATAGCTGCCGACGCTTTATAAGCATATGGCCCGGTTCCAATGTTGGTTGGACCCGGGCCATATTGCTATTGATGAGGCCTGCTGAGGGACTTACTTTTCCTGAATCTGCTTGCCGCAAAGATGCTCAATCGTAATCTCGTAGAGCTGGACGCCCTTAATGTCCTTGGCGATTTCCTCTTCGACCTCCTCGGCAG
The DNA here is from genome assembly GCA_902466855.1 of uncultured Collinsella sp. Lineage (GTDB taxonomy): Bacteria > Actinomycetota > Coriobacteriia > Coriobacteriales > Coriobacteriaceae > Collinsella. The sequence continues at coordinate 4,306 of CABQSP010000069.1, read as the reverse complement.
AAGGGTAGTACTTAAGGGCGAGCTGGCGGACTTTATCCTCGATAAACGCGGGAGTGTCATTCGCCAGGCGACAGCGGCCAAAGACCACGGTGCTCATAACGTAGGGAGCCCAGTCACCGTCCTTGTACCACTCGTTGCCGTAAACGGTAAAGCAGACCTTGTCATCGCGCTTGAGTGCGTCGACCTTGTGGCCAGCTTTGGCGCCATGGAAATAAATCTTGTCGTGCTCGGTGTCAAAGAAGTAGTTGACGGGAATGGCGTACGGGTAGCCATCGTCGCCGTTGACGGCAAAGACGCCGCGCTTGCAGGTAGCGAGCAGTTCGCGCGCTTCCTCGTCGGTGATGGCGCGTTTCTTTCGACGTAAGGGCCTAAACATCGTTGGCTTCCTTTCTGGTCGTGCGTGGTGGTTGAGCACAAACTATAGCGAAACGGATCCGTTTTTCTTGATGCGGGCGAGTATGTTTTTGAGCTTGTTAAAGTCGAGCGGTTTGGACAGATGAGCGTTCATGCCGGCGTCGTGTGCCGCCTTGGCGTCCTCGGCAAAGGCATTGGCGGTGAGCGCGATGATGGGGATATCGGCTGCATCGACCTTCTCGCTCAGACGAATCGCGCGGGTTGCCTCGTAGCCGTCCATGTCCGGCATCATAATGTCCATCAGGATCGCATCGAAGCTGCCGGCGGGACGGCCAACGTATAGGTCGACTGTTTCGTTGCCGTTGGCGGCACGAGTTACGACGATGCCTTCGCTTTCGAGCAGAGCCTGGGCAATCTCGGCATTGAGCTCGTTATCTTCTGCCAAAAGGACGTTCATGCCGGCAAGCGAGCAGCTGTTTGCCTGGCCGTCCGCACGTTCTCTTGCCTGAGGGTTCTTGTCGATATCGAGCGGAATCTGGACGTTGAACGTACTCCCCACGCCAACCTCACTCGAAATCTCAATCGTGCCGCCCATCAGGTCAATAAGCGACTTGACGATTGGCATGCCCATGCCGGTTCCTTGGAACTTGCTGCGCGCATCGTCACCTTCTTGGGCAAACGGCTCATAGATATGCTTTAAAACTTGGGGGCCATGCCAATGCCGGTATCCGAAACGCTAAAGCAAAAGAGCGCGCGCTCGTTATCGAGTGGCTTGGTCTTTGAGCTAAAGGTGACGGAGCCGCCGTGCTTGTTGTACTTAATGCTGTTGTCTAACAGGTTGATCATGATCTGTCGGATATGGGTGGGACTGCCGATCATGTATGGCCCCGTGGCGTACGGCAGACTATTGTCCTGCATTGTGATGCCGTTACTGGACGCGCGGAGCTTGCACAGCACCAGTGTATCGTCACAGAGCTCTTTGAGGTTAAAAGGTGCATGCTCCAGTGTCAGCTTGCGGTCTTCGATTTTGCCCATTTCGAGGATGTCGTTGATCAGCGAAAGCAGGTGATTGGCGGCAACGCGCGCCTTGGCACGGCTCTCGCGGGCGACTTGCATATCGCCTTCCTTCAATTCCTCAATCTCGATAAGGCCCAGGATACCGTTGAGCGGCGTACGGATGTCGTGGCTCATGCGCGTGAGGAATGCCGTCTTAGCGGCGTTGGCAGCATCGGCTTTTTTGCGCTCGGTTCGAGCGCGCACGAGCGCCCAGATGAGCAGGACGATGCCGACCGACAACATACCGATGAGGGTGGCGGCAATAGCGGTGCGGTTGCGATAAAGGAATCGAAGCGTGTCGGATTCCTGGGCCGTGTACGACGTGGGGGAGAAATTGCTTGCGGAGAGCGATTCTCCGGAATTGATGATGCTCTTGTTGATGATTCCCAGCAGCTCGGGTTTTCCGCGCGAAATCCAGCACGAGAGCTCACAGGTGTCAGGGAGCTCGGTCGTCTTGCAGTCCTCGAGATCGTAACGGTCACCGATGGTCTTTACGCGTGAACTGGGAGCGACGATGCAGTGCGCCGTTCCCTTCCTGAGGTCGTCGAACGCTTCATCGTCGGATTGGTATTCGGTCACGGTCGCTGTGGGGAACAGACTTTCAAGTGCATTTTTGTTGACAAACGATGATTTGGTACAGGCGATGTTCTGAAGGTCTTTGTTCAGGTTGCTGCCGGTGTGGATGGCGGTGAGGGACACGGTCCCCAACGATACCGACTGCACAACGCCTGATTGCTCGGCAAACCAGTAATCTCGGTATACCGGCAGCGCAACGTCGATGCTTCCCTTTGACAGGGCCTTTGACATCATCTTGTAGTTATCAAAGGCGACGGTTTTGACCGTAATGCCAAATTTATCGTGCAACGTCGCCGCAAGCGATGCGAGCGAGCCTTCCATTTTGCCGTCTTCGTCTTCGTTGCAGTAGGGGAGTTTGCCCGTAATGTAGCCGAGCGTGATGGTGTTGTCATTTGCTTTGAGCCAGGAACGTTCGGGGCCGTTGAGCGATGATGAACCGCTGTTTTGGGCCGAGTAGTTAGATTTGACTTCGTCGATATAGCGTGGGTTGACGCGGGCGATTGCCGACATGGCGGCATTGATGTCGTCCATTAGGTCGGGGCGGCTTTTGGGGACGGCAAAGTAGTAGTCGCTCGAACCAACGTAGAACATGGGCGACGCCTCGGGCGACGAGAGCGTGTCGTTCATGATGATGGCGTCGACCTCGCCGTTTGTGAGCGCGCCAAAGAGGGCGCCGCCAGTGTCGATTTCTTTATAGGTGCAGGTAATGCCTTCGTTGGCGAGCCACTGCTGGCCAACGAAGGTTTGCATAACGTCGGGGTTGTAGCCGATGGTAAGGCCTTGGAGCGCTTGGGGGTCGCCCTTGGCCAGATCGTCGCGATCGGGCTTGGCGTAGATGTAGTAGCGCTCGGTGCCCTCGGGGTTCGAGGAAAAGAGCAGCTTTTGGGCGCGTTCCTCAGAGTAGGAGATGTTGGGCATGAGGTCGATCTCGCCTGCCTCGAGCATGTCCATAAGCTCGGTGAAGGTGCCGGAGACGTATTCGTACCGCCAGCCGGGCGTGTAGTACGACAGGGTCTGGAGGTACTCGTAACCCCATCCCGAGAGACGCTCGCCGGGGGTGCCGTCCTGGAAGCCCTCGTTGTTGACGAGCCAACCAACGCGGACCGTCTTGACCTGCTGGTCGGAGTCGGCGGCAAAGGCAGGGGCGGGCGTGACGGCGCTCAGTACGGCGAGCGCGGTAAGCGCAACGGCCAAGGCGCGATATATAGCTGAACGAAGGACAGTGGCAGCTCTCACATGCAATCCTAACGAATCGAGACATTACCGCATAAGAATACCAGCTCAGCCTGCCCAGCTGCCGGGCAGCACCGCTAAACGCTCCCGCCCGGCAGTCATTGGGGACGTTCTTAAACGACTAGTCATTGGGGACGTTCTTGTTTGACTAGTCATTTAAGAACGTCCCCAATGACTAGTTTCGTTTGCGGGAGAGGCGTGGGACAATACCGAGCGAATGTGATTGGACGTCTGAGAAAAGGGGTCGCGATGAAAAAGCTCAGGACGCTTGCCGACGTGTTGCGCCAGGCGGGCTTCGTGCGCATTACGGAGCTGTTCCTCGTCTTCTACCTGCTATGCTCGACGGCCGTTTGGCTGTCCGAGCCCACGACCCTTACGTTTGGCGATGGCCTGTGGTTTAGCTTTGAGACGGTCTCGACCATCGGCTTTGGTGACATTCCGGCCGAGACACCGGTTGCCCGCGCCATTACCGTCGTCTTGAGCGTTATCAGCATCTTCTACATCGCCATGCTCACGGGCGTGGCGGTGAACTACTGCAATACGCTTATCAAGATGCGTCAAAAGGACACCATGGCTCGTTTTATGGACGATCTTGAGCATTTGGAAGAGCTCGATCGTGACGAGCTCGCCGATCTGTCACGCCGCGTGCGCGAGTATCGTCGACGCCAGCGCTAAGACGAACGTCGTGCGCCACAACAGGGGGACAAATATGAACATCACCGTGTACCTGGGTGCCAACACTGGCAATGACCCGGCATTTCTGCCCGCGGTACAGGAGCTGGGCAACTGGATTGGCGCCAACGGACACGCGCTGGTATACGGCGGGTCCAAATCGGGCCTGATGGGCGCGCTCGCCGATAGCGTGCTCGATGCCGGCGGACACGTGACGGGTGTTGAGCCGAGCTTTTTTATCGAGGCCGAGTTTCAACATGACGGCATCGACGACCTTATCGTGACGAGTGATATGGCCGAGCGCAAAGCCAAGATGATTGAGCTCGGCGATGTGTTCATCGCCTTTCCCGGCGGGACGGGCACGCTCGAGGAGATTGCCGAGGTGATGAGCAAGCTGGCGCTGAACCATCTGGAT
>CABQSP010000068.1:0-9124 GCA_902466855.1 uncultured Collinsella sp. | reverse complement strand
CCTCCTCGAGCTTGATAGCGCCGGCCTGGTAGACGGAGGTGGCGGGCACGTCGAGCTCGGTCTCGGGCGTGATGCGGGCGCGGTCGGCGGCATCGCCGGGCGCGGAGGCGCGGCGCTCGGGGAAGCGCTCGGCCATGGCGTCCATGGCGGCGTCGAACGCGTCTGCCACGCCAGCAAATTGCTCGTCCAGGCCCTCGACCTCAACGGCCTCGGCGGGGGCGGCAGCAAGCTCGTCCGAAAGCTCGAGCTTGGTCTGGTTCATCTTGAGCCAACCCCAAGTGGCGGCCGGCATCGCGTTGACCTGCTCGAGCGTGGTGGCAGCGGTGTTGGTTTCCTGTTTCATTATCCGATCGCTCCTTCCATCTCGAGCTTGATCAGGTTGTTCATCTCGACGGCGTACTCAAGCGGTAGCTCCTTGGAGACCGGGTTGGCAAAGCCGTTGACGATCATGGTGCGAGCCTCTTCCTCCGGGATACCGCGGCTCATCAGGTAGAACACCTTGTCGTCGCCGATACGTCCGATGGTGGCCTCGTGGCCGATGTCGACGTTCTTGGCGCGGATGTCCATGGCCGGGATGGTGTCGGAGCGGCTCTGGTCGTCGAGCATCAGTGACTGGCAGCTCACGGTTGCCTTGGAGCCCTCGGCCTTGGGCGTGGCAACGATAGAGCTGCGGAACGTCTGGATGCCGCCGCTCTTGGAGATGCCCTTGGTCTCGACGGTTGCCGAGGTCTCGGGCGCGTTGAGCACGACCTTGCAGCCGGTGTCGAGGTTCTGCCCGGCGCCGGCAAAGGTGATGCCGGTAAAGCTCGAGCGGGCGCGACGGCCGTTGAGCACGCTCATGGGGTAGAGGTAACCCACGTGGCTACCGAAGGAGCCGCTGATCCACTCGATGTCGCCATCCTCGTCCACGCGCGCACGCTTGGTGTTGAGGTTGTACATGTTCTTGGACCAGTTCTCGATGGTCGAGTAGCGCAGGTGCGCACGCTTGCCCACAAAGAGCTCGACGGCGCCGGCGTGGAGGTTGGCCACGTTGTACTTGGGCGCGGAGCAACCCTCAATGAAGTGCAGGTCGGCATCGTCCTCGACGATGATGAGCGTGTGCTCAAACTGGCCGGCGCCCTTGGCGTTAAGACGGAAGTAACTCTGCAGCGGGAAGTCGAGCTTGGTGCCCTTGGGCACGTAGACAAACGAGCCGCCCGACCATACGGCGCCGTGCAGGGCCGCAAACTTGTGGTCGGTGGGCGGGATGAGCGTCATAAACTTCTCGTGGATGAGCGGTTCCCACTGCGGGTCGTGCAGGGCCTCCTCGATGCCGGAGTAGACGATGCCCATCTTAGACGCCGTGTCCTGCATGTTGTGGTAGACGAGCTCGGAGTCGTACTGCGCGCCGACGCCTGCCAGATAGCTGCGCTCGGCCTCGGGGATGCCCAGGCGCTCAAAGGTGCTCTTGATGTCGTCGGGCACCGACTCCCAGTCGTGCTTTTGGTCGGTGTTGGGCTTGACATAGGTGACGATGTTATCCATGTCCAGGCCCTCGATGGAGGGGCCCCACGTCGGGTCGGGAAAACGATTAAAGATCTCGAGGGACTTTAAGCGCAGGTCGAGCATCCACTGCGGCTCGTCCTTCTTGGCGCTGATCTCGCGCACGATGTCGGGCGTGATGCCGGCGTCGAGGCGCTCAAATCCCTCCTCGCCATAGGTGAAGTCGTAGAGGCTGCGGTCGATGTCCGCGACCTCGGTGCGGTTCTTGGTCATTGCGTCGCCCCTTTACGCCTGCTGCTCGGCAGCGGCGGCCTCGGCCTGGGCGCGCTGCTCGGCGGCCTCGCGCTCGAAGGTCTCAAAGCCGTTCTTGTCGATCCAGGGGATCAGCGAGGCGTCGTCCTCGCGCACGATGTGGCCCTTGACCATAACGTGGACGCGGTCGACATCCAGGTGCTCCAGGATGCGCGTGTTGTGCGTGATGATGAGCATGGAGCCGTCGCAGCTCTTGCGGTAGGCGTCCATGCCATGACTGACGGTGGAAAGGGCGTCGACGTCCAGGCCGGAGTCAGTCTCGTCCAGGATGGCGAGCTTGGGCTGCAGCAGCAGAAGCTGGAGCATCTCGACCTTCTTTTTCTCGCCGCCCGAGAAACCCACGCCCAGCTCGCGGTTGAGGTAGGCGGTATCCATGTTGAGCTCGGCCGCGAGCTCCTTCACGCGGCGGCGGAACTCCTTGCCCTTCATCTCCAGGCCGGGGCGGCCGGCGATGCTGGCGCGCAAAAAGCTCGACAGTGGCACGCCCGGAATCTCGACCGGGGCCTGGAAGCTCAGGAACAGGCCGGCGCGCGAACGCTTGTCGGTGGTGAGCTCGGTGATGTCCTGGCCGTCAAAGACGATGCGGCCGTCGTTGACCGTGTAGACGGGGTCGCCCATGACCAGGTGGCCGAGGGTAGACTTGCCGGCGCCGTTGGGTCCCATCAGCACGTGGGTCTCGCCGGCGGCGACGTTGAGGTTGACGTTGTGGAGGATGGTCTTCTCGTCCACGGAGGCGGTCAGACCTTCGATGGAAAGCAGCGGATTTGCGCTCATGCTGTCCCTCTCTGTATATGGTGTACTCATAGGTGTACTAAACCCTAGGAATCTTCTCGGAATAAAGTTACTATGGGTTCGGCGTTAGTCAAGGGAAAACCCGACTAATCCACTCGACTTTTTAGATGTGGGACATAATAATCAGGTTTGTTTGCCCCGCGTGCATAAGATTTGGGACAAACACTCCTGGTATTTTGTCCCAGCAACGATGGGAGGGTAGGTATGCTCATTTCTTCCAAGGGCCGCTATGCCCTCCGGCTGATGATCTATATCGCGGCGCTCGGCGACGCCGAGGGCAAGATTGCCCTGCGCGAGGTTGCCGACCGCGAGCATATCTCGCAAAAGTATTTGGAGCAGCTGGTTCGTCCGCTTATGAAGGCTGGCCTGCTTAAGAGCGTGCGCGGCAAGGGCGGCGGCTACATGATGGCCAAGGACCCGGCCGAGGTGCGTGCCGGCGACATCCTGCGCGCTGTCGAGGGCAGCACAGCGCCCGTGGCGTGCGACGGCATCGACAACAGCTGCACCCGCAGCGATTTGTGCTCGACCGTCAAGTTCTGGCGCGGTCTGGACGACGTGATCGAAAAATACGTCGACGGCGTGACGTTGGCCGACCTAGCCGCCGTTCCCGAGATCAACTATGACATTAAGCTGTAAGGGCTGCAAATGACATCTCTCGACAAGGTGTACAAGCAAATCGAAGTTTTTGCTCTGGAATGTGACGCCGAGAAGGTCGTGTTGTTTGGTTCTCGTGCTCGAGGCGACAACTTGCCCAAGAGCGATATTGACATCGCCGTAGCAGGTTGCCGGGATTTCGGCCGTTTCTCATATTTGATCGAGGAACATCTTGATACTCTTTTAGATGTAGATGTCGTCAATCTCGACGAGTCCCTATCGCAGCAATTGCTCGATGAGATTGCCAGGGATGGTGTGATTCTGTATGAAAAAATATGAGAACTTTGTTAGCGCCTTGGCGAATCTTGAGGATGCGCCCAATCAGGATCTCAACAATGATTTTGTTCAGAGTGGATTAATTAATAAGTTCAATCTTCAATTTGAACTGAGCTGGAAGCTCCTTAAGCGTCTGCTCGAGTATGAGGGCGCCACGCTTGCCGCGTCGGGGTCTCCTCGTGCCATCTTGAAGGAGTCGTACCGATTCTACGACTTTATTGATGAGGCGGCCTGGCTAGACATGCTCAGAGACCGCAATACGAACGTCCATATCTACGACAACAAGCTCGCTCAAGATTTGATTCAGCGCATCTTGAACGTCTATATCCCCGCTTTCTGTCAGTTGAGGGACGGGCTGATGGAGCGATACGGCGAGCTTCTGATGGCGCCCGACGACCAGTTTGTTTAATTCCTTAAGATTTCGCGGAAGGTTGTTGCCGTTTACCGAGGGGTTGTTGTGCAACAACGGACGAGCTGCAATACTGATTCTATCTTTGCAAACTGCACTTTAACTACACCAATGCAGGGAGGATCTTATGCAGCCCAAGCATTCTGCTATTGTCGCGGGTCTGACGCTGGCGCTTTCGTTTGGCGCCGTTTCCGCGCCGGCACCCGCCGCTGCCGAGGAGCCCACGCCAGGCGTTGCCTCGGATGCCACCGATATCGATAAGGGTCTCTACACCCAGCAGTCCTTCTCGGGCGTGCTGAGGTCGGTCCAGGGCGTTTCGTTTGTCAACGTGACTACCGAGATGAAGTACTTTACCAAGTACGAGAGCCATGGTAACTACAACCAGGGCTTTTCGTATGGTGACGGCTACAACGCGCTGGGCTATTACCAGTTCGACCGCCGTTGGTCGCTCATTCCGTTTATGAAGCAGGTCTACAACTACAGCCCCGAAAAATACAGCATGCTCAAGGATGCGATTGATCGCGGCAGCGAGATTTCCAACGCGAGCAATGCCATGTACGAGAACGACCAGCTTACCGAGCTGGGCCGTATTGCACAGGAGGCCTTCCAGGGTGCTTATAACACCGATCCTGCTGAGTTTTCGGCTCTGCAGGATGCGTATGCGTACAACTCGTACTATGCGGTGACCGAGGCGTGGCTTAAGAGCGCTCTTGGCATTGACATCTCCGGCCGCGCCGATTGCGTCAAGGGTATGGTGTGGAGCATCACCAACATGTGCGGTACCGGTGGCTGCAGAGACTTCTTCCGCTGGGCGAATCTTTCCAACGATATGTCCGACCGCGAGTTTGCGACGGCGCTCTCCAATAGCGTGGTCAACAATGTCGCCACCAAGTTTTCAAGTCAGCCCCAGTATCATGAGGGCTGGAAGAACCGCTACCGCAACGAGCTGAAGGACTGCTTGGTTTATATCGCCGAGGACGAGGCCGCTGCCGCTGCGACGCCCGTGCAGCCCGAGCCTGCGCCGGCGCCCTCGCCGACACCTGATTCGAATGACGGCTCGAGTGACGATGCCAACGATGACAGGATGGATGCGCCCTCGACCGATGCTGACGGTAATGGCTCTGCTGGTGGCACTACCAACGACGGCTCTACCTCGAACGGCTCCGATTCGAACGGCTCTGCTGCGAGCGATTCGCCTTCAAGCTCTGCCGGCAATACGGACAGCGACGCTTCTGGTTCGACCGACGCTGGCACCTCTAACTCATCTACCGGCTCGAGCGATTCGTCCGTTGACACCGGCTCTAACAACGGCTCCGGCTCTGACACGACCCCTGATTCCGATGCTTCCAAGGACGACTCGAATAAGGCGCCGGACGCTCCCGTTGCTTCGCCGGACAAGAAGCCTTCTTTCTCCGAGCAGCTTGGTTCTACGCTGGGTTCTTCGCTGATGGCTGGCGTCAATAACGGCTCGGCCCAGAACAAGGACAACTCTGATCAGGTTTCCACGGAAAAGACCGAAGCCGCAAAGGGCGACTCCAAGGACAAGGCTTCCGAGAAGGCTGAATCCGATAAGGGTCCTAGCTCTGATGAGAAGGGCGACAAGTCCGGTCAGAAGAAGGACGAGAGCAAGACCGAGGGCGAAAAGAAACAGCCCGAAGACGACGACAAGAGCGGTGCTGACAACCAAGTCCAAGAGCAAAATGACTCCAAGACGGTGACCACTACAACCACGACGACTACAACGACCAAGTCATCTGGCGGTAACATGCCCAAGACGGGCGACCTTATCGTTATGGCGAGCCTTGCCAGTGCAAGCTTGGCCACGCTGGGTGCCACGTCTATTGTGAGTGGCAAGCATAAGCTCGATCAGCAAAAGAAGGCTGCTGGGCAGAACGACTCCGAGGAGTAGTCCCTTTCGGTTGCCCGACAACTAAAGATTCGCAATGGGGGCCGGTGCAGTTGCATCGGGCCCCATTTTGTTGCACAACGATTTGTTATGCCCCCTCAAGGCCTTTGTTCCTACCGTTGCCCGATGCCTTTGCACGGATCCAGCGTTGCACTTGAACTGCTCGCTACAATGGGCTTCGTGCTGCGTTTTAGGGAGAAGTTACGGTGTCTGAACAGGAGTATTGCAACAGTGACGATACTTTTGGCGTACGGCTTGTCAACCATGTCGATGATGCGGTTTTGCCGGTCGGTGTGCATGATTTTGCCGATGCCATTGGTCGTTGCATGCTGGTTGACAAGACCATGTTTATTGCCGATGTGTTGGACTGCGACGCGTCCGTTGTGGTGTGCTGTCGACCCGAGGGTTTTGGCAAGAGCATGAACTTGTCGATGCTCAGGGCTTTTCTGGAGCGTCCAGCGGTCGGTCGCTCTGGTCAGCGTTTGTTTGCCGATGCTCAGATTTGGGATGCGAACGGCGGGCGCTATCGGGATGAGTATGCTTGCTATCCGGTGATATCGCTGGACTTTTCTGGCGCTGGGAGGCGTGGCCCCGCTGTTGCCGGCGTCGTGCGCGATGCCCTTTCGGGCGAGTGCGCTCGCTTGTTGGCGCTCTTGGAGGCTCCGGATTTAGCTCGAGATAAGGTGCGTCACATCGAACGTGTCGCGCGTGGCGTGGCGAGCGCGGACGAGGTTGACTCGGTGCTCGGTGTGCTCATAGAGCTGCTGGAGATTGCCTGCGATGGGCAGGTTGTATTGCTCGTTGATGGGTACGATGCGGCGTGGTCTCGCCGTGCGAGCGCGAGGAACGCTTCCGACGCCGATCCGGCAGAACTACTTGACCGTGCGCTGTTTGACGCCATTGCCACTGCGCGCGATTCGTTGCGGCTGACGTGTCTGATGGGGGAGTGTTCCGGTCCCGCCGAAGCGGCGCTTTCTTCGCGCGGCTGCTCGTATTGTCTGACGACGCCGCTGTCGGCGTGGTGTGACCGATGTTTCGGTTTTTCGGATGCCGAGGTCGAGGCTCTTTTGAATCATGCTGGGCGCGAGGAATACCTGGATGATGCGCGTGAATGGCTCGAGGGGTATCGGTTTGGCAGGGCCTATTGCTCGAGTCCAGAGCGTGTGATCGGTTTTCTTGGCCGAGGCTGCACGGCGCCTGTGCGTGCCGATCTGTATGGATATGCCGATTGCCTGAGTAGGGTAGTTGCCGGGTGGAATCTCGACCGCCTTTCGGTCTTGTTTGATTTGCTCGAGGCCCATGGGTGCGCTGAGGTCTCGCTTTGTTTGGGCACTGCAGAGCCAGATGTCTCGACTGACGATGGCATGTGGACAGCGCTGTATCTGTCCGGTTTTCTCACGACGGATATGACTGAGGAGCCAGAGCATGGCAATCGCCTCCGTGCTTTGCGATTGCCCAATAACGAGCTTCGACAGGCCTTGCGTCTAGTGATTGTTGAGTGGTTTGAGTGCGCTGCCGAAGACATTCGAGACGTCGATGCGTTTCGCGACGGGCTGTGCCGTGGGAACGAGGATACCGTGAGGCGGGCGCTAAGCCGCATCCTGGGGGATGCGGGAATCGGTGAGACCGACCCAGATAAGCCGCTGCCATATCATCTGCTCTTGCAGGGGCTCTGCTTTGGCTTACCGGGCTATGCCAATCCTGCCTCGAGGCGAAAGTGTGGCGCAGGTCGCTGGGACATCCAGGTTTTCCCTACGGGTGCTGTGTTCGACGTAGCAGATACGATTGGCATGCTGGACGAGCGCCCGCTGATAACGATTAACTTGATGTATGACCCCGATGTGGATGCGCTGGGACTGGAATTGCTGGCCGTGCAGTCGCTACTCGACATAGAGCGCGCCGGCATCGACGAAATCCGTGTACCGCGCCCCGGCGTGGGTCGCATGCGCTGGGGGTTCGGTTTTGATGGGCAGCATGTGGCTACGGTGTGCCAGCGGCTTTAAGCGCCGAGGTGTTTCCGGCTTCCGTTACTCGGTGTCCTTCATGGGCGGCATGGGCTTCCAGTCGGGGTCCTTGATGATCTTGCGGGCGTCCTTCATGCCACGGCGCAGCGCCGGAATACCGGTCTTAAAGCATTTGTCGACCGCAGCCAAGCGGATGAACTCTTTGCAGAAGGTCGCGGCGTTGCCCAGACGGAACAGCACGGGGTGATAGTCGCCGTAAATCTGCATGTAGCGGGCCAGATAGCCGCGGTTGCGCATGATGTAGTAACGGTTGGTGTCGCTCGTGGAGTTGAGCTGGCGCTTGCCGGCGATATCCCAGTTTGAGACGGCGCGGGCGCGCTTGAGCACCAGGTCGGCCACAACGGCGGCGGGGAAGTGCTGGCTGGCCACGTAGCCATAGCAGGCATCGTCGCCGTAGATGAAGAATCGCGCATCGGGCAGGCCGATCTTGTCGACCACGCGGCGCGAGAACATGCCGCCCTCAAAGCACAGCTGGTTCATGGCGCGATAACCCTCTGGACCCAAGTCCCACTTGGCGACTGGGTTGGGAATGCCGAGCGAAAGGATGAGTTGGTATTGCCAAAAGAAGGCGCCGCCGTCAAAGTCCAGGCGCGAACCCTGGATGACATCGTAGCGGTCGGTCCACTTGGCAAGACGCTCGATGCCTTCGGGGATGACGAGCACGTCGTCGTCCATCACCCAGAACCACTGGGCGCCCAGGTCGTAGGCGCACTTGGTGCCGGCGGAGAAGCCGCCCGCGCCGCCACCGTTTTCAAGCTGCGGCGCGTAGATAACGCGGTCGGTGCCGCCTTGCGCGTCGGGCTGCTCGGTGTCGATGCCCCACAGGTTGGCCAGGCGCTCGTTGAATGCGGTGCACATGGCCTCGGTCTCGCGCGAATTCTCGTTATCGACAATCACGATGCGCCAGGGCGCGGCAGTGAGCTCGGTCATGGAGTCGAATAAATTGGCCAGGAGTTCCTGGCGCTTGTACGTAACGACGACGATGGCGAGCTTATCGATGGGAGCGGGAAGGGTTGAAGGCATGGGGCAATATATCCTTTCACGCGCGGCGCGCATGCGCTGCACGGAAGCTATCGAATACGTCCTTGGGACTGTCCTATTGTAAAGGCTCGGCGCACCTTAGCGGCAAGCTTTGAATAAAACGCAGGAACCTGCCATGGGCCCGCCGCATGACGTGGGGCTGCTTTGCCCGCAAGAGGCTCCATAGATTATATAAGGCTCTGTTAGACCAGGATTGACATATATGTGTCCCCACGGTGCCATATCGTT
>CABQSP010000067.1:0-9183 GCA_902466855.1 uncultured Collinsella sp. | reverse complement strand
GCCGAGGTCATGTCCGCTGTGTCGTTGGGGCACCTGAGTGCTCCGTGCATCCTGTATAACCTGGACGGTTACTACAACGACCTCAAGGCGCTGCTCGGGCACATGATTGATAAGGGCCTATCGAGCCCGCAGCGCCAGCAAGGTATCTACTTTGCCGACGATTTGCGCGAGATTGCCTCGATTATCAACGGATAAGTCTTGAGCCTGCCCCACTATGGCTCCCAATGGTGCCGTTCGCGGCGCAGGCGGTTGGCTCGTTCGGGCAACGCTCGCTCTACAATAAAACGTAACTATGTCGACTTTGACCGCGGGAGGACCCGATGGATAACCTTGCCAAACCCAAAAACCGCGCGCTGTTTTTACTTAGCGTTGCCGTGACCGGTGCGTTCGCAGGTGCCGCGGTCTGGCTGTTCTTTTTTGCGATGGAGCACGGTATCGACTATCTATGGACCGAGATTCCGCACGCGCTGGGCGTCGCTTCGCCCGAGCTTGCCAGCGGCCCGTTTGGCTTTTTGCCGTACCCGTTTTTTGTCTGTCTGCTGGGCGGCCTGTTAATCGGTCTGTACGAAAAGATGACAGGCACCAAGACCGATGACCTCAACCAGGTGATGGCTAAGGTTAAGCAAGACGGGCGCTACCCGTACGACAACCTGGGCAAGCTTTCGCTCGCGGCATTGCTGCCGCTGCTGTTTGGCGGAAGCATTGGACCGGAGGCCGGCCTGACCGGCGTTATCGCGGGTCTGTGCAGCTGGGTCGGCGACCGTATGCGTCGCTTTGGCGCCGAGTTTAGGGAGCTCACGCTGCTGGGTACCCAGGCTGCCCTGACGGCGCTCTTTACCGCGCCCGTCTTTGGCTTTGTGGCGCCGCTTGCCGGTAGTGCCGACGGCGACGAGGGCTCCGCGTCCGGCGAGATCACCATCAAGCTGCCCAAGGCGCAAAAGACGGTGGTCTACGGTATTGCGATTGCCGGCGGTCTGGGTACCTACCTGCTGCTTGGCCAGCTTGTGGGCGGCGGCATGGGCATGCCCAGGTTCGAGTCCGCCGAGGTGGGCAACTTGGAGCTTACCTGGCTCATTCCGCTGGCGTTGGTTGGCACCGTTTGCGGTTGGCTGTACTTTGTCTCCGAGCATGCAAGCGAGGCATTGTCCCATGCAATAGGGGAGCGTCCTGTCGTCAAGGCCATGCTGGCCGGTCTGGCGCTCGCCACCTGCGGCACGGTCCTGCCCTACACCATGTTTGCCGGCGAGACCCAGGCCGACGTGCTCATGGAAACCTACTTGACCATTCCCGCCGGCGTGCTTATCGCGACCGGTCTGGTCAAGGCCATGCTGACCCCCGCCCTCATCAACCTTGGTTGGCGCGGCGGCCACTTCTTCCCGGTTATCTTCTCGGGCGTAAGCCTGGGCTATGGCCTTGCCATCCTCACCGGCGCAGATCCGGTCTTTTGCGTCGCCGTCTGCACGGCATCGACGATGGGCGCCGTTATGCGTCAGCCCGTCATGGTCGTGGGCCTGCTGCTCATGTGCTTCCCGCTCAAGGGTATCGTCTGCATGATCATCGCCGCCGTTATCGCCGCCGGCATTCCGCTGCCCAAGCCGCTGCGCAAGTAGCGCGGTTTTTCACGAGTCAATTCCAGGGGTACGAGATGATCCTGTACTTTAGCGCGACAGGGAACAGCGAGCATGTGGCGCGTCGCATTGCAGTGGCGACAAGCGACAAAGTTATGTCGATTGAGCGCTTTGATGCCGAGATCCTTCACCTTGCTGTGATGGAAGGCCCCTGTCGGCTGGGGTTTGTCGCCCCGGTATACGCCTGGGGCTTGCCGACGCCAATGATCGAGTTTTTGAAGACTGTCGACCTATCGGTTGCTGCCGGCACAAAGGGCGGCGAGCGCCCCTATACGTTCTATGTCTCGACATATGGTTCGACGACCGGGCAATCGGCCAAGTTCGCCCGCGATCTGCTACACGAGCGTGGGCTCGAGTTAGATGCGGCGATGAGCGTCAAGATGCCCGATACCTGGACGCCTGTTTTCGACCTGTCTGACCCTCAAAAGGTTGAGGGTATCAATAGAGCTGCCGAGGCGCAGATTGATGCCGTGATCGAGGCGGTGCGGGCACGCCGCACGGGCAACATGATGCGCCATCGCGTGCCTCTGTTTGCATCGTGCGCGTATCACGCAATTGGGCTGCCGCGCATGCAACAGACGAGCAAGTTTGCCGTCGATGCCGATCGCTGCATCGGCTGCGGCCTGTGTGCCAAGCGCTGCCCCATGGCGGCGATTGAGATGCGCGACGGCCTTCCCGTCTGGACAAAGCCGGAGTGCGCAGCCTGCCTTCGTTGCCTGCACTGTTGTCCCAAATTTGCCATCTCGCACGGTAAGCGCACGGCATCCCACGGTCAGTACAGGCATCCCAAGCCAGGTGTGAGGATGTAGCGGCTGCTGGCCGCGCTACTTCCAAACTGCGAGCGCGGCGGTGCCCAGTACGATGAGGGCGAGACCGATGACGCTGCGTCGTGAGAGTTTTTCGTTGAATGTCAGGCGCGCAAATAGTACTGATACGACAATCGATAGTTTGTCGATCTGCACCACGACGCTCACCTGGCCTGTGGCGATGGCGTAGTAATAGAGCAGCCACGATGCTCCGGTCGCGATGCCCGATGTTGCGAGAAATGTGAGTTCGCGCCGGTCAGCGTGCGCGACCTGATCCAGTTTTCCCTTGGCTGCCACGATCGCCCATGCCATAACCAGTACCACGCAGGTGCGGATTGCCGTGGCCAGGTTTGACTCGACGCCTTCGATGCCAACCTTGGCAAGGATGGACGTGAGCGCCGCGAACACGGCGGCGCCGAGGGCGTAAGCGAGCCAGGTCCGGTCTTGCTGCTGCTCGGGTCCGGCAGACTGCTTCTTCTCGATCATTAAAAACGTGCCGAGGGTGATGACAGCGGTTCCCACGAGCTTAACCGCAAGGTTGCTCGTCTCGCCAAAAAGCACGATGGCGATCAGTGCGGCGAGTACGGTGCTCATCTTGTCGACCGGTACGACCTTATTGACGTCTCCGATGCCCAACGCCTTAAAGTAACAGATCCACGAAGCACCGGTAGCGAGTCCCGAGAGGACGAGAAAGAGCCAAGATCTGGGTTCGATGCTGGCGATGGTTCCAATGGATCCAGAAATGCCCGCCATTGCCCAGGCGAAAACGAGCACCACGCAGGTGCGAATGGCCGTCGCGACATCGGAGTCGGTCTGCTTGATGCCGCATTTGGCCAGGACAGATGTGATGCCGGCAAAGAAAGCCGACACAAATGCTGCTGCGACCCACGACACGGGTGAAATGCCTCCCCAAAGAACAACCGCGCCAGATTTACGGCGCTCGTCCGATGATACCGTCCCGCCATGAAGCTTTGATATCGCTGTGGTGAGACAGGGGCCATAGTTCGAGAGGGCATTTGGTTAAGGCTCGAATCGAAGGTGAATGGTTTTCCGCGAAGTGAACGAGTAAATCTGGACCCCTGGAACATGCACACTTTTTTCGAACAAAACTGCAGGATTCTTAGACAAAAACCGCAGGAATTGAGTCCTTAAAAATGTCGATGCTACAGGGCACTGTTTTTACTCGTTCACTTCTCGGAAAAGTATTCACCTTCGATATGCTGACGGTGTCTTTTTGGTTGCCAAGAACTAGACGGCCTGCTGTGAGGGGCGGTGGTGACGCTATGCCGCCTTGTTTCATTGAAAAAATAAGCGGGGTACCACCTAAGCTTTTTTAGCTGTCGATTACAGATCGCGTACTCGATAAACCTTGGTGCTGACGGTGCAGCTGATTGCACATAGCGCGAGGGCAAGTACGGCGATGCCTGCACACAGACAGCTAAGAACGGCAGGATCGGGATTCGCCCCGGCAATCGACATGAGCCAGTTGCTGATGGGGTTGGAGAAACTCAGCATTGCCATGGTGCCGCAGCCAAACAGAGCAAACAGGCCAAGGGATAGGCGCAGCGCCTCCATGTGTCCAAATCGGTAGAACAGCGGCTGTGTCAAGAATACCATCATGAGGGAGATGAGCATCGATGCCGCCGAGGCGGTTGCGATTTCAAAGATCGTCTGGCATATCGAAGGGATGCCCATGGGGTCGAAGAGCGGAAGGGCGAGGATGTTCAGAAACGTAGCCGCGCATGCCATGACGACCGAGAAGACAACGATGCACAGGTAGCGTGCGCAAATAATGTCTTTGCGCGAGAAGGGCAACGTTGCTCGATAACGCTCCCAGCCGTTTTGGTTATCGTAGCCAGCTAGCGAGTTCATGATTATAATGGGCGACATGGCACTGACGGCACAGGCGCCGGCGCTCATGCCGGAATCGCCGTCTGTCGCGTTGGCAAGGGTCAATACGACGAATATGAACAGGCCGACGCCCGCGATGCTCGGGGCGAGCGTGCGAACGATGGCGAGCTCGGACATAAAGGCGCGTTTCATTTCGAAGCCCCTTTCAGCGTGAGGCGTAGATAGTCGTCAATGGTTACCCGATCGCAGGGAATCTCGGGGAAGGCCTCGAGCGCTTCGCGACGGTTGGGCACGAGCACGTCCACGCTGTAGGCGTGGTGGGCGACACGGGCACCGTCGACACACGCCATAAGTTCGGCGGCCTGTGCCCGAGTGCAGTGGGCGATGCCGGCGCGGTCGGTAATATCCTCGCGCGGCAGGTCAAACATAATCGAGCCGGCATCGATGCAGATGACGCGATCAGCGGTGCGATCGAGATCGGACGTAATGTGGCTCGAGAGCAGCACGCTGTGCTGGCCGTCGGAAACAAAGGTGAGCAGCTCATCGAGCAGTTCCTCGCGTGCCATGGGATCAAGGCCCGCGGTGGCTTCGTCCAAAACGAGCAGCTTGGCATTGTGGCTGAGCGCACAGGCAAGCTGCAGTTTCATGCCCATGCCGCGGGAGAGATCCTTGACCTTTGTCTTGGGATCGAGGCCAAATCGGTTGATGAATCCGGCGAACGTTTCGCGGTCCCACGTGGGGTACGCCGGGCCTACGAGCGACTCGATCTGGCCCACCTTGAGCGTGGAGGGGAAGGGGCACGTGTCCAGGACAAGACCGACGCGGGAGCGTAGATGGCGTTGCGACTCATCGGGCGCGTCGGCGCCACAGCGCTGCCCAAACAGGTGCACCTCGCCGGCATCGAGCTTTATAAGCCCGAGCGCGGCTCGAATCGTCGTGGTTTTGCCGGCGCCGTTGGCACCCACAAAGCCGACAATCTGGCCGGGCTCCACAGCGAGTGTGACATCACGCAGCGAAAAACGGTCGCTCACACGGCGCGAGATACCTTTGAGTTCTAAAAGGTTTTGCATGGTATAGCCTTTCTTGCAGATGGCTACTGCATGGTTTCGGGGGCCACGAGGTCGAGCATTTCGTGCAGCTTGTCGCGCGTGACGCCCAAGGCTTCGGCTTGGCTTGCCGCTTTCGCAAGTAACTCTTCGATATGGAAGAGCTGGTTTTCACGCAAGAGTTCTTGGTTGCCCTCGGCGACAAAGCAGCCCTTGCCCTGCACGGTGCAGATAAACCCGAGCTGCTCCAGGTCGGCGTAGGCGCGCTTGGTGGTGATGACGCTCACGCCAAGATCGCTCGCGAGTGCACGGATGCTGGGGAGTTTGGCTCCCGCAGTGAGTGTGCCCGAAAGGATCTGAGCTTTGACCTGCGAAGATATCTGTTCGTAGATGGGCTTATCGCTCGAATTGGATAGGATGATGTCCACAGCGGCTCCTTAGCTGTTGGGCTACACGTGTATATAACCGGTAAGCACAGTATATATACACTATGCACAGTTGCGCAAGAGACAAATTCAGATTGGGCCGGCTATCCAGGCTCCAACTGATGAATTTGTCCTGATAGGTGCCCTAGAGCGGGATTTCGCGGCTACAATAATACGGTTACAACGACGTAATGCACTCAATGCAAGAAAGGATCCGCATGGCAAGCCTGTCGGATGAAATCTCGTCGCGCCGCACATTCGCGATCATCAGCCACCCGGACGCCGGTAAGACCACACTTACCGAGAAGCTGCTGCTCTATACCGGCAGCATCCAGACTGCCGGCTCGGTCAAGGGCAAGAGCTCGGCCAAGCATGCCGTCTCGGACTGGATGGACATCGAGAAGGAGCGCGGCATCTCCGTTACCTCCTCGGTGCTGCAGTTCACCTACAACGGCGCCTGCGTCAACATCCTCGATACCCCCGGCCACCAGGACTTCTCGGAGGATACCTACCGTACGCTTATGGCCGCCGACGCCGCGGTCATGGTCATCGACGGCGCTAAGGGCGTCGAGGCCCAGACCAAAAAGCTCTTTAAGGTTTGTACGCTGCGTCACATTCCCATCTTCACCTTTGTGAACAAGCTCGACCACGAGGCTCGCGATCCGTTTGAGCTCATGGAAGAGATCGAGAATGTCCTGGGCATCAATACGTATCCTATGAACTGGCCGATCGGCAGCGGCCGCAACTTCCGTGGCGTGTTCGACCGTCAGACCCGTCGCGTCATTGCCTTTGAGGGCGACGGCCACGCCAACGCCACCAAGAAGGTCGCCGAGGTCGAGGCCGAGCTGGGCGATCCTTCCATGGACGAGCTCATCGGCGAGGAAAACCATAAGAACCTGATGGACGACATCGAGCTGCTCGATGGCGCCGGCGACGAGCTCGACTTGGATGCCGTGGCCTGCGGCAAGCTGAGCCCGGCGTTCTTTGGCTCGGCGCTTACCAACTTTGGCGTGGAGCCCTTCCTCAAGGAGTTCCTGCGTCTGGCCCCGACGCCGCGCGCCTATACCGATACGCTCACCAGCGAACCGGTCGATCCCTGCCGCGACGACTTTAGCGGCTTTGTGTTTAAGATCCAGGCCAACATGGACAAGAACCACCGCGACCGCATCGCCTTTGTGCGCATTTGCTCGGGCAAGTTCGAGCGCGGCATGGATGCCTTCCACGTGCAGGGCAACCGCAAGCTTAAGCTTGCCACGGGTACCTCGATGATGGCCGATGACCGCGCCATCGTGGACGAGGCGTACGCGGGCGATATCGTGGGCCTGTTCGACCCGGGTATCTTTAGCATCGGCGACACTGTGTGCTCCGGCAAGCGCCACGTGCAGTACCCGCAGATCCCGACGTTTGCCCCCGAGATGTTCGCTCGCATTACGCAGGTCGATACGCTCAAGCGCAAACAGTTCGTCAAGGGTATGGAGGAGCTTGCCCAGGAGGGTGCCATCCAGATCTTCCGCGAGCTTGGTGCCGGCATGGAGAGCGTCATCGTGGGCGTGGTCGGCGTGCTGCAGTTTGAGGTGCTCGAGCGCCGCCTCAAGGCCGAGTACCGTGTTGAGGTTCGTCGCCAACCGCTGCCCTATACGGACATTCGCTGGATCCAGAACGACCCCGATACCATCGATATCCCGGGCCTTTCGCTCACGCGCGACACGCTGCGTGTCGAGGACATGCGCGGCGGTAAGCTGCTGCTGTTCACGAGTCCGTGGAACGTGGATTGGGCAACCGACCACAATCCCGACCTTATCCTGTCGGAGTTTGGCAACGTAGCCTTTTAACGCACCAGTGCGGTGGCCCTGCGGGGCCGCCGCGCCGATTGCTTGCCTGATGCCGCGTGAGCGGCTATCATACCCACCGTCGTCTCAAGACCGGGGCGTCCGAGCAGTTCGGGTCCGATATCCTGCTCGTTAAACCTAAAACCAAAGGAGTACATAATGATCAAGAAGGTCATGGAGGACTATAAGGTCCTGTTGCGGAGCATTCCCGCGGCAACGGTTTCGCTGTTTTTCGTGAGCGTCATCATGATGAACCTGCTGGCCAACAAAGAGCTTATCAGCCTGCCGTATCTGGCACTCGATTGCGGCTTTGTGGTGAGCTGGGTTTCGTTTTTGTGCCAGGACATGATCTGCAAGCGCTTTGGCGCCAAGGCATCCATCAAAATCTCTATCCTCGCGCTGCTGGTCAACCTGGCCGTGAGCCTGTGCTTTTGGGCATGCTCGCTCACGCCCGGTATGTGGGGCGCCTACTACGACACCGGCATGATCGAGGTCAACACCGCCCTTAACGCCACCATCGGCGGCACCTGGTACGTGGTGCTGGGCTCTTCGCTGGCAATGCTCGTTTCTGCCGTGGTTAATTCCACGCTCAACCAGTCGCTCGGCCGTATGCTCAAAAAGAATAACTTTGCGAGCTTCGCCTTCCGCTCCTATGTGTCCACGGGTGTTGGCCAGTTTATCGACAACCTGGTCTTTGCCATTGTGGTGAGCCACACGTTCTTTGGTTGGACCTGGGTGCAGGTCCTTATGTGCTCGCTGACCGGCGCTGTTGCCGAGCTGCTGTGCGAGGTCTTCCTGAGCCCTGTGGGCTACAAGGTCGTGCGCGGCTGGGAGCGCGAGAACGTGGGCGCCGAGTACCTCGAGCGCCACGCAACCGCCTAAGGAGCAAGTATGCGGGTTTTGATCACGGGCGCTTCGGGCGGTATCGGAGCCGCGTGCGTGCAGCGCTTTTTGGACGAGGGCCACGAGGTCGTGGGCTTTGATCTGCTGCCGGCGGCGATCGAACACGAGCGCTACCGCCATCTGATCGTTGATGTCCGCAAGCCGGACGCGTTTCCGGACGACCTTGAACCCCAGGTAATCGTGAACGTTGCCGGTGTGCAGGATTCGACTGACGACATCGCCGCCAACCTGTGTGGCACCATCAACGTGACCGAGCGCTACGCCTTTGTGGGGGAGGGGCTTGCCGCCAAGCCGGCGCCGGCTATCGAATCCGTGGTCAATGTGGGGTCGGCGAGCGGACATACGGGATCGGAGTTTCCCGCCTATGCTGCCAGCAAGGGCGGCGTTATCGCCTACACCAAGAACCTTGCAAACCGCCTGGCGCCGCAGGCCATCGCCAACAGTGTGGACCCGGGTGGCGTTATCACGCCGCTCAACCGTTGCGTGATGGAAGACGAACACCTGTGGAACCAGATTATGGAGCTCACGCCGCTTAAGCGCTGGGCCACCGCCCAAGAAATCGCCGAGTGGATCTACTTTGTGGGCGTGACCAACCGGTTTATGACCGGACAGAGTCTGCTGATCGATGGTGGCGAAGCCGGCCGCACCCAGTTTATCTGGCCCGAGTAACAAAACGCGCCCGATGGCAAGATTGC
>CABQSP010000066.1:0-9534 GCA_902466855.1 uncultured Collinsella sp. | reverse complement strand
CCTCGGGCGGCACCTGGTCGGGCATCTCGGCAGCAAGGGTGCCGGGACGCTTGCTGTAGCGGAACACGTGCATACGCGAGAAACCCACACGGCGGCACAGCGCCAGCGACTCCTCGAACTCCTCGTCCGTCTCACCGGGAAAACCGACGATGACATCGCACGAAAGGGACGCCTGCGGCAGATTGGCGCGAATCATACGCACCGTGTCCTCAAAGGCCTCGGCACTATAGGGACGGCCCATGCGATGCAGGGTCGCCGTGCAGCCGGACTGCACGGGCAGGTGCAAAAACGGGGCGATACGCTGCGGATAGCGCGCCATAACCTTAAGCAGGCGCTCGGAGATATCCATAGGCTCGACCGAGGAAATGCGCACATGCGGAATAGACGTGCGCTCCATGATGGCCTCGAGCAGCTCATCGATTTCGACGTGCTCGTCGGTCGCGCTCTTGCCATCGTAGGCACCCAGGTTCACACCGGTCAGCACCACCTCGGGCACGCCGGCCTCCTGGGCCTCGCGAACTTGCTCGAGCACGGACTCGACGGGCACGGAGCGCTCGGGGCCGCGTGCCTTCCACACAATGCAATAGGTGCAGCGATGGTTGCAGCCGTCCTGAATCTTCACGCCCAGGCGAGAGCGACCGAGCACATCGACCACCTCGCCATCGCTGCAGGCGGGAACGTTATCGGACTCAACGCCCAGCACCTCGCAGACACGTTCGGCGACATCGATCTTGGACGGCTCGGCGATAACGCGATCCGAAAGCTCCAGCAGCTCCTCGGGATGCAAATTGACCACGCATCCGGTCACGACCACATAGGGCTCGTTTGGATAGGCCAGCGCATGACGGACGGCCTTACGGGTCTTGGCCTCGGCCTCGCCCGTAACGGCACAGGTGTTAATGACGATCAGATCGGCATCCTGGGGCTCCACAATAGCAAAGCCCAGGCGCATAAGGTCGGCAGTGATACGGTCAGACTCAACCCGGTTGACACGGCAGCCGAGGTTGACGACGGAAATATGGGGTGCGAGCACGCGGGCTCCTTAATCGAGGATATCGTCGAGGGCACTCTTGATACGGTCGGTCACCGACTTCTTACCAGAAGCGACGTCATCGCCCATCTCATCGGCAAAAGCACGGAGCAGTTCGCGTTGCTTATTGGAAAGATTGGTGGGAACGACCACGCGCAGTTGCACGATCAGGCGGCCACGCGAACCGCCACCGCCAATGCGCGGCATGCCGTAATTATTGACGCTCACGGTGTCGCCGTACTGGGCGCCGGCGGGAACCGTCACCTTAACGACCTCGTCGGGCATAATGCCCTCGACCTCGATCTCGCAGCCGAGCGCAGCCTGCGCAATCGAGATATCGCTCACCAGGTACAGGTCGTCACCGTTGCGCTTAAAGCGCTCATGGTCGGCAACGCGCACGTTGACAATCAGGTCGCCCGAGGGCTCGCCGCGAAGGCCGGCCTCGCCAAAGCCGCTCACACGCAGCTGGCGACCGGTCGAAACGCCGGCGGGAATATCGATGTCGATCTTTTCGTGCGAAGGCGTGCGGCCCTGGCCGTCACAGGTCTCGCAGGGATGATCGATGACCGTGCCCTCGCCGTGGCAGTCGGGGCAAGGCGAAGAGGACTGGACCTGGCCCAAAAAAGAGCGCTGGACCGTGGTGACATAGCCCGTGCCGTGGCAGCGGCTGCACTGTTTTTCGGTCGCACCGTCAGCCTTGCCCGTACCGTTGCAATCCTCGCAGGGAGCAAGGCGGTCATAGCTGATCGTCTTTTTGCAGCCGAGCGCCGCCTCCTCGAGCGTCACCGAAAGCGAGATGGCCATGTCACGTCCGCGACGACGCTCACGACGGCTGCGGGCGCCACCGCCGGCACCGCCGCCAAAGAACGACGAGAAGAGGTCGTCCATGCCCATGCCGCCAAAGATATCGTTAATGTCGACATAGCCCGAACCACCAGGGCCGTCGGCGGTGCCGTAACGGTCGTAGTTAGCACGCTTCTGCTCATCGGAAAGAACGGAATAGGCCTCGTTGAGCTCCTTGAACTTGGCCTCGGCCTCGGGGTCGTCCGAAACGTCCGGGTGTACGGTACGGGCCTTCTTTAGAAACGCGCGCTTAATCGTCCGCGCGTCGGCATCCCTGTCGACGCCAAGCACCTCGTAGTAATCCCTATTTTCCGACACGACCTAATCCTTCCGACTTTCATTATTGTCACAGTGCGTCCTATACCCAAGCTGGGCCGGCCGCAAACAGAGGGTTTGATGTTATTGCATTTGGTACGGCGAAAGCATGGCCCGTTGCGAGCAGCTCGCGAACCAAACCGACACGAGCGCGAACATGAAGCCGTTGGCAAAACCGTTGGCAAACTGCATCGCACCGCGCTTCCACCACAGCAGACTGCGATGAAGCACACCGTCCGAAAGCACCATGAACAGGCCCATGGTAAACGGTATAAAGCACATCACGGCAAAGGCCGAGAACACGCCCGAGATGGCCGAGAGTACCAAAAACGGCGACACGATGCCCATCAGGTAAAAACCGGTACGAGCTTTGCCTTCCAAGCGCTCGGCCTCAACATGGGCGCGGCCGACCAGATCGCCGCCCACGGCACCGTTGGTGCCAGCATGGCCCATGCCGCCAATGCGGACCTCGTCGCCATCGTGCGTGCCGGCAGGAAACTCAATCGTCTGCTCGGAGGTTACGCGAGTACGACCGCTGCCGCCGCAATCAGGACAGGGGTCAGCCACGACCTTACCGGAACCGCCGCACTCGGGGCAGACCGACTGGAACGTGCCCACACCAAACAGGAAGGACAGGTCGACGTCGATATGGCCGCGGCCGCCACAGCTTGGGCAGGTATGGGCATGCTCGGAGGAGACAGAGCCCGAGCCGCCGCAATGTCCGCACGTATCGAAACGCGTGTAGCGGACGGTCTTGCGGGTACCGCCCTTGGCCTCCTTGGCGTCGAGTTTGATATCGACGACCACGTTGGCGCCGTTCTCGGGATTGTAGGCAGCCTGCCCGCGACGCGGCTGGCCCCAGGCGCCACCAAAGGGAAAACCGCCCTCAAAGGGATTGCCATGGCCCGCGCTACCGGCGTAGCCGCCGCCATAGGGCGAAGCCGTAGGAGCGCCGGCGAAGGGGTTGCCCGAACGCATGGCGTCGTAGCGCGAACGCTTCTGCTCGTCCGAAAGCACGGCGTAGGCCTCGGAAACCTCTTTAAACTTTTCCTCGGCATCCGGCTCTTTGTTGACGTCCGGATGGAGCTTGCGGGCCTTTTGCTGGAAGGCCTTTTGAATATCACGCGAGGTGGCGTCCTTGGAGACACCCAGAATCTCGTAGTAATCTTTTTCGTTCATCGTCGCCATGCGCGGCAACCTCCTGCTCACAGCAGCGTATATATTCCGGTAATTCTACCCGAGCGGCCTAGGCTAGATCCCAAAACAGCTCGAACAGAACATTTCCATCGAGCCAGCCCAGGTGTGTCGGCGCCAGACGAGCTCGAACATGGCCCGCGAGGACGTCTGCCGAAGTGAAGGGTCCCTCATGGACCCCGAGCGTCTCGAGAACCCAAGTGGCAAGACCCAATTCGAGCGCGCGATCGCAGGCAGCTGCCAGCTCGCCCGTTGGGATGACGCAAGCCGCACGAACCAACAGGTCGGACACAATACCGCGCGTCATGCGACAAGCGAGCATCAGGTCTTCAGCCGCAGCCTCACGCTGCGACAGATATTCGGCATCGAACGCCGTCGCGGCATCATCGTGTTGCACCAGACGCACGCGGTACGCATCGCCTCGAGAAGACACGCCGGGGAACAAACCTGCAAGACGGTCGAAATCCTCGGCGTCGAGCATGCCCGCGGCAGAACGACCAAGGCCGAGGTAGCCCCGTCCGGTCCAGTAGGCAATGTTATGGGCACACTCATGGCCGTCGAGCGCGTAGCTCGCCACCTCATACGGGTGATAGCCGGCGGCACCCAGGAGTTCGCGTGCCACGTCCATGCAGGCAGCCTGAAAATCCTCATCAGGCACGAGCGACTCATCGCGGCACGCCATGCAATAAAGGGGCGTCCCCTCCTCGAGCGTGAGCGGGTAAACCGACACATGATGCGGAGCTGCCGCCAGCACGCCATCGAGCGTGCGCTTCCAACTCGCTGTGGTCTGCCCGGGAAGTCCGCACATAAGGTCGCACGACACGTCAAGCCCAGCGTTCTTGACCGTCGCGATGGCAGCGAGCGCCCGATCGGCATCGTGAATACGACCGATGGCGGTAAGTTCGGTGTTATCGAGCGTTTGCACGCCCAGAGAGACGCGTGTGACACCAACCTTGGCAAGCGCAGCGGCAAGCTCGACAGTCAGCGACTCAGGATTGGCTTCGCAAGTAAATTCAAGGGGCTTGCACCACATGGAGATACGACGGGCAAGTTTCACCAGGCGCTCCCCTGCCAGCGACGGCGTGCCGCCGCCAACATAGACGGTGCGGATCTGGTCAAGGGCCCCAGCTTTGCCAAAAGCATCGAGGCGCGCGAACAACTGCTCAAAATAGGCATCGAGCGCAGCGCTCAGGTCGTACGGAGCAAAACAGCTCGAGTCAAAGTCGCAATAGCGGCATTTTTGAGCGCAAAACGGCACGTGCACGTACAGCGCGGTAACGGCCACCCTTAAGCCTCCAGCGGATGAGGGGGCACCGATTCGCCGGCGGCAAGGGCAGCCTCGCAGGCCACCACATCGCGCTCGATCTCATCGACCAGCGCCATGAACTCCTCATACGTGGAGCAGCGCACCACATGGGCACGCCAAGCTGCAGCATGGGGCATGCCTTTTAAGTACCAGCTTGCGTACGTGCGGGCACGCGACATGAGCGGCAGAAGCTCGTGCGTCAGCGTTAGGTGTTCACGCAGGGCGTCCAGGCGCTCGACGGAGCTGCGCGCCGGCACCGGTATGCCATCGAGCGCAAGGGCGCGAGCATCACCGAACACCCAGGGATTACCGTAGATGCCGCGCGCGATAAACACCGCGCTGGCACCAGAACTGCGCAGATGCTCCGCGGCATCCTCGGCGCAGAACACATCGCCCGAACCAATCACGGGAATCTCGACAGCATCTGCGACCTCATCGACGACAGACCAATCGGCCTGCCCCGTATAGAGCTGCGTGGCACAACGACCGTGCACGGCAACTGCGGAGGCGCCCGCCCCTTCGAGCATCTGGGCAAACGTTGCGGCATTACGGTCCTCGGCGTAAAAGCCCTTGCGGATCTTTACGGTCACGGGCACGTGAGCCGCGCCCACCGTGGCCTCGACGATCTTCTCGGCCAAATCGGGCGTGCGCATAAGGGCCGAGCCCTCGCCCTTGGTGACAACCTTGCGGGCAGGACAGGCCATGTTGATGTCGATGAGCGACAGGCGATCGCCAACGCGCTCCTCGACGGCGGCGACGGCGCTCGCAAACTGATCGGGCTTGGAGCCAAAGAGCTGCACGCAAATCTGCTGCTCCTCGTCGGCCGGTAGCACCAGGCGCCAGGTCTTGTTGCTGGCATAGGCAAGGCCCGCCACGCTCACCATCTCGCTGTAGGCAAGGTTGGCACCGCGGCGGCGGCACATGATGCGGTAGGCAGGGTCGGTCACGCCCGCCATGGGAGCCATAAGGAACGGCTGCTCGGCATAAGCGCCCAGCAGCCGCTTGCTGTATTCAGAAAGCGCCATAGACCTACTCGTCCACCTTGAGGATCGCCATAAAGGCCTCCTGCGGGACCTCGACCGATCCGATGGCCTTCATGCGCTTCTTGCCCTCTTTCTGCTTCTCGAGCAGCTTGCGCTTACGCGAGATATCGCCGCCGTAGCACTTGGCAAGCACGTCCTTGCGACGCGCCTTGACGGTGGAGCGGGCAATGATCTTGTTGCCAATAGCACCCTGGATGGGCACCTCGAACAGCTGACGCGGGATGATCTCCTTAAGTTTGTCGCACAGACCACGGGCCAGGCCATAAGCCTTGTCCTTATGGACGATAAACGACAGCGCGTCCACCTCGTCGCCCGAAAGCAAGATATCGAGCTTCACAAGCTCGGAGGGACGGTACTCGTTGAACTCGTAGTCGAGCGAGGCATAGCCCTTGGTACGGCTCTTAAGCTGGTCAAAGAAGTCCAAGATGAGCTCGGCGAGCGGCATATCGAAGCGCATCTCGACCGATTTGCTCGTCAGGTGGATCATGTCGGTCGTAACGCCGCGGTGCTCGATAGCGAGCTGCATGACGGCACCCGTGTACTCAGGCGGGCAGATGATCTTTGCCTTGAGGTAGGGTTCCTCGATACGCTCGATGCGCGTGGCCTCGGGCAGATCCTGCGGGCTGCGGACATCAATCATCTCGCCGTCAGTCTTGTAGACGTGATAGTCCACCGAAGGGCTCGTGGCAATGAGGTCAAGATTGAACTCACGCTCCAGGCGCTCCTTAACGACC
The DNA here is from genome assembly GCA_902466855.1 of uncultured Collinsella sp. Taxonomy (GTDB): domain Bacteria; phylum Actinomycetota; class Coriobacteriia; order Coriobacteriales; family Coriobacteriaceae; genus Collinsella. Next base: position 3,069 of record CABQSP010000066.1, on the reverse strand, counting down.
TCCATATGCAGCAGGCCCAAGAAGCCCACGCGGAAACCAAAGCCGAGCGCCACCGAGGTCTCGGGCTCCCACACCAACGACGGGTCGTTGACGTGCAGCTTATCGAGCGCGTCACGCAGGTTCTCGTAGTCCTTGTTATCGATCGGGAACAGGCCCGTATAGACCATGGGCTTGGCCTCGCGGTAGCCGGGAAGCGGCTCGGGGCAGGGATTCGACGCCCACGTGAGGGTATCGCCCACGCGAACGGCCTCGGGGTCCTTCAGGCCCGTGACCACGTAACCGACCTCGCCGACCGTCAGCGCGTCAACCGGAGTCTCGGCGGGACGCTTGACGCCCACGCCATCGACCAAAAAGTCGCCCTTTGCCTGCATCATGCGCAGGGTATCGCCCTTTTTGATGGAGCCGTCAAAGATGCGCACCGTGGCGACGACGCCACGATACTCGTCGAAGTATGAATCCAGAATGAGTGCCTTAAGCGGTGCATTCGCATCGCCCTTGGGCGGAGAGATCAGAAAGACAATGGACTCCAGCAGATCGTGGATGCCCTCGCCGGTCTTGCCCGAGACGCACACGGCATCATCGGCAGGGATCGCCAGGTCATCCTCGATCTCGGTCTTAACCTCGTCGGGATGAGCCGAGGGCAGGTCGATCTTGTTGATGGCCGGCACAATGTCCAGATTGGCGTTCATGGCGAGCGTCGCGTTAGAGACGGTCTGCGCCTCAACGCCCTGCGTGGCGTCGACAACGAGCACCGCGCCCTCACAGGCTGCCAGCGAGCGCGAGACCTCATAGGTAAAGTCCACGTGGCCCGGCGTATCGATCAGATTGAACTGATACGTCTCGCCATCGTCGGCGTCATAGGACACGCGAACGGCATTGGACTTGATTGTGATGCCGCGCTCGCGCTCGATATCCATGGTGTCGAGCAGCTGCGACTCCATGTCGCGTTCGTCGACGGTATGGGTGAGTTCGAGGATACGGTCACTGATCGTGGACTTGCCATGGTCGATGTGCGCAACGATTGAGAAGTTGCGGATGTGGGAAATGTCAATTGAAGTATTCATGCGGACTATCTTACCCGAGCGGTACAAAAAATGGAGCCTGTTCCATAAAACAGGCTCCATTTATGCGCGTAATCTGTTTGGTGTGAAATTTACAACTTAGGCGTTGATGCTGTTCACGAGCTTGGCAAGACCGGACTTGCGGTTGGAAGCCTGATTCTTGTGGATAACATGCTTGGCGGCAGCCATGTCGAGACGCTTGGTGACGGTCTTGAGGGCAGCCTGGGCCTTCTCGGCGTCGCCCTCGGCGACGGCGGACTGGACGTGCTTGGTCAGCGTCTTGAGCTCGGACTTGACAGCCTTGTTACGCATGCGAGCTGCCTCATTGGTGCGGATACGCTTCTTCTGAGACTTGATGTTTGCCACTTCTGGAGTTCCTTTCGAGTTCCTTGCAAAAAATGTATGACACCTCTGAGACACGGTGAGGTCATGCAAGCGCCTACTATAGCACGCTCCCCCTCAAAGGGATAGAACGAATTTGTCAAATAGGCAGGTATCATCACGATTTTCTCAAGATGTTCGTAATCCAGAGCAAAAGCGCGGTCTGAGAATCGGCCGAACCCTTGAGCGCGAGCTCCACATCAACGGCACCCTCGAGCGCTGCGACGAGCTCTGCCATCGAAAAGCGACGTGCCCAGGTCAGGTGATTCTTGACCTGCCAGGACTGGAGTTTGAGCGTTGCGGCCAGCTCACGACCCTGTCCGCGCGCATCGAGCGCCTTGGCAACGATAAGCTCGCGAATGCGGCCGCACAACAATATGTACGTCCACACGTAGCTCTTGGCGGGCAGTAGATTGAAGAGCTCGAGCGAGCGGCGCATGTCACGGGCCGAGACTGCATTGAGAAAGTCCCAGGGTTGAACCTCGGCCGTACGTACAATCCAGCGCTCCACATCGGCAAGCTCAATCTGGGGCGCCTCGACCATCTGGACAAGCTTAGCCAAGTCGTTATCGAGCATGCGCGTGTTTTCACCCGAACGCGAGACGAGCTCCTCGGCGGCCGCCGTCGAGATCGACTTGCCGTGCTGCGTCGCCATCTGTTGCACGCGGCGCGGTAGCTCCCAGCGCTTGGTGCCGGAGCAATCGATCACGGCCTTCTTGTCGATTTTAGCGATCACCTTATACAGGCGCGTGTTCTTGGCAAGCGAGTCGGCGATGATGAGGCAGACCGTCGTGGGGCTGGGACTCGCCAGATAGTCGACAAGCGGCTCCGAGACCGCCTTAGCGAGCTTTGAGCAGCCATCAAGGATTACCAAGCGAAACTCGCTGCCCATCGGAAAGGTGTTAAGCGATCCGATAATGGACTCGATATCGGGGTCCTTGGTCATGTCGCGCTCGTCGAGGTTGAACTCGACCATTCCCGACTTTTCCAGACGCGCCTTCATACGCGAGACGGCGTGATCGCGCTTGACGCCGTCGGTACCGACGATCAGATATGCCGGCAGCAGACCGGATTCGGACATTACGCTCCCCTCCCGCAGGCCTTCGTATTCGTTCCGTGCCATTCTAGCCCAGGGGCCCACCACACGCCAACGACGTCGTCACGGTCGCTGGCATCGCATCGCAAAGCCCTTTGCGGTCGGGCTGATGGTGATATCACCGTGTTCGATGGTGCATGCGAACGCACCGCCCGCTTCCTGAACGGTATCGATGCAGGCATCCGACGGATGACCGTATCGATTCCCCTTGCCGGCGCTCGCGAGGGAAAGCTCGGGTCTCAGGACGTCCAGCAACTCACCATCGACTGAAACCTTGGAGCCGTGATGCCCAAGTTTAAGGACATCGATATCCCCCACCTCCTGCACGAATTCCCGTTCTTGGTCGAGCTCGGCATCACCAGTGAGGAGCATACGCAGGCTCTTGCCTTCCTGAACATAAGAGAGTAGCAGGACAAGCGAGTCCTCATTTCCCTCGCCATCTACGGACTCGAACGGCCACATCACGCGGGCACAAAATGAGCCGATGTCGACCGTATCCCCACGGCGCACCTGCCGATACTCAACGCCAGG
>CABQSP010000065.1:0-9661 GCA_902466855.1 uncultured Collinsella sp. | reverse complement strand
CGCCGTCGGGGCGCATCCTCGCCATGGCGAGCAGCTGTAACAGCGCCCGCTTGGCGTTGCCCTCGGTGGCCTCCCAGTAGTCGTCGGAAACATCGTCGCCAAGCCTCAAGGCCGCTGCTTTGAGCATCGGTATCGACTCGGCCCCGGTCTTCCCGTAGATTTCGCGGATGCCGCGCTCTCCCAAGCAGTGGTAGTGCCTGGCGTAGTTGTAGGTCACGTTCAGCCAAAGCTCGGTCGTGCCTCCCAGGGCATATGTTCCGCCCGCCATGAGATGCGGAGAATCGACCTCCAACGTCTCGTGCGTCACGGGGTCGCACAGCCTTATGTCGTAGCTCACGAGGCCTCGCCTGCCTTCGCTTTCCTGCGGCGAACTTGGTCATAGTCGATTTCGTTGCGGCACTTTTCGCATACCTCGCCGGCTCGCTTCTTGTTGTCCTTCCAAAATTCGCGCGGGTAGCACGTGAAAAACGGGTTGCAGTGCGTTTTGCCGCACCTCGCGCACGTCCATTCATACGGGTCGCAGCTCATGCGATCTCACCCGCCTCGGCCATGGCGATCCTCTCGCCGATGAACCTCATGACTGGCACGGCCATGCTGTTGCCGATCGCCTTGTAGCGTGGCCCGTCCGGGCACTCGTCGGCCGGCTTGCCGCGATAGGGAATCTTCGTCCAATCGCTGGGAAAGCCTTGCAGCCGCTCGCACTCGCGCGGCGTGAGCCTTCGCACAACCATGTCGCCTCCTTCCTCGCTGAAAAGCGTCTGAGTGTTGCTCGTCGATAGGGTGAGCGATACCTCGTCGCTCACCAGCGCGCCCTTGCCGCCGCCCGCGCATCCGCAACGGACGAGCAGCGTGCAGGCGCTCACAGGCACACCGACGGCGCGTCGCCGCCAACCTTGAGCGTGCCCACCATGTCGTATCCGATCGCCGTGTTGGCGTTGAGGTCGGCCATCGTTATCGGCTCGTCGATGGGGTACACGGCCGGGTTGTGCCAATCGGCGGTGAGCGTGGGGGACTGCTCCGGTTCCGCGCCTACTCCTCCCGCGCCTGCTCCCTGGTGGTACTTGAAGCCTGCGCTACGAGGGCTTCTTCCAGCCTCTTCGGCAAGGCTCGCCCTCTTTTCCGCGCTCGATTCAAAATCCCCTCGCATGCTCTCCGGCTCAATGAGTACGCCGATGGGGGGCAGGCTCCAAGATGTCCGACAAGAAAGAGACGGCGGCGTCTTTGGGCCACTCCGAAGAACTGCGCATCGAGTATGCGCCACGCCAGGCCGTACCCGAGCTTGTCCATTTCGGACAGCAGCTGTCGGAAAGCCTCCCCATTCTCGCTTGAGAGCGCTCCCGGGACGTTTTCCCAAAGAAACCATCGAGGACGTATCTCACGTACCGCCCGAATGTACTCGAACATGAGTCCTGACTCACCTTGCAACCCCTCCCGTTTGCCCGCGATCGAGAAGGATTGGCATGGGCTTCCGCCCACCACCAGATCCACCTTGTTGCGGTACTTCTTCCAGTTCATCTTGGTAACGTCGCCGATATTCGGCACCTCGGGGTACCGCTCGGCCAAAACGGCGCTGGGGAACTCGTCGAACTCGGCGAAGCACACAGGCTCCCAGCCCAGCGGCTCCCACGCCACGGTCGCGGCCTCTATGCCGCTGAAAAGCGAGACGTACTTCATTGGTGCGCCCCCAATGCTTGCTCGACGAGCATGAAGAAGCGGCGCTCGGCGCCGTCCGACGGGTTGCGCTTGCGCATGTCGGCAATCTTCAGCAGCTCGTCTTCCTCGTAATAGGTGGCGTCCCAATCGACCTCGGGCCAGTCGTAGCAGGAGCAGTGCCAGCCCTCCAGCAAGATGTAGCCTTTGTCGTAATAGTCGTCGCTTCCATCGCCGGCGTAGATCAACATGTAGCGCTCTTCGCTGTAATCAGGCTCGCTTTGAGCCGCGCAGATGATGCGCCACGGCTCGATACTTTTCGGCGCCTCGATAGCCTTCATGACTCGTCACCGTCCTCGGCCTTCGGCGGTTTCTGCTCGAATCGACACCACCTGGTTCCGCGCACGTCTATTGCAACGAAATTGTCGTAGCGCTCGCAGCACGTGCGCTCCACGTGGTCGAGGTATGCCCCGCTGTCGCACAAGATGGTCACGCCGTTGAAGGCATTGAAGCGCGAGTGCACGCATTGGGTGCACGGCGGTGTCTTGGCCTTCCTAATCTCCCTGATCGGGTTTTTGAGCTTCATCGTAGGCGCCTCGTTCCTCTTCGCTTGCTAATCGGTAGCTGTTCCGTCCCATGCATCCCGCCGCCTCGATGACGACGGCCCTCTCGAAGCACTCGTCGCAGAGGTCAATCGTCTCTTCTTTAACGTAGGGAGTGCACGGCCTTCCTTCGTTCTGCTCGGTCGTCCACCTCACGGGGAGGGTGATGGAATGGGCTCGTTCGATCTCTCTTCCGCACACGTCGCACTTGAACGTGTCGGGATGCTTAATCGTCGCCATCGGAACCTCCGCAGGCGATGATGATCCCCGCCGTGATGGTCTGCACCATGTAGGCCAGCTCCTCGGCGGCGGGCGTGTCCTCCCCGATGCTGGCAAGCATGTCACACGCCGCATGCGTCGCCTCGTGGGCGGCGAGCGCGTACAGGTCCGGGGCCTTCACCTTGCGGCTGATCCACACCACGCATCCCTTGCCCGGAATGCAGCTGGTGAGGCCGTCCTTGCCCTTGGTGTCTCCTGGCTCTTCGCCCATCCTGCGCACAGCCTCTCGATACTCGCGCTTGCTGGTGGTGACCCAAAGCGGGTTGAACGGCATGATCAGCGGCTCAATCTCGGTAGCCATCGCGTTCCTCCTCACCGCCCATCTCCACACACCCGGGGAACCGGCCCCGCAGATCGAGCACGGTCCCGTCTTCCAGCAGCGCGAAGCACTGGTAGCTGTCGTCGGTCAGCGACTCGACGATCGAAAGCGCCTCGGCTTCGTCGTCGGTCTTGGCGAGCAGGATGCCCTGGCGGTAGGCGCTCGCGTAGCTCTGGCAAAGCGAGCGCTCGTAAATGCGTATCATTCCTGGCTCGCCTTCCACTCGTTGACCAGCTCGTCGTACTCCTCTCGGAACTCAGGCTCGAAGTAGGCGATGAACTCGCTCTTGGTCATGCCGCAGCGCAGGCTTGAGTAGCCGACGTGCTCGATGCACCAGTCAGAGAACGGAATAAGCTTGCCGCCGTCTTCCACGCTCGTGCGGTAGCCGCTGCCGTCGCGGTAGAGCTTACGGCGGCCTTCCTTGCGGATGGCCTGCTCGACCTTCGAGGCATCGTGCTCGTCGCGCTCCATGAGCTTGCCGCGCAGCTCCTCTGCCTCGTCCTGCGCCTGCTCAAGCTTTTCGCGCAGCTCCTCTGCCTCGTCCTGCGCCTGCTCAAGCTGGTCGAGCACGTACTGCTCGCATGTCTTGATCTCCATGGGTCATATCCCTTCTCGTATCATCTCGTTGCCGTCACGGTCTGTGATCAGCCAATATCCGTATTCGTAGAGGCCGGGGTCGTGCGGCTCGTAGACCTGCAACAGCTGGCCCGTCCACCAGGCCTCCTCGTAGACCGGATGCCGCCAGCGCCACTCGGCCTTGAGCCGCGCCCCGCCGTGGAACTTGTCGTGGCATCCGGTGGTGCCGCTGCCGCAGAGGCAGAACAGCGGGCTTCGCAAGTCCCAGGTGCCGCACGGCGTGACCAGGCGGAACGTCTCGCCCCAAGACCGGTGCGCCACGTGGTGCACGCTTCCGGCACGCCTGCCGCAGACGCAGCATCGGGGCGAAAGCGCCTCGTAGGCCTTTCCGTGGGTGTAGTGCGCCCCCAGGTGGGGCTTGCCGTAAAGCTCGGCTCGCTCTTTGGGGTAGCCGCGAAGCACCCCCGCATCGAGGATCATTGCAGCCTCCCGTCCGGGCCATCGAAGTGCTCGACCCTCGCGCCGCCCCTCAGCCGCGACACTATTGCCTTCGCGGTGTCAGGGTCTCCCTGCTCGGCAAGCCTGCGCACGAGGTCGCTTGGCTTGTACTGCGTTGTCACCAGCGTGGGCAGCATCGCGGAGTAGCGCTGGTCGATCAGGCTGAACAGGCTGTCCAAAACGAAACCCGTCGGCCTGCGCTTGCCCAGGTCGTCCACGATCAGGTAGCGCACCTCGGCGTAGCGCTTGAGCGGGTCGCCGCCGTCGTGGAAGCTGCGCTGGATCTCGTCGAGGATGCGGTACATCGGGGCCATGAGCACCGACCGCTTGCCTCCGGCCAGGCGCTTTGCCACGGCCGCGGCGCAGGTGGTCTTGTGAGTTCCGACGTCTCCCCAGAGATACACCCACTGGCCGCGCTTCATGCACTCGGCGATCTCGGCCGCCAACGGGTGGTCGAGGCTCACGTAGCGTTCGGGCACGCCCGCCCGCTTCCAGTCGTGCATGGCTCTGTCGAGCTCGGCCTTGCGAGCCGCCTCGGCCTCGACCTGGCGCTCCTTCTCGCGCTCGGCCTCGGCGCCTGCGCAGCCGCACTGCTCGTAGCCGCAGAACAGCGTCCGCCCAGCGAGCCGCGTGGTGCGGGCCTTGAGGGTCGCGCCGCAGTGCGGGCACTCAGTCGTAGGCCGAAAATCCATCGTCTGGCACCTCCTTTGCCATGCCGTTTTTTGGCTTCGAGGTGCGCACCCAGTTGCGCACCGTGGCCTTCCAGTCCTTCATGTGCGATCGCCCGATCATCCAGCCCTTTTGGGCGTAGAAGTCGACGAAGCGCTCGGGGTCGAAATCGAGGGCGGTGAGGTCGAGGCCCTTGTTCGCAGCGAACTGCTGGGCGTATTCGGCGACCTCGGCGGGAGAGGGGGCGCGGAAACGCGCCGCTTTCCCTCTTTCCTTAATCCCTTTTCCTGACTCCTCTTCCTCTTCCTCTTCGCTTGCCCGTTTGCTCTCGGGTTTGCTTGCATCGTTGCTTGCCGCTTTGCTCTGCGTTTTGCTTCCGCTTTTGCTTGGCGGTTTGCTTCCCGTTTCGCTTGCCCGTTTGCTCTCGGGTTTGCTTGCCGCTTTGCCGCCCGATCCTCCCGCCACGATGCGCTTGCGCGAGGTCTCCATGACTGGCTGCACGGCGAACAGCACGGCCTCTTGGGCGTCCGTCCGAGGCTCGGGCTGCTCGCCAGTTCGCAGGTACCGGACGATCATGCCGATAAGCTCGTCGCCCTCCCTGCGGTTGCGCAGCCTAAGCGGCCCGTCTATGAGCGAGTCCAGTACCTGCATACCGCCATCGCCCCTAAAACGGGATGTCGCCGTCGTACAGGCTTTCCTGGGCGGGCGGCATGGGCGCTTGCTGCGGCGCCGCCTGCGGGGCGGGCTGCGGCGCGTACTGCTGCTGGTATCCCTGCGGTGCCGCCGGGGCTTGCTTCTGGCTCATGAGCTCGATCTCGTCCACGATCACCTCAAGCTTGGATCGGCGCTGGCCGTCCTTGTCCCAGCTCGAATAGCGCAGCTTGCCCTCGATGGCCACCTTCATGCCCTTGTGCAGGATGCGGCCCATGCTCTCGGCGCGGTTGCCGAACATCGTGCAGTCCACGAAGTTCGGGTAGTCCTCCCACTCGCCGGTTTGCTGGTTGCGGCGGCGGTCGTTGACGGCCACGCCAAAGCCCAGAACCTGCATGCCGCCCTGGGTAGCCCGCAGCTCGGGGTCGCGGGTCAAGTTCCCGCTGATGTTCACTATGTTGATCGACATTTAGTAACTCCCTTCGCCGGTCCCGTTCGACCAGGTGCGCTTTATGTCCTCGTCGACGGTTCGGATCTTGAGCTTGTACACGTTTATCGCCTCTTGGCTCGCCTTGTAGAGCGCTTCGGCGCAGTCCCTGCGCTGCTTCAGCTCGGCTATGTCCTCACGGCCTCGGCAGAGGTCGCTTATCACCGTCACTGGCGTTCCCTTGGATCGCTCCTCAAGGATCGCGATGCGCAGCGCCTTGCGGTACTCGGCCTCGTTCTCGGCGTACTGGCTTCCGCTGTTGCGCAGCGCCTGAAGCTCGTCCATGAGCCTGTCGAAGAGCTGCATGCGCTCGGCGTAGAGGTCTTGCATGGCCTACACGACCTGCCATGCGGGGGACGGGCAGCACCCGGGGTTGGCCTTGAACTGCTCGTACTGCTGGCGGCTCTCGAACTGGTAGGAGGTGCCGCAGCTCTTGCACTTGGCGATGAACTGGCCGAACTCGGGCGGCTCCTTCTCGGCGGGCTTGCCGTCACCCATGAGGGTGTCGGGGTCACTCGTGCCGTCGATGTCGAAAGCTCCGCAGAGCGCGTACTTGCGGGCATAGCTCGATGCGCTGCCCGTGACCTGCGCCTCGTTCATGCCATTCTGGCTCAAAGGCTCGCGGGCGTACGCATCGATCTCCAAAGGCTCGCCGTGGCCGTCCTCGAAGAACAGGCGGCACGTGGCCTTGACGTAGTAGCGCTCGCCGATCTGCTCGATCGAGTCGTTGAGCGTGAAGGCGATTCCCGCCGCCTTGCACGGCTCCTTGAGCGCCGCAACGATGTCCTCCATGCTGCGGTAGTAGAAGTTGCCGTGGGCGTTGTAGCGTGCCTTGGGCACCACCACGGATCGCTGCACCTGGGCCACGGCCTCGGCCAGCGTCATGTGCTTGTCTTCTGCCATCGTCTACTCCATCCTCGCTGCCACCTGGGCCGGCGTGCCCCGGCGGATGCTTCCGGTGATTCCCTGCGCCTTGAGCAGGGATGCGAGCGCCTGCATCTGCGATCGCGTGGCGCTCGGCACCTCGACCGTCCACGCCTCCAAAGGCTCCGCGACCGGTGCTGGCATGGGTGCCGGCATTGGTGCGGGCATTGGCACTGGCGCGGGCATCGGCTCAGGCTCGGGCGCTGCGATCGGCTCTGGCTCAGGCTCTGGTTCAGGTTCAGGCTCCGGCTCAGGCTCGGGTGCCATGGCCGCCTTCAGCTCGGCGATTCGCTGGTCTTCCTCGTCGGCCAGACGCGCCGCGTTCAAGGCGGCTCCGAGGTCGAGCGTGCGGAAGAACTCGCGCTCCGCGTCGGCGTAGTGCGGCATCGCCTCCTGCTGGGCCTTGAGCGTTTCCCAGTCTCTGGCCACGTCGGACACCTTGGCCTCAAGCGCCTGCTGCGCCTTGATCTCGCCGAAGGTCTTGTTGAGCCACTGCGGCTCATGCAGGCGCTCGTAGGGGACGACCGGCGCGAGCAGTCCCGCGAACTCCTCGTAGTGCTGCTGTAGGCGCGAGTAGAGCGCGTCCTTGCGCGTCTGCTCGGCCTCGTCAAGCTGCGCCTTGATGGCGTCGGTTGATTCGTCGATGATGGCCGTGATCTGCTTGCAGCGCCTCTCGAATGCGTCGAGCGGCTTGTTGTACTCGCGCTTCACGGCTTTGCGGCGCTCGTCGATCTCCTTCTTGATGCCGTTGAGGTAGCTGCGGTCGTGCTTGGCCTCCTTGATGGCCTGGGCGCTCGTGAGGTCGTAGGTGGCGCCCTCGTAGTCGGCCACGACCTTCTTCACATGGGCCTCCAACGCGTCCATGTTCGAAGCGATAGTGGCCTCGGTGTAGGTGACCTCAAGCGTGGTGGCCTCGGCCTCGATGACCTCTGCCTCGACCTGCTGCGGTTCGGTTTCCTTAGCCATAGATCTCGCCCGTCTCGTCGTCGAAGTCCATGGCCTGCTGCTGCTCAGCCACGGTGAGCAAAACCGTCTTGCCGCTCTGCTTGATGATGCGGAAGGCGTCGGCGTCGTCGGTCAGGATCTCGAATTGCAGGGTCGCAACGCTGCCCTTCACGGTGGCCTGCTTGAACTGCGCCTGGATGGTGGCTTCGTTGATCATGTCGTTACCTCCTATTTGATGCCGAGAACGGCGGCAAGGAACGCGCGACCGAACTCGCGCTCTTCCTCGCTGACGGGCTTGATCTTGTCGGCGATGAACTCGCGGCTCTTGGCGACGCACTTCTCGTCGATCCTGGAAAGCCCGGCCTCGCAAAGCGCGATCATCACGTGGTAGGCGTTTGCCGCCGTCTCGCCGTCGTTGTTGTCAGGATGCGTGGCGTCGAACATGAGGTTGTTCGCGATGCAGGCGGCGTGGTCGAGCACTGCTTTGTGGAACTTGGTCCCGTGGAAGTCCTCAAAGCCGTTCTCTTCGAAGTATTTGGCGTTCATTTCTTCTCCTTCACGTACTCCTCGACGAAGTACTCGATGTAGATGTCTATGCGCGGCTGTGTGCCGTATGGGCTTCTTGGCCGCTTGGTGACGGCTCCCGTATCGACCTGCGAATCGTCCTTGAAGGCGATCCCGTTGAGCGCGTCGCAGGCGAGCTTGCCCAGGTTGTCCCAGTCGGGCTTGCCGAGGTCGGCGCGGCCCTCCCAGTACTTGGGGTTGCTCTTCGCGAGCGGCCTGGTGGTCGAGATCCGCATCACGACCGGGCCGTCGTGGTCGGCGAATGTCTCGCCGTATGCCGCGCGGAACGCGTCCTTGATGGCCTTCTCGGCCTTGAGCGTCTTGGTCGGCGTGTAGGTGCGGTGGTTGCGGTAGTCGGTCATAGGGCGCTGCTTTCCAACAAGCTCTGCTGGGTGCATGGTGATGTGCGCCGTGGCCGCAAGGGTGCGTTGCCAGCTCATTCGCTGAACCCATCGCTCTGGCTGCGGTGCTTGTTGAAGGCTCCGCGCAGCTCCGGGTATCGCGCCTCCATGATTCGGGCAAGGGCGGGGGCTATGCCGTTCTTGCAGCCGACGTGCAGCTCGTTGCGCACCATGTTCACCAGGCAGTTGATCGACACGTAGCCCTTCTCCTTGAGGCGGCGGGCGTTGGAGAGCATGAACCGCCACGCATCGGGGTTGGCCTCGATCCACTTCTTGGCCTCGGCAACGTCCTGCTCGCCCGCCATGCCCAGGCCGAAGATCTCAAGCTGGTTGCTCTGCGGCTTGGGGCGGTATCTCTCGTCGTTACGCATTGAGCACCGCCATGGTTCCCACGGCGCGCTGGGCGTCGGCCACGGCCTGGTCCATAGTGGGGATGACCCAGAGCCAGAGCACGGCGAGGAAGATCATGAGGGCCGCGAGGAAGCCGACCATGACGCCCGCCCTGAACTGGGAGCGCTCAAGCTGCTCCTGCGCCGTCGGGCGCTTGCCCTCGAATGGTATGATGGTCGCAGCCTCTTTCGAGGCGGCTACGTAGCGGGTGCCCGATGTGTGGAAGCTGGGGGCGCTCGCTTTCTTTTTTGTCTGCATTTCCGTTCTCCTTTCGGTGTTTTCGCAGGTCATTGCTAGGGCGCTTTTTAGGGCCTCTTTTTTGCCGCTTTTTTCGCCCTGCTCTTCTGGCTGTAGTAGCGCTGGCGCTGCCTGCCATTCCTCTTCTCCCTGATCGCCTCCTCCTTCATCGCGTTGGCCTGCTCGGCGAGGTCTGCCATGTGAAGCTCCTTCGTGCACTCGATGCACCAGCCGTTGACCCTGTTGAGCGGTCGGAACGTCCATTGGCCGCAGCGGGGGCACTGCCTGCGCTTGCGGAGTGAGAGTCCGCACTTCCGCGCCATATGCTTCACTGAGTCGATGGAGCGCCCGAGGTCCTTGGCTACCTGCTTGGCGCCGTCTCCGGCGTGCTCTTCGAGGTATCTGAGTTCACGTGTAGACCACTGCTTCACGCCTTCGCTTCTCCCTTCTGCTGGCGTTCCCACTCGCG
>CABQSP010000064.1:0-9717 GCA_902466855.1 uncultured Collinsella sp. | reverse complement strand
CAAAATGCAATTAAATCATCGGGTGCAAGCTCGAGCTGATAACCACGCTTGCCTCCCGAAATAAAAATGGTATCCCAAAGGACACACGTCTCATCAATGAGCGTCCGGTAGCGTTTTTTCATACCGACCGGGCTGCAGCCGCCGCGAACGTAGCCAGTCGCCGCAAGCAAATCCTTCACATGCATCATGACCAAGGACTTCTCCCCCGCGGCACGCGCGGCGGACTTTAGATCGAGCTCATCGGCAACAGGGATGCAGCACACGACATGGTCGTTGGACGGCGTCACGCAGACCAAGGTCTTAAATCCTTGACCGGGCTCCTCGCCAAGCTGCTCGGAAATCGCGACGCCCAGCCCCGACGATTCGTCGCCATCGTCTTCGTACGTATGGAGAACATAGGAGATGCCGGCGCTTTCCAGCTCGCGCATCGCATTGGTTTTTGGCGTCTTAACAGCCTTTGCCATGGCACATCCTTTCCCTCGCAGAGCGACGCAAGGATTAAGTATAGGGCCAATTCCGTCGCATATGCCATCTCGACACACAGAAGCGCCACCGAATCAAAAGGAATCGGTGGCGCTTCGGTACTACAACGTCTCTTTACTGCGCGTCGAGCTGCGCCTGACGCTCACGGTCACGCCTGAGCAGCGGCGCCAAGAACTTGCCCGTGTAGCTCTGCGAACATGCCGCGACTTGCTCCGGCGTGCCCGAGACCACGACGGTTCCGCCGCCATTGCCGCCCTCGGGGCCCATATCGATCAGGCGGTCGGCAACCTTGATGACATCAAGGTTGTGCTCGATCACCAGAACCGTGTTGCCCGCATCGACCAGGCGCTGCAAAACGTCGAGCAGCTGGCGAACATCCTCAAAATGGAGGCCGGTTGTGGGCTCGTCCAAAATGTAGAACGTCTTGCCTGTCTGACGACGATGAAGCTCCTTGGCGAGCTTCACGCGCTGCGCCTCGCCGCCCGAAAGCGTCGTAGCGGGCTGGCCTAAGCTCACGTAGCCCAGACCCACGTCATATAGGGTCTGCAGCTTGCGCTTGATCTGCGGGATATTCCCAAAGAAAGCCAGCGCTTCGGTGACACTCATGTCGAGCACGTCCGAGATTGTCTTGCCGCGGTAGGTAACCTCGAGTGTCTCGCGGTTATAGCGCTTGCCGCCACATACCTCACAGGGGACATAGATATCGGGAAGGAAGTGCATCTCGATCTTGATCTGGCCATCGCCCTTGCACGCCTCGCAGCGACCGCCGCTTACGTTAAAGGAGAAACGTCCCGGCGAGTAGCCGCGCGCCTTCGACTCCGGCGTGCTTGCAAACAGCGCACGCAGATCATCCCACAGGCCAATATAGGTCGCAGGGTTCGAACGCGGCGTGCGACCGATCGGTGACTGGTCGATATCGATTACCTTATCGATGCACTCAATGCCCTCAATCTTCTTGTACGGCCCCACGGGACGCGTCGAACGATGGATGGCATTCGTAAGCGCGGGCGCAATCGTATCGGTGACCAGGGAGCTCTTGCCCGATCCCGAAACACCGGTAACGACCGTAAGCGTACCGAACTCAATCTTGGCGGTAACGTTTTTGAGGTTGTTAGCGCGAGCGCCCGTAATCTTAAGACAGCCGCGGCCGGGCTTGCGGCGCTCTTCGGGCACGCGGATCATCCGCTTGCCGGTCAAATAAGCACCCGTCATGGAATCGGGGCATGCCATGATATCGGCAGGCGTTCCCGCGGCGACCACGTGTCCGCCGTTAACGCCCGCACCGGGACCCATATCGATCACGTAGTCTGCAGCGCGAATTGTATCTTCGTCGTGCTCGACGACGATAACGGTATTACCGATATCGCGCAAGCGCTCGAGCGTCTTGATCAGGCGCTCGTTGTCGCGTTGGTGAAGGCCGATCGACGGCTCGTCCAGAATGTACAGAACGCCCATGAGGCCGGCACCGATCTGCGTTGCCAGGCGAATGCGCTGCGCCTCGCCGCCGGAAAGCGTCGCCGAGGCGCGATCGAGCGTCAGATAGTCGAGTCCGACATCGACCAGAAAACGCAGGCGCTCCAGGATTTCCTTGACAATGCGCCCGCCGATAAACTGCTGGCGCTCGGTAAGCTCCAGGCCCTCAAAAAACTCGAGCGACTCGCGACACGACAGGCAGCAGACATCGTAAATGGACTTGCCGCCCACGGTGACGGCAAGCATCTCGGGGCGCAGGCGAGCACCGTGACAGCTCGAGCATGGCTCTTCGCGAATGTATTTCTCCAAGCGAGCCCTGGTGTTCTCGTTCGTCGTCTCGTTGTAGCGCTCGTACAGGATGTTGCGCACACCCGAGAACTTAGTATCCCACTGGCTGCGACGCCCATCGAGCTTTTGATAGTCGACCGAAATCTTCGTGTCGCCCATGCCATCCAAAAACGCACGACGCACCCGCGGGGGCAGGTCCTCCCATGGCGTATCGGCACTCACCTTAAAGTGCTTGCAGACCGCAGCAAAAATCTGCGGATAATAGTTGGAATTGCCGAACAGGCTGCCAAAGACTCCGTCGGCAATCGACTTTGAGGGGTCTTCAATCAGCGCCTCGGCATCGACTGTCTTTTTAAAGCCCAGACCATCGCACTCGGGACACGCACCATAGGGCGCGTTGAACGAGAAATCGCGCGGCTGCAGGTCGTCGATGGAATGCCCGTGCTCCGGGCACGCCAGTGCCAGCGAATACTCTAGCAGCTCGCCCTCGGTTCCCTCGGGAGCGTCGCGGTCGGGCAGCATGTACACGTTCACGTTACCGTGCGCCAGCGACGTCGCCTGCTCAACGGACTCGGCAATGCGACCCAGGGAGTTCTCTCGAATCACGATACGGTCGACCACGACCTCAATGTCGTGTTTGAACTTCTTGTCCAGGTCAATCGGGTCGTCAAGCGAGCGCACCTCGCCGTCGACGCGCACACGGCTAAAGCCCTCCGCACGCAGGTCCTCAAACAGCTTGGCATATTCGCCCTTGCGTCCACGAACCACCGGCGCCAACACAAACGCGCGACGGCCCTCCCCCGCCGCCAGCGCCTTATCGGCAACCTGATCGGTCGTCTGACGCTCAATGACACGACCGCACTCAGGACAGTGCGGCGTTCCCACGCGAGCAAACAGCAGACGCAGATAGTCGTAAATCTCGGTTACGGTGCCCACCGTCGAGCGTGGGTTTTTGGACGTCGTTTTCTGATCGATCGACACAGCCGGCGACAGGCCGTCAATCGAGTCCAGATCGGGCTTGTCCATCTGGCCCAAAAACTGACGCGCATAGCTCGAAAGGCTCTCGACGTAACGTCGCTGGCCCTCGGCATAGATGGTATCGAACGCCAGCGAGCTCTTGCCCGATCCGGAAAGACCGGTTATGACCACGAGCTGGTCACGCGGAATGGAAACATCGATATCGCGCAGGTTATGCTCGCGCGCGCCGCGAATAACGATAGAAGAATCAGACATGGAAGCTCCTTGCCTCCTACAACTTCAAATCACACTGACGATGAGTTTAGCGCACTCGACGCGCACAGATGTTCGTAATACAAGATTCGCAGACCTTTTGCGTTGTCTGACGCCGCAGGCCGCACGCTCGGTCCGTACTTTCGAATACCGGCGATCGGCTACCACGTATCATGAATGACTCCCGCTCGCAAACGAGGGTACAATGACGCTCGTGTCACACCGCGGGGCTCCGGCCCCAACATATACAAAGGAGTCAAACATGGGTTGCGAGCACGCACAGGCAGCCGGCGGGCAAACGTCGCCGTCGCAATTTGAGGAGAATACGCTGTCCGAGGTCAAGCGCGTTATCGCCGTGCTTTCCGGTAAGGGCGGCGTCGGCAAGTCATTCGTCACCGGCGCCATCGCCACGGAACTTTCCCGCCACGGTCACAAGGTCGGCATCCTCGATGCCGATATTACCGGCCCCTCTATCCCTAAGATGTTCGGCATGAGCGGACGTCACGTCCATGCCCTCGGCAACCTTATGCTGCCCGAAATCTCCGAGCACGGCGTCAAGGTTATGAGCTCTAACCTGCTGCTCCAAAACGAAACCGACCCCGTCCTCTGGCGCGGTCCGGTTATCGCGGGTGCCATCAGGCAGTTCTGGAGCGAAACTTCATGGGGCCCCATCGACTACCTGCTGGTCGACATGCCTCCGGGAACGGGCGACGTCGCCCTCACGGTCTTCCAGTCGCTGCCCGTCGATGGCATCGTCATCGTCACGAGCCCGCAGGATCTGGTCTCGATGATCGTCGCCAAGGCGGTCAACATGGCCGAGAAGATGAACGTCCCCATTCTGGGAATCGTCGAAAACATGAGCTATATCGAGTGCCCCGATTGCGGCAAGAAGATCGAGGTCTTTGGCAAGAGCAAGCTCCCCGAGGTCGCCGAGCGTTACAACCTCGAGATCCTAGGGCAGCTTCCCATCAATCCGGCACTCGCCGAGGCTTGCGATAAGGGCGAGGTTGAGACCGCACTGCCCGCACGTATGCTGCCCCAGGCCGTCTCTGCCGTCGAGGCCATTGCCCCGCACGAAACCGCCGAGGCCTAAGTGAACGCAAACGCCTCCTATGACGTCTTGGTAATCGGCGGCGGGGCCTCGGGTCTCGCCGCCGCCATTACGGCCGCACGCGCAGGCAAAAGCACCTGCATCGTTGAGCGCGATGTTGCCTGCGGCCTTAAACTCCTTGCGACCGGCAACGGCCGCTGCAACCTTTCCAACGAATCAATTGATTTCCAACGGTACAACCACCCCGCATTCGTCGAATCCGTCATGGGTCCCCAGCCCGAGCAAGAGCTCGGCAGTTTCTTCTCCTCGCTGGGCATCATGACGACCTCCGAGGAGGGCCGGCTGTATCCGCGCTCCCTTCGTGCCGAATCGGTGCGCGATGCGCTTCTCAACGCTTGCAATCACCTGGATATCACCTTGATCTGTGGAGCAAACGTCGCCTCGGCATCCAAAGCCCCCGAGGGCTGGGCACTCCAAATAGACCGTCCCGCGCGAGCACTCAAGGCAAAAAAGCACGACGACCGAAAATCCGAACTACGCTCGCTTCGGAAGGCGCTCGCCGACACCCCTCGCACGAACGAGACGCTGCAGGCAAAGGCCGTAATTATCGCTACGGGCGGCAACCCTGCCGACATCGCGAGGACGTTCAATCTTTCCCTCACCCCGCAGCGACCCGTCCTCTGCCCTGTGTCGGCATCGGTCTTCGGCGACCAGGCTGCGCTCAAGACACTGGATGGCCTGCGCGTCCGCGCCCGTTTGACGCTCACCCGCAATCACGAGGAGCTCTGGCGCGAAGACGGCGAAGTGCTCTTCCGAACCTTTGGCATCTCGGGCGTTGCTGCCTTCAACCTCTCCCGTCGCGTCCAGCGTGGCGACACGATTCTGCTCGACGTTTTCCCCGACCTCTCCAAAGACGAGTTGCTCGATATGCTCAACCAGCGAGCTGAGTTGCTCGGCGGCTTTTCGCCCTGCGACCCCCGCTGGCTCGACGGCATGCTCGCCCCGCAGTTCTCACACGTTGTCTGCACCGCATTCGAACAGTGCCACCCCGGGTCGCACGACCCTATCCATCTAGTCTCAATCCTCAAGCACTTTAAGTTGCTCGTCGAGGGAACGACAGAGGAGCGTTCGGCCCAGGTCACGCGCGGCGGCGTGCCCATCGAGAGCGTCTCAGCTCCCAACCTCTGCGTGAGCAACGCGGCAAGCGCCCCACTTTACATCTGTGGCGAGGCGCTCGACATCGATGCCGATTGCGGCGGTTTCAACCTTGCGTGGGCTTGGATCTCGGGTATTCGCGCTGCAAGCAGCCTATAGCCGCGCAGTCTATAATCAAAACGCATTCGGGCCGTCTGGGACACCGGGCGGCCTCTTTCTTGCATCTAAGGAGACCTCGATGATCGAAATCACCCAAGTCCACGCGTCACTCGATGAGGCCGGCGACGAAACTGCCTGCCTTGCTATTGGTAGACGTGCCGTCAAACGAGCCCTGCGATGCGAGGATTCCCAGATTAAAGCCATTGAGCTCCATCGCAAGTCAATCGACGCCCGTAAAAAGCGAGATGTCCATTTTATTTTGAGCTTTCGAGTTGAGCTGACAAGCTCTCGACTCGAGCAGGAGGTGGTCGACCGCGTCGCCGAGCGCGACCGCTCGCGCATCCGCATAGTAGACGGCGAGGCTCCTTCATTCCCCAACCCTGTCCCGAATGCACCCAAGGGGCGTCCCGTCGTTGTCGGCGCCGGTTGCGCCGGTCTCTTCGCCGCCCTCACCCTTGCCGAAGCGGGCCTTAAACCCCTGCTCATCGAGCGAGGCGACCCCGCACTTCGCCGCTCGGAAGCGATTGATCTCTTTCTTAAGGAGCGTATCCTCGACCCCGAAAGCAATATCCAATTTGGCCTGGGCGGCGCAGGGACCTTCTCGGACGGCAAGCTCAACACGGGAACCAAGAATCCTGCCCATCGGCTGATTCTTGAGACCTTCGTCGAAGCGGGCTCACCTCGCGACATCCTGTGGGACGCCAAGCCGCACATTGGCTCCGACATCCTCCCCACCGTCGTCACCAACATTTCTCAGCGCATCGAGCGGCTCGGTGGAACCGTCCGCTATCGAACAAAGCTCGTCAATATTCGAACCGATGGATCTGGCGCCATCGCCGGCGTTGATGTCCAACCGCCGCAAGAAACCACAAGCGAAACAATCGCCACAAAGCACCTCATTCTCGCCTGCGGCCATTCCGCCCGCGACGTATTCGAGCTTCTCAAAGAACATAACGTTGCCCTCGCGCAAAAGACCTTTGCCATGGGTGTGCGCATCGAGCATCCACAGCGCGACATCGACCGCGCCCAATATGGCCCTTCGGCGGGGCACCCGGCACTCGGAGCAGCCCCCTACAAGCTTGTCGCCCATCTCCCCAACGGCCGCAGTGTGTTCTCGTTTTGTATGTGCCCCGGCGGACAGGTTGTCGCGGCTTCTTCCGAGCAGGGCCATCTGTGCGTCAACGGTGCCAGCCTCAATGCCCGCGACGGGCGCAACGCAAATGCCGCCCTACTCGTTAACGTCACACCTGACGACCTTCCCGACGATGACCCGCTCGCAGGCATTGAACTCCAGCGCGCCTGCGAGCGAGCCGCCTATCGCCTGGGTGGCTCCAACTGGAACGCGCCGGCACAGCTCGTCGGGGATTTCCTTGCGGGACGCGCCAGCAAGGCTCCCGGAAAGGTAAAGCCCACCTATCCGCTCGGTGTGACCTGGACGGCAATTGACGAAGCCCTGCCGCAGCATATCGTCGAGTCGCTTCGTTTGGGAATCCCCCTGCTCGGTAAGAAACTGCGCGGCTATGACCGCCCCGATGCGGTCCTCACTGGCGTGGAGACGCGTTCGAGCTCACCGGTCACTGTCACCCGAGACCGAGCGTGCCATGCCGTGTCGACCCCGGGCCTTTACCCTTGCGGCGAGGGCGCCGGATATGCCGGCGGCATCATGAGCGCCGCCACCGACGGCATCCGTTGCGCCGAGGCGCTGATAGCAGACCTCTAGTGCACGAACTCCCGCGTCCAAATGACACAGGCCCCGAGCTCCACAGGGAACTCGGGGCCTGTTCGCTACTTCCTGAATCGTGCACCCTGGCGTTTTCTGCCCGAAGCAAAGGTAGAGCCCTTGCGAGCCTGCGAACGCAAACGCTCGATCGTTTCGTCCTCAGATGCGCCCTCGAGCATCGCCCGAATCTGAACGACGGCATCGCGCAGACGTGCCGCCTCCTCAAAGTCCATGGCGGCGGAAGCGTTACGCATGTCTTCCTCCATGGTCTCGACGATCCGCACGAGCTCGTCATGCGGTAGCCCTTCCAGCTGCTCGGCAAGCGTCTGCTCGGGTGCCACCGTCTCCGGCGCGGCGCCCTCGCCGTTTTCGTCGGGCGTATAGAACGCACCGTGACCCAGCGAATCGCCTCTCGAGCGTCCCTTCGAGCCCACAGTCTTTTCGGCCTCGGCAATAAAGCTCGTAATGTCGTTAATGGCCTTGCGGACCGTCTTGGGCACAATGCCATGCTCTTCGTTATATGCCATCTGAATCTCGCGACGGCGCTGCGTCTCCTCGATGGCCTCTTTCATCGAATCGGTCACAACGTCTGCATACATGATGACCTCGCCGTCGGCATTACGGGCCGCACGGCCAATCGTCTGAATCAACGAACGGCGGTTGCGCAAGAAGCCTTCCTTGTCAGCGTCGAGAATTGCCACCAGAGAGACCTCGGGAAGGTCTAGACCCTCGCGGAGCAGGTTGATGCCGACGAGAACATCAATCTTTCCCTCGCGCAGCGTTCGCAGGATCTCGACACGGTCCATCGTCGCTGTATCGGAGTGCATGTAATTGACCTTAATGCCGGCATCAAGCAGATGGTCGGTCAGGTCCTCGGCCATGCGCTTGGTGAGCGTGGTCACCAGCACGCGCTCCTTGCGGGCAACGCGCTCGCGAATCTCGTCCTCAAGATCGTCAATCTGCCCACGAACCGGACGCACATCGATCTTGGGGTCGAGCAGGCCGGTCGGACGAATAATCTGCTCAACGTCGTTCTGGCTAACCCGCAGCTCATAGTCGCCCGGCGTGGCCGAGACGTAGATGAACTGGGGAATCCTCGCCTCAAACTCATCGAAACGAAGCGGGCGGTTATCGAGTGCCGAAGGCAGACGAAAACCATGCTCCACCAGCGTCACCTTACGCGAGCGGTCGCCTTCGTGCATGCCGCGGATCTGCGGCACCGTTACATGGCTCTCGTCGATGATGCAGAGCATATCCTTGGGAAAGTAATCAATCAGGGTAAACGGCGGCTCACCCGGCTTGCGACCGTCCAGATGACGCGAGTAGTTCTCGATGCCGTTGCAAAAGCCCATCGTCTCGAGCATCTCAAGATCATAGTCGGTGCGCTGCTGCAGACGCTGTGCCTCGAGCAGCTTATCAGTCGCCTTGAGCTCGGCCACACGCTTCTCGCACTCTTCACTGATTGATTTCAGAGCCGCTTTGACCTTAGGCTTCTCAGTCACGTAGTGCGAGGCCGGCCACACGGGAATGGCCTCGTACTCACGCAGCATCTCTCCGGTGACCTCGTCAATCTCGGCAATCAGCTCGACCTCGTCGCCAAAGAACTCAAACCGCAACGGATGCTCGGCATAGGGCGGATACACGTCGACAACATCGCCGCGCACGCGGAACGTGCCGCGTGCCAGGTCATAGTCATTGCGATCATATTGAATGTCGATAAGTGCATGGATAAAGTCATCGCGCTCGAGCGGCACCTTCTTGTCGACGTTCGGAGCTAGGCCCGCATAGTCCTCGGGAGAGCCAATGCCATAGATACACGAGACCGATGCGACGACGATCACATCGCGTCGAGATAGCAGCGATGCAGTCGCCTGATGTCGCAGCATCTCGACCTCTTCGTTAATCGAGGAGTCTTTCTCGATATATGTATCGCTTTGCGGCACATACGCCTCGGGCTGATAGTAGTCGTAGTACGAGACGAAGTAGACCACAGCGTTGTTGGGAAAGAACTCTTTGAGCTCGCTCGCAAGCTGAGCGGCGAGCGTTTTATTCGGAGCCATGACCAGCGTCGGCTTTCCCAGGGCCTCAATAGTCTTTGCCATCGTGAAGGTCTTGCCCGAACCAGTCACGCCCAGCAAAACCTGATAGCGGTCTCCGT
>CABQSP010000063.1:0-10053 GCA_902466855.1 uncultured Collinsella sp. | reverse complement strand
CTACGCTGGCGTCACCCGACTGGACGAGCTGCCACACGATACGCCAGGCGCGCTTAATGAAGCGGTTGGCGCCCTCGACGGCCTTGGGATCCCAGTCGAAGTCCTTCTCGGGCGGGGCGATAAACAGGATAGCCAGACGCATGGTGTCGGCGCCGTAGGGCTCGATAACCGAGCTCGGGGGCACGACGTTACCCTTGGACTTGGACATGGTGTCGCCGTTCTCGTCCTTGACCATGCCCTGGCACAGCAGGTTGGTGAAGGGCTCGTCCACGCTCAGCAGACCCAGGTCGCGCAGGGCCTTGGTAAAGAAGCGACTGTAGAGCAGGTGCAGAATGGCGTGCTCGATGCCGCCGATGTAGTTATCGACGGGCATCCAACGGTCGGCGGCCTCGCGGGAGAAGGGCAGCTCGGTGTTGTGCGGGTCGGTGTAGCGCAGGTAATACCAGCTGGAGCAGGTGAAGGTATCCATGGTATCGGTCTCGCGCTTGGCCGGGCGGCCGCAAACCGGGCAGGTGGTCTCGTAGAACTCCTTGCACTCGGCAAGGGTCTCGCCGGCGCCCAGGTCCAGGTTCTCGGGAAGCGTCACCGGCAGCTGGTCCTCGGGCACGGGCACGATGCCGCAGTGCTCGCAGTGGATGGCCGGGATGGGGTTGCCCCAATAGCGCTGGCGGCTGATGAGCCAGTCGCGCAGACGGAACTCGACCTTACGACGGCCGCAGCCCATAGCCTCGAGGTCGGCCACGATGGCAGCCTCGCCCTCGGAGTGCTTGCCGCCGCGCATGCCGGTGTACTTACCGGACTGGACGAGCGTGCCCTCAGCAGCGTGGGCGCAGTCCCAGTCGACGGTCTCGGCATGGAAGGTATCGATGGTCTCACCGCTGGCCTCGACGGCAGCGCGGTCGTCATCGTCCAGGATGATCGGCACGATCGGCAGGTCGTACTTGCGGGCAAACTCAAAGTCGCGCTGGTCGCCGCAGGGAACGGCCATGACGGCGCCGGTGCCGTAGTCGGCAACGACATAATCGGCAACCCACACGGGGACCTTCTCGCCGTTGACGGGGTTCACCACGTAGCGGCCGGTAAAGGCACCATGCTTCTCGAGTGTGCCCTGGGCACGCTCGACGGCAGAGATATGCTTGGAGTCCTCGACGATCTTGGTGACGGCCTCCTCGTACTCCGTGCCCTCGACGAGCTCGTGCAAGCGAGCGTACTCGGGAGCCAGGACAAAGAAGGAGACGCCAAAGAGGGTGTCGGCACGCGTGGTGAAGACGGTGATCTTACCCTCGTCGCCCTCGATGGGCTCGCCATCCTTGTCGCACAGGGTAAAGTCGACCTCGGCGCCCTCGGAGCGGCCAATCCAGTTGGCCTGCATCTGCTTAACGCGCTCGGGCCAGCCGGGGAGCTTCTCCAGATCGTCGAGCAGCTCCTGGGAGTACTCGGTAATCTTGAAGTACCACTGCTCCAGGTCGCGCTTCTCGGGCTCGGTGCCGCAACGCCAGCACTTGCCCTCGGTGACCTGCTCGTTGGCCAGAACGGTCTTGCAGGTGGGGCACCAGTTGACCGGGTTCTTCTTGCGGTAGACCAGGCCCTTTTCCCACATCTTCTCAAAAATCCACTGGCCCCAGCGGTAGTAGTCGGGGCTGCAGGTCTTGACCATGCGATCCAGATCGTAGGAGAAGCCCATGCGCTTCATCGTGGCGAGGGCCTGGTCCATGTTCTTATACGTCCAGGCGGCAGCCTGCGTGTTGTGCTTGATGGCAGCATTCTCGGCAGGCAGGCCAAAGGCATCGAAACCGATGGGGTGCAGCACGTCGTAGCCGCGCATGCGGGCCTGACGGGCCATGGCATCGCCAATGGTATAGTTGCGCGCGTGGCCCATGTGCAGGTCGCCCGACGGATACGGGAACATCTCGAGCACGTACTTCTTGGGCTTGCTGTCGTCGGTGTCGACGGCAAAGAGGTTGGAGTCCTCCCAAGCCTTCATCCACCTGGACTCAATGGCCTGCGCGTCGTAGGCAGGGATCTCGTCCTTATGATCTGTGCAATCGCACATATCAGCTCCTTTTAACTTGATTGGGGCCGGTCGGCTAGGCTTTGCTCGCTGCTGCGGACAGTCCTGCTCGCACGAAGGCCACATTAAGTGGCCTTCGGCTCGTGCGGAACTTGTATCGAGCAAAGCCCCAAACCGCTCCCATGGCGGTTACGGAGGCGTCCGCTGCCTGCCGGTTAGGGCCACTGGGTTGTGGCCTTGATCTTGCTGCAAGCGGATAAAGGCTGATATTGTCAACGCGAGGGGCTCATTCTTTTTGGTGGGCCTCTTTTTCTGTTATGGGGGACTTTGGGTTATGGCTAAGCGTTCTGGGTCGTATGTCGTTCCTTTCTCGTTTGAGTTGCTTTCGTTTGATGAGGCTGTTGGGCTTGCTGCTGATACGGGGCGGATTTCTGGGGATGCTGGTCCTCTGCTTGAGACTGTTGTCGATATGCTCGATGAGCTGGGGCGTCCGGACGAGTACTTTGATTGCATTCAGGTTGCCGGTACCAATGGCAAGACTTCGACTACGCGTTTTTCGGCTGCCATTCTTCGTGGTGAGGGGCTCAAGACCGCGCTGTATACGTCGCCGCAGCTGGTGCACTATCCCGAGCGTATGGAGGTCGATGGACGCGTCGTGAGCGACGAGGCCTTTGCTCGTGGCGTTTCAGCAGCTGTCGAGGCGGGGCATCGCGTGAATGCGCGCCGTGTGGCGGCGGGTGAGCGTGCCTATACCATCACACCGTTTGACCTGCTGACGGCCGCTGCGCTTGTTGTGTTTGCCGAGGCTTGCGTGGACGTGGCCGTGCTTGAGGTCGGCATGGGCGGACGTTGGGACGCCACGAGTGCGACCGATCCCGTCGCCGTTGCCATTACGGGCATTGGGCTCGATCACACGCGTATTTTGGGCGATACGCTCGAGGCCATTGCGGGGGAGAAGGCTGCGGTCATTAAGCCCGGACGCCTGGTTGTGCTGGGCGAGGGCACGCACGAGGCGAGCGTTCAGCGCGTGATGGATGCCCGTTGCCGCGCGTGCGGCATCGTGCCGCTCGTGGTGAGCCATGCCACGACTAAGGTGCCGGCGCATGTGGGCGACACGGTTGAGTTTAGCTGCACCACGCCACGTGCGATCTATACGTCGAGCATGGTCAAGCCGGCCTATCAGCCGCAGAATGCCGCGTGCGCGATTATGCTTTGCGAGGGGTATCTGGGTCGCGAGCTCGACCACGATGCGCTGGATGCATCGCTTATGGGTTGCCCCACACCGGGTCGTTTTGACGTGCTGGGGACCGATCCGCTTAAGCTGATTGACGCCTGTCATAACCCCCAGAGCTGCGAGAACTTTGTGAGCGCGCTGGACGAGATTGATCCGTGCGTGGAGAATCGCCCCACGCTGCTGTGCGCCGCGCTGGCCGACAAGGACGTGGCAGGCATCGTCGACGTGTTGATCCCGGCTTTTCCGCGCGTGGTTGTGACCCAGACCGATTCCGATCGCGCCCTGCCGGCAGAGGAGCTCGCCGCACTTGTGGACGCCAACAAGCTTGCCGGTGTGTACTCGAGCGTGCCCGAGGCCCTCGCGGCCCTCGATGCCGCAGACGAGCCTTTCGTAGCCGCCGGCACCATCACCCTAGCCGGCGAAGTAGCGGGGCTGCTCCGTTAACCCATCCCCTCAGCAGTTGCGGTGAAATACGGACTGTTTTACAAGCCAGAAGCCTCAAACAGTCCGTATATCACCGCAACTCAAAAGCAGCCAATTTGGGACGGGGCTTTTTTGGTTGCCCTGTGCCCCGAGTTGACTCGCTTGCCACGAAATGGGCCTATCTACTACGTTTGACCGGTAACCCTCGACCATACCGAGAATTGCGAAATCAAAACCGCAGGTAGATGGCTTGCTGGTTTTTAAAAAAGACCCGCATGGTCGACCCATGCGGGTTGAACGTAGTAGATAGTCCGTTTTCGTGGCGCGACGTAATCGCAATGCGACAAAGGGGCTGTCCCTTTGTCACGTTGGCTAGTCTAGGCGGACCGGATCGTGGGGGTAGGCGTTGAGAATCTCGACGCCGTTCTCGGTCACCAGGGCCAGGTCCTCAATGCGGATACCGGTGCGGCCGGGGAGGTATATGCCCGGCTCGATGGAGAACGTCATGCCCGGCTCTACGACCTGCTCGTTGACCAGCGAGACGTCGCCCGGCTCGTGGTCCTGCAGGCCGATCGAGTGACCCAGGCGATGCGTAAAGTATTCGCCGTAGCCCGCGTCCTCAATCACGTCGCGCGCGGCACGGTCCAGGCCGCACATGCGCACGCCCGGTGCGATGAGCGCCTCGGCGGCCTCGTTGGCGCGGCGCACGATATCGTAGATGCGCGCCGTCTCCTCGTCCGGCTCGCCCCAAAAGAACGTGCGCGTCATGTCCGAGCAGTAGTTGCGATGGCGTCCGCCAATGTCGAATAGCACCACGTCGCCGCTCTTGAGCGCGGTGTCGTCGGGTTCGTGATGCGGGTCGCCTGCGTTGGCACCAAAGCTCACGATCGGCGGAAAGCTAAAGCCCTCGCAGCCGTGCTTGCGGTACAGACCGAGCATCTGATCGGCAATTTCGCGCTCCGTCACGCCTTCATGGACGAGCTTGATGGCGTCGGCCATCACGGCGTCGTTGGCGGCAGAGGACGCGCGCATAAGCTCCTGCTCGGCGGCATCCTTGCAGGAGCGTGCGGCGGTGACGGCAAAGTCACCCAGGAAAAACTCGCTGGCGGCGTGGCGCTCCATAAGCGGCATCAAAAAGCCGGAACGCATGACGGTGTCGATGCCGAGTGGTTTGGCCGGGTCGATCTCACTCGCGATGGCGTCGGCCACGACATCGGTATCGGTGTGGTAGGCAACACGGGCATTGTCATACTCTGGCAGCTGATGCAGGGCGTTGACTAGGATCACGGGCTCGCTACCGCGTGCGAGCAGCACGCCGCAAAAACGCTCGAACATATCGGTATAAAAACCGGTCAGATAGTAAATCGACCACGGGTCGTTTACGAGCAGCTGTGCGCCGGGGTGCTGAGCCTCGAGCGCATCAAGCACGTGCGCCACACGCTGGTCATCGACATGTGCCATACATCGTCCTTTCGCTAGGGTGCCACCATGGTATCCCAAGCCCGGCACATAGGGACGCTCCTTTTATGACGGCACTTCGGGACACTCCTTGGCATGGCCAGCCTGGCAAGTGTGCAGGAAAAAGGAGTCATAAGAGGCCCGTCCTAAATGGGCTGGTTTCAAAAGTATGGCGGATTACGGGGCTGGACCTGTATTACTTGACCATGGGTAAAATCGCGATATTAAAACCGCAGGTAGACGGCTTATCAAAAATCGAAAACTGCCGGTATGGATGGGGGTCTCCGAATCGGCCCCGTAATCCGGCATAGTTTTGAAATGGCACTAAAGTAGGCACAAGCTGAATACCGATTCCAAGGATAGTTGCGGTGGAATAGTTCCTGGATGCCGGGGTTTTGGCGGAAATCAGGAACTATTTCACCGCAATTGAGGAGGGGTGGGGTGGATGGCGGGGTAGCTAAAAGAGCCCCGTCCCTAATTAGCCACTTAGGCTCGGTCGATGTCCATGCTGGCTATTAGGTTGATGTTGGTGTCTAGGAGGTTGGGGAGGATGATGTCGCCCATATGGATGGGGGCGTTGACGACTAGACCTCGGATGAGGGCCATGGCTTGGGCGTGGAGTGCCAGCGGGATGGCTTCGGCCGTGCGCACGGGGAGCAGGGCTTCGTCGCCGCCAGATACGGCCACGGTGGTGGTGAGCACGCGCATGGGGCAGATGAGTTCCTGATGTGCGAACTTATCACCGCGCGGGCAACTGTTGCCGGCTACGGAGCGCACCTCTGCCACGCCGTCTGCGTCACGCTCTACCTCTACGGTCAGAAGGCATTCGGATGGGCAGGTCGTGCAGTTGAACTTGAGCGTCTCGATCGCGTTCGTGCTCATGGCTCTACGCCTCCTCAACGGGGTCGACGGACAGGACGATCTCGCTTGCACCCAGTTCGAGTGCGCGTTGAATCACCTTTGACGGCAGTGGGAAACTTTCCATAACGCTCGGCTTAAACGCGCGGACCTTGCCGGCGAACAGTTCCTCGCCGTCGGCCAAGATCCTCACGCAGGCGGCATCGACTGGCCGGCGCACGCGGAAGTTGAGCTTGGTGAGTGTCACAGCCGTAATGCGTCCCGGCAGCGCGTAGCTCGCAATGCCGGCGGGGGAGACCGTGAGCTCGAAGCCCGTGTCCGCGACCGCGTCCGTCTCGGCTTCGCCGCCCAGCGCGTACGCCGCCGCAGCTGCGCCAGCCCTCTCGGACTCGGTCGTCACGTTGTCGGCCAGGTCGTGCACGTGCAGCACGTTTCCACAGGCAAAGATGCCCGGCACGCCCGTCTGCAGGCTTTGGTCCACCACGGCGCCGCGCGTGCGCGGGTCAAGCTCAACGCCTGCGGCAACCGAAAGCTCGTTCTCGGGAATCAATCCCACCGAAAGCAGTAGCGTGTCACACGGAACAATGCGCTCGGTCCCCGGAATGGGCGCCAGGCGCTCGTCGACTTGGCTCACCTCGACGGCCTCCACGCGGTCGTGCCCGATCACGCGTGTGACGGTGGTGGACAGGTGCAGCGGAATTCCAAAGTAGTCCAGGCAGTTCTTGACGTTGCGGCGCAGACCGTTGGCGTACGGCATGAGCTCGTAGACGCCCTCGACGGAAATCCCCTCGAGCGTGCAGCGGCGCGCCATGATAAGCCCGATGTCGCCCGAGCCCAAAATGACGGCGCGCGATCCGGGTTTGAGGTTCTCGATATTGATGTATCGCTGCGCCAAGCCGGCCGTAAAGACGCCGGCGGGACGGCCGCCAGGGATCTTGATCTCGCTGCGGGTGCGCTCGCGGCAACCCATGGCAAGGACGACGGCGCGCCCGGTGAGCTGCAGCATGCCGGCAGGGCTCATGAGCGTGACGGTATGGACTGCGTTGTCTTCCGTAGGCTCGCCCGAATCAATCCCAATCACCATGCTGTCCAGGAACAGCGCAATGTCGGTCGCGCGCACCTGGTCGATAAAGCGCTGTGCGTACTCGGGGCCGGTGAGCTCCTGCTTAAAGTGCGATAGGCCAAAGCCGGGGTGGATGCACTGGCGGAGGATTCCGCCCAGGTGCTGCTCGCGCTCCACGATGGCCACGCGCGCTCCGGCCTTATGAGCGGCCAGCGCGGCCGCCATGCCGGCAGGTCCGCCGCCGATAACGACCACGTCGAAGGCTTGCGTTTGTACGGCTTCGACGACGTTGCAATTAATCGCGCTCGATTTGAATTCCGCCATTCTAGCGCACCCCCTTCAGCGGTCCCTCAACCAACCAAGATCCGGCATCTTCCAGCAGCACCTCGCTGGGGTCGCAGCCCAGCTCGCGCGCCAGGATCGCCACCACACGACTCTGGCAAAACCCGCTCTGGCACCGACCCATGCCGGCACGACAGCGGCGCTTGACGCCCTCGACCGAAACCGCGCCCGGTTGGCGTCGAATCGCGGCCACGATCTCGGCCTCGGGCACCGTCTCGCAGCGGCAGACAATCTGTCCCCACGCGGGATCGGACTCGATCAGCTCCTCCTTGCGCGCCAGCGGAGCGCGGTCAAAGTCGTCCGGCGCGCGGCGAATTGGGTTCCAGTCCTCCCACTCGTGCAGCTCCACGCCCGCCTCGCGCATCGCAAGCTCCATTCGCTCGGCAATGGCCGGCGCGCTTGCCACACCCGGCGACTGAATACCCGCCGCCTGGAAAAGCCCCGGCACCACGGCCGACTGTCCAATAAAGAAGTCGTTCGTTCCCTGAATGACCGGACGCCCGCCGGCAAATGCGCGCACCACGCGGCGCGTATCCAGATCGGGCACCAGCTTGTGCGCGCCGGTCAGGAGCGCGTTGACATCGGTCGCGTAGGTCTGTGTATCGCCCGGCTCGCGCACGGCGGCCGTGGCGGTGATCACGGTGTTGCCATGAACGGTCCCCGTCACGATAACGCCCTTCGACACCGGCGTCGGCACGGGGTAGAGCGGCATGAGCGTACGCGGCTCCTTGTCCAGCACCACGATGTTGCCCTGGCGCCAGACCATCTGGAACTCCTCGGCACCCGCCATATGCGAGATGTCGGCGGCGCCGTTGCCCGCGGCGTTGATCAGGTAGTGGCAGCGCACGTTGCCAGCGGGGGTCGCGAGCGTAAAGCGCGCGTCGTCGCCCGAGCCAGCAACCTCAATCGCCTCCACCGACGCGGACCGCATAAACGTTACCCCGTTGGCCAGGGCGTTCTCCAGCGCGGCGATGGCCACTTCAAATGGGTCAACGTAACCGGTCGAGGGGCACCACAGCGCGCACGAGGCCTGGGCACTCGCGCGTGGCTCCAGTTCGTGGATGCGCTCGGGGCCGATAATCGACAGTTCGGGCACGCCGTTGGCCAGCCCATTCTGGCGCAGCTTCTCCAGGTGCGCGCGGTCTTCATCGTTAAAGCCCAACACCATCGACCCGGTGCGGCAGAACAGAAAGCCCAGCTCCTGCGCCCACGCACCGTACAACTCGCAACCACGAGCGTTGACCTGCGCCTTTACCGTGCCCGGCGCCGGATCGTAGCCGGCGTGCACCAGGCCGCCGTTGGCCTTCGAGGCGTCCAGCGCGATGTCGTTGGCCGTCTCGATCACGCAAATGGAAAGGTCAAATCTCGCGAGCTGACGCGCGATGGCGCATCCGGTGATGCCCGCGCCGACAATCGCGATATCAAACGTTTCTGTCACAGTGCCTCCCAGACGAGTTGACAGGCCGTCAATAAGACTATCCTACGGTTTAGACACCCCCAGCGCGGCGGCAATGCGGCGAACAGCCCCGCAACACCCGCCAACGGCAGGCGAGGGGAGACCCGGCAACGTCGACAACCTCGTCTGCCGGCTACCACGTTGAAGTTTTGTCTCGATCTGTAACAGTAAGCTGAGGATTTGGCTTCCAGTTGTTACAGATTGAGATTGAAGCCGGGGAGAGATTCTTCTGTCTCGATCTGTAACATCTGGGGACTGTTTTGGGGTCTAATTGTGGCAGATTTAGATGAACCAATCAGTCGATTTCGAATGTCTAAATCTGTAACAGTTAGACCTGTTTATGCTGAGTCTTTGTTACAGATTGAGACATTCTTCCTGGACGTTATCCTTTGTCTCAATCTGTAACAGTTAGCTGATGATTTGGGTTGTAGATGTTACAGATCAAGACAAACCTTCCGGCGGATTTTGAATGTCACGATCTGTAACAGTAAGAGTGGTTTGGGGGTCCAAGATGTTACAGATTGAGACATTTGCCATGTGGGTCCTCCGTTTGTCTCGATCTGTAACATCTAGACCCGGATTCAACTCCCACCTGTTACAGATTGAGATGTTTGTGTCCGCGCCAGCCCCGTACCCAGCCGTAGTCCCATATAAACAAACCCCGTGGTAAACTTGACCGGACTGTTAAAATTCCGAAAGGTACCCGTAATGTCCAAATACATCAACGAGCTCATGTCGCCGCAGCTTATGGGCGTCATCTATGCCTTCGTCGGCTTCATCATCGCCCTGTATGTGCTGTCGGTCGTCTATGTGTTTATCGACGCTCGCCGCCGCGGCGCCAGCGCCTACGTGGCATGGGGCATCATCGCCCTCATCCCGTTTGTGGGCCTCATCGCCTACCTGGTCCTGCGCCCGCACTCCTACGCGGCCGACCGCGAGGAGCAGGAGCTGGACATGGCCCTGCGCGAGCGCCAGCTTGCCCAGTACGGCACCTGCCCGCAGTGCGGCGCCCCCATCGAGAAAGACTTTGTCGTCTGCCCGGTGTGCGACACCCAGGTTCGCAACGTGTGCCCCAGCTGCCATCGGCCGCTCGACGCGCACTGGAAGGTCTGCCCCTACTGCCGAACTCGCATCCAGTAACGCATCCATCGCCGGGCCGGCCGCAAGCCACGGGCACCGCGCGTCCCGCGCAAGCCACGCGCGCAACC
>CABQSP010000062.1:0-10214 GCA_902466855.1 uncultured Collinsella sp. | reverse complement strand
CCACCATCAAGTATCTCGTCGAGCACAACGCTCGCGTCATCCTCATGAGCCACCTTGGCCGTCCTGCCGGCACTGGTTTCGAGCCCGAGCTTTCGCTCAAGCCGGTTGCCGCCAAGCTCGCCGAGCTTTCCGGTCTCGACGTCAGCTTCGTCCAGGACACCTACGGCGAGGAGGCCGCCAAGGCCGTCGAGGCTGTCGAGCCGGGCAAGGTCCTCGTTCTCGAGAACGTCCGTTTCGATAAGCGCGAGAAGAAGAACGATCCCGAGATCGCCAAGAAGCTCGCTTCCTATGGTGACGTCTTCGTTCTCGATGCCTTCGGCACCGCTCACCGCGCACAAGGTTCCGTCGTGGGCCCGGCCGCCTATCTCCCCGCTGTCGCAGGCTTCCTGCTTGAGAAGGAGGTCGACACGCTGACCAGCATCTTCGCTGATCCTGAGCGTCCTTTCGTCGCCATCGTCGGCGGTTCCAAGGTTTCCTCCAAGATCGGTGTCCTCGATCATCTCATCGATTCCGCCGACACCCTGATCATCGGTGGCGGCATGGCCTACACCTTCTTCCTGGCCAAGGGCTACAAGACCGTCGGTACCTCCCTCAAAGAGGAGGACTGGGTCGAGCGCGCTGCAGAGATGCTCAAGAAGGCTGAGGACAAGGGCGTCAAGATCCTGCTCCCGATCGATAACCTCGTTGCCGACCACTTCGGCGAGGACGCTACGGGCGAGGTCGTCGCTTCCGACGCCATCCCCGAGGATCGCATGGGCATGGACATCGGCCCCAAGACCGAGGCCCTTTACGCCGAGGCCATCAAGGGCGCCAAGACCGTCTTCTGGAACGGCCCCATGGGCGTTTTCGAGTTCGATAACTTCGCGCACGGCACCAAGGCCGTTGCCGAGGCTGTTGCCGAGCTCAAGGCCAACGGCGGCACCTCCATCATCGGCGGTGGCGACTCCGTCGCAGCCGTCAACAAGTTCGATCTTGCCGACAAGATGAGCTGGATCTCCACCGGTGGCGGCGCTTCCATGGAGCTCGTCGAGGGCAAGGCTCTCCCCGGAGTGGAGGCGCTTCTCGATGCCTAATCGCACTAAACTCATCGCCGGCAACTGGAAAATGAACAACGACGTTGCCGCTGCCGCTAAGCTCGCTGACGAGCTCGCCGAGGCTCTGCCCGAAGTTCCCGAGGGCGTTGAGGTCCTCGTCTGCCCGCCGACCATCGACATCACCACCGTTCACGCCCGCATGCAGGCTGCCCCCATCGCTCTCGGTGCACAGAACGTGTACTGGGAGGCAAAGGGTGCCTACACCGGCGAGTCCTCCTGCGACATGCTCAAGTCCGCTGGCTGCACTTACTGCATCATCGGTCACTCCGAGCGTCGTGGATATTTCCACGAGACCGACGAGGATATGAACAAGAAGGCCAAGGCCCTCGTTGCCGCTGGCATCGTTCCCGTCTTCTGCTGCGGTGAGCCCGAGGAGGTTCGCG
The DNA here is from genome assembly GCA_902466855.1 of uncultured Collinsella sp. Classification (GTDB taxonomy): domain Bacteria; phylum Actinomycetota; class Coriobacteriia; order Coriobacteriales; family Coriobacteriaceae; genus Collinsella. Next base: position 8,737 of record CABQSP010000062.1, on the reverse strand, counting down.
AGGCCTACACCTATGTCGACTTCGTCTGCAACCAGGTCAAGGCAGGTCTCGAGGGTCTCGAGATCAAATGCCCCAAGCAGCTCGTTGTAGCCTACGAGCCCATCTGGGCCATCGGCACCGGCAAGACCGCTACCGCCGAGGACGCTCAGGAGGTCTGCGGCGCTATCCGTGAGACCCTCAAGGAGATGTTCGGCGAGGAGCTCGCCAACGGCATCCGCGTTCTCTACGGCGGTTCCGCCAAGCCCGGCAACATTGCCGAGCTCGTCGCCAAGCCCGACGTTGACGGTGCCCTCGTGGGCGGCGCTTCACTCAAGGCTGCCGACTTCGCCTCTATGGTCGTCAAGGCAGGCGAGTAGGACATATGGCACAGCGTCATCTTCCTGCACTCCTGATCATCATGGACGGCTGCGGCCTGGCTCCGGCCGATGGCGAGAACGCCGTCGCCGCTGCCAAGACGCCCTTCCTTGATAGCCTGTACGAGAAGTACCCCCACACCACGCTCGGCGCTTCGGGCGAGGACGTGGGTCTTCCCGATGGCCAGATGGGTAACTCCGAGGTGGGTCACCTCAACATCGGTGCCGGCCGCATCGTGTTCCAGGAGCTTTCGCGCATCAACAACGCCATCAAGGACGGCTCCATTGCCAAGAACGAGGTCTTCGTCAAGGCTATGGACGACGTCAAGGCTGACGGCAAGACTCTCCACCTCATGGGCCTCATGAGCCCTGGCGGCGTTCACTCCCACATGAACCACGTCGAGGCTCTGGTCAAGATGGCTGCCGAGCACGGTGTCAAGACCGTTCGCGTCCACGCCTTCATGGATGGCCGCGACGTTGACCCGCAGTCCGGTGCCGGCTACATGAGCGAGTTCTGCGCCTTCCTGGCTAAGATCTCCGAGGAGACCGGTTGCGACGCTCGCGTTGCCACCGTCTCGGGCCGTTATTGGGCCATGGACCGCGATAATCGTTGGGAGCGCATCCAGCGCGCCTACGACGTCATGGTCAACGCGTCCGATGCCGATGTCGACCCCGTTGCCGGTATCAAGGCCTACTACGAGAAAGATCCGCGCGGCGACGAGTTCGTCGAGCCCTTCGCTGCCCACAACGAGGGCATCCACGAGGGCGACGCGGCCATCTTCTTCAACTTCCGTCCCGATCGCGCTCGTCAGATGACCCGCGTGTTCACGGACAAGGAGTTCGACGGCTTTGAGCGCGAGCAGATTAAGCTTTCTCACTTTGTGACGATGACCGAGTACGATCCGACGTTTGACGTCGAGGTCGCCTTCCCCAAGACGTTCCCCGAGAACGTCCTGGCCGACGTTATCGCCGCCAATGGCCTGAAGCAGCTGCACACCGCCGAGACCGAGAAGTACGCCCACGTGACGTTCTTCCTCAACGGCGGCATCGAGGAGCCCAAGGAGGGCGAGGAGCGCGTGCTCGTCGCTTCCCCCAAGGTCGCTACCTACGATCTGCAGCCTGAGATGAGCGCTCCCGAGGTTACCGAGAAGCTTGTCGCCGCCATCAACGAGGATCGCGCTGATTTCTACATCGTGAACTTCGCGAACTGCGACATGGTTGGTCACACCGGTGTCTTCGACGCCGCCGTTAAGGCCGTCGAGGCTGTTGACGATGCCCTGTCCAAGGTTGTCCCGGCGATTCTCGCCAAGGGCGGCTTTGCGCTGATTACCGCCGACCACGGCAACGCCGATCACATGTTTGACGTTGCTTCTGACGGTTCCAAGCATCCGTTTACGGCTCACACCACCAACCGTGTACCGTTCATCATCGTTGATGAGAAGGCCAAGCTCACCGGTATTGAGGACGGTCGTCTCTCCGATATCGCCCCGACCATGCTCACCATGGCTGGTATTGAGCCTTCCGCCGAGATGACGGGTCGCGTGCTCGCCACCGAGGCCTAAGAGAAAACAAATACCGTTTTCTAGCAAGGGGGTTGTCCATATTCGGGCAACCCCTTTTTTGGTATTTCTGCCATTTCTACCCCGTCCCCGAGTGGCGGGTAGGGGAGAGCGGGGGTTGTGGTACAGTACTGGAGTTTGAATTGTTCTATTAAGGAGCTTATCTATGGGTCCGTTCCAGATTCTTCTGTTTGTCGTTTGGGCTGTTTCTGCCGTGGCGCTGACGATTCTCGTCCTGATGCATTCCGGTAAGGGTACCGGCGTTTCGGATATGATCGCTAGCTCGCTGTATAACTCCAGCTCTGCCACAGGTGTTATGGAGCAGAACCTCGACCGCCTGACCGTCATCATGGCTGTCGTGTTTGCCGTGTGCGTCGTGCTGTGCATGTTCTTCTTCCCGCAGGGCATCGTGGGCTACTAATCACGAGCCGCATAAGTACTTGTAAAGGGTTCCGCAAGTGCGGGACCCTTTTTTGTTTACATATTCGTAACAGAGTCAAAAATATCACCACATACTGCGCCCAACTAAAGAAATTCTTGACCGTTAACCGGAATTAGCCCCAAATCGTGCATAAAATGCGCTACTCTATTGCAAAACGTTGGCCTGTTGTGCATAACCAGCCATAGCGACGGGCGACGTTTTGATGGTTCGGATCGGATTGTCTCGACATGTGTCCGACTGAACATTTCTTTGTCCTATCTCATAAGGAGGATGGCATGGCTGATTCTATGTTCCACCAGCCCGTTATGGGTCGTCGCGCCTTTGTTGGCGGCACCCTTGCTGCGAGCTCCATGGCTTTTCTTGCCGCATGTGGCAAGAAGGGCGGCGACGCTTCCGGTTCTGAGTCCGGTTCGACGCTGAACTTCTACATCAACAACCCGGTCTGCATCGACCCCTACAACGTCCAGGAGGACCAGGGTACTCAGGTCGAGTATCAGCTCTTCGACGCTCTGACCTCTTACGACGCCGAGAAGGGCGAGATCGTTCCGCTGGCTTGCGAGTCCTTTGAGTCCAACGACGACGCCACCGAGTTTACCTTCAAGATCAAGAAGGCCAAGTTCCACAACGGTGACGACGTTACCTCTAAGTCCTTCAAGCTCGGTTGGGAGCGTCTGGTCAACACCAAGTCGGCCATCGCTACCGAGTATGGCCCTTCCGAGGTCTCCTATCACCTTTCCATGGTCGAGGGCTATGACGATCTGCTTGCCGGTAACGCCACCGAGCTCAGCGGTGTTACGTGCCCTGACGATGAGACCCTCGTCGTCAAGCTGTCTTCCGCTTACGCCGACTTCCCCTTCGTCGCCTCTCACCCGGCTCTGGCCCCGGTTCCCGAGTGCGCCGAGTCCGATGTTAAGAGCTTCTACCTTGCCCCGGTCGGTAACGGCCCGTTCATGATGGACGGCAAGTGGGAGGATGGCCAGGAGATCAACGTCAAGAAGTTCGACGATTACTATGGCGACAAGGCCAAGATCGATGGCATCCACTTCCAGGTCATCAAGGACATGGAGACCGCTTACAAGGAGTTCCAGGCCGGTAACCTCGATGTCTGCGACGTTCCCGTCGCTCAGATCGATGCCGCCAAGAAGGATCGCGGCGTGTCCAAGGACGGCTACACCATGGGTGACGGCGAGCGCATGCTGCTCGGCGCCGAGCCTTCCACCTACTACCTGACCTGCAACAACACGGCCGAGCCGTTCAACAACGCTGACCTGCGTAGGGGTATCTCCCTGGCCATTAACCGTGAGGCCATCTGCAAGACCATCTTCAAGGGTACCCGTACCCCCGCCGACGGCATTGTTCCTCCGGGCATCGATGGCTACAAGGAGGGCGCATGGGAGTTCTGCGCCTACGACGTCGACAAGGCTAACGAGTATCTCGACAAGGTTGCTCCTGCCGGTGCCAACGGTGACCGTGGCATTAGTGTGACCCTTTCCTACAACCAGGACGGTGGCCACAAGGAGATCATGGAGTCCATCATCGGCGACCTCGCCAAGGTTGGCGTTACCGCTGTCTCCGATACCCCCGAGTGGTCTGCCCTGCTCGAGCAGTATCAGAACTTTAACTATCAGTTCGGTCGTCTGGGCTGGATTGCCGACTACCCGATCATGGACAACTTCCTGTATCCGCTGTTCCACTCCGACTCCCTCGGTGGCGACAACCGCTCTGGTTACAACAACCCCGAGTTCGACGCCAAGGTCGACGAGGCTCGCACTACGGTTGACGACAAGGAGCGCGTCGCTAAGATGCAGGAGGCCGACGCAATGGTCGCTGCCGACTGCCCGGTCATCCCGGTGATGTTCTACACGCACACCATCGCCGGCTCCGATCGCATCAAGCACCTCTATGTCGATCCGCAGAAGCACGCTGATCTGGGTACCGCTGAGCTCGCTTAAGAGTTTGCAGCTTCCGTGAGGGTCAAGTATTTACGTAGACCTCATGGGAAACATACAGTTCTCCCTAACCTGGGGTAAACTGGCTGATGGTAATTTTGGGATGCCGGTCTGGCGATCGGCATCCCATTTAGGTTAATCCCTAGATAGGGGAGTGGTATGGGTAAGTACATCGTTAAACGTGTGCTTCAGTTCATCCCGGTGTTTTTGGGCGTTACGCTGATTCTGTTCGCCCTCCAGAATATCGTGCCGGGAGATCCGATCAAGCTGATCGGTGGAGACAAGGCTCTGTCCCCCGAGGTGGAGCTTCAGCTTCGTGTTCGCTATCACCTGGTCCAGACGGACGAGGACGGCAACGCGATCCTTGACGAGAACGGCGACCCCGTTCAAACGTCGCTTGTGGACCGTTACTTGTATTACATGAACGGCCTGCTTCATGGCGATCTGGGCAATTCGTATCAGCGCAAGCTGCCGGTTACGGAAATCTTTGCCCAGAAGTATCCGTATACGGTCAAACTTGCCGCGTGCGCCATCGTGCTCGAGGCAATTATGGGTATCGGTGCGGGTATCATTTCGGCGGTAAAGCGTTATTCCTTCTGGGATATTTTGGTAACGCTCACCACGTCGATCCTCGTTGCGGTCCCGGCCTTCTGGCTCGGTATGTTGCTGCAGCTGTTCTTTGGCGTCATCCTCAAGGACGCCACGGGCGGTGCAATCTCCATGCCGATCTCGGGTGCCGGCGGTTCCAGCTCTCAGTATCAGGATTGGATGCACTATGTGCTTCCGACCATTACGCTGGCTTCGGTTTCGACCGCTTATGCTGCGCGCATTATGCGCTCGCAGCTGCTTGACGTCATGAACCAGGATTACATCCGTACGGCAAAGGCCAAGGGTCTCTCCAATCGTGCGATCATCGTCAAGCATGCGCTTAAGAATGCACTCATCCCCGTCGTTACCTATATTGGTGTCGACTTTGGCGGCATGCTTTCGGGCGCCATCCTGACCGAGACGGTCTTTAACTGGCCCGGTATCGGCTATGAGGTCTATCGCGCCATTAGCATGCGTGACTGGCCCATCGTTATGGGCGGCGTTACGCTCATCGTTGTCGTCGTCATGGTGATCAACCTGCTCGTCGACATTAGCTATGCATTCCTCGACCCGCGCATCCGCCTTGGCGGTCCGTCGGATAAGGCCTAAGGGAGGTACGTCTCATGCAGGAAACTGATTCTCAGTCTCAGGAGCAGGCTACCGCCACCAAGGCCGCATCTGCTCCCGCCAAGTCCCGCACGCTGTGGGGCGACGCTTTTAAGCGTCTTCGTAAGAACAAGCTCGCCGTTATCGGTGTCTGCTGGATCATCATCGTCGTTGTGGTTGCCCTGACTGCAGATCTGTGGGCTAAGCCCTGGCTCGGTTCCCCGACGGCTTCCGACTCGACCACTATGGCCGAGACGTCGCTGTTGGCTCCGTGTGCAGAGCACCCGTTTGGCACCGACGCCCTTGGTCGCGACATTCTCGTCCGCGTTATCTACGGTGCGCGCGTTTCGCTGTCCGTCGGAATTATGGCCACCGCGATCTCCACGCTAATTGGTCTGGTCATGGGTGCTCTGGCCGGTTTCTACGGCGGCATCTGGGATACGATCATCATGCGCTGTGCGGACATCTTCCTGGCGTTCCCGTACGTGCTGTTCGTTGTCGCCATGATCGCCGTTATCGGCCGTGGCCTTCAGAACGTCTTTATCGCCATCGGTATTCTCGGCTGGCCTTCGATTGCGCGCGTCTTCCGATCCGCGATCCTGACGGTCAAGGAAAATGACTATGTTGATGCTGCGCGCGCGATGGGTGCATCCGATGCTCGTATCGTCGTACGTCACATCTTCCCGAACTCCGTCGCCTCCATCGTGGTCTACGCGACCATGAACATTGGTGGCGCCATTCTGACCGAGTCCGCTCTGTCCTTCCTCGGCATGGGCGTTATTCCGCCTACGCCTTCGTGGGGCTCCATGATTCAGGACGGTCAGCAGTATCTTCTGACCGCTCCCTGGATGATGATCATGCCCGGTCTGGCAATTCTCTCGACGGTGCTCGCCTTCACCCTGCTGGGTGACGGTCTGCGCGACGCCCTCGACGTCAAGATGAAGGACGCATAAGGATGAAGAAGAACAAGAACTATGTGGACCTGAAGGACCAGCCTGTTCCCGAGGGCCAGCATCTGCTCGAGGTCGATGACCTTAAGATGTATTTCCACACCGAGGACGGCGTTGTTCGCGCTGTCGACGGTGTCTCCTACACGCTCGATCGCGGCGAGACCCTGGGCGTCGTCGGTGAGTCCGGCTCCGGTAAGTCCGTGACCGCCATGACCATCATGGGTCTTATCTCGATGCCTCCGGGAAAGATCGAGGGCGGTGACGTTCGCTATCGCGGCCGCTCCATCCTCGAGATGACCGAGGAAGAGATGCAGCACATTCGCGGTAACGATATCGCGATGATCTTCCAGGATCCTATGACCTCCCTGAACCCGGTCTATAAGATCGGCAAGCAGGTGGGCGAGGGTCTTCGTCTGCACCGTGGCTACTCCAAGCAGGAGGCGCTCAAGCGCGCTACCGAGCTTTTGGACCTCGTGGGTATCCCCGAGCCCGAGAAGCGCGTCAATGAGTATCCGCACCAGTTCTCCGGCGGTATGCGTCAGCGTGTCATGATCGCTATGGCTCTTGCCTGCGATCCCGATATTCTGATTGCCGACGAGCCCACGACGGCTCTGGACGTTACCATCCAGGCTCAGATTATTGAGCTTATGCAGGAAATGCAGGAGAAGAACGGCAACGCCATCATCATGATCACCCATGACCTGGGCGTTGTCGCCGATATGGCTGACAAGATCATGGTTATGTACGCCGGCCGTCCCGTCGAGTTCGGTACTGCTGAGGAAATCTTCTACGAGAGCCGCCACCCCTACACCTGGGGCCTTATCCGCTCCATCCCGGAGCAGGCCATCGAAGAGAAGAAGCCGCTTACGCCGATTCACGGCAACCCGCCTTCGCTCATGAACCTGCCTGAGGGCTGCGTCTTCTCTCCTCGCTGCCCCTATGCGACGGACAAGTGCCGCAAGCAGCGCCCCGAGCGCGTTGTCACCGAGTCTGGTCATTACTCTGCGTGCCACTACTCCGGTGACCCCGAGTTCCTCAAGAACGCTCCTGAGACGTCCCGTACGCGCAAGGATTCCAAGAAGGGAGGCGAGGCGTAATGGCAGATACCAACGAGCGCACTCCGCTGCTGAAGGTCGAGCACCTCTCTAAGGAGTTTCCCGCTGAGTCCGGCATGTTCGCCAAGCGCTTCTCCAAGCGTGTCGTCTCTGCTGTGAATGACATTTCGTTCGAGATTTATCCGGGCGAGACCTTTGGCCTGGTCGGCGAGTCCGGTTGCGGTAAGTCCACCACGGGCCGTACCATCATGCGCCTGACCAAGCCGACCGCCGGTAAGGTGTTCTTCCAGGGTAAAGATGTTGCCGAGATGAGCAAGCATGAGATCAAGGACATGCGTCGCGAGATGCAGTTTATCTTCCAGGATCCTTATGCTTCGCTGAATCCCCGCATGACCATCGGCGAGATCGTCTCCGAGCCCATGACCATTCACGGCGTGGGCACAAAGGAGGAACGCATTGAGCGTGTCCGCGAGCTTCTCGACGTTGTCGGACTGAACCCCGAGCACATCAACCGCTATCCTCATGAGTTCTCCGGCGGTCAGCGTCAGCGTGTCGGCATTGCCCGCGCGTTTGCGCTGAAGCCCAAGCTGATTATCTGCGACGAGCCGGTTTCCGCTCTGGATGTGTCCATTCAGGCCCAGGTTCTGAACCTGCTCAAGGAACTGCAGGACAAGTTCGGTACCGCGTATCTGTTTATCGCTCACGACCTGTCCGTCGTGCAGCACATTTCCGATCGCGTTGCCGTTATGTATCTGGGTAAGATGGTTGAGGTTTCGGACTGGAAGACGCTCTACAGCGAGCCTCACCATCCGTACACGCAGTCGCTGCTGTCTGCCGTGCCGGTTCCCGATCCGGATATCCAGAAGACCCGTAAGCGCATCATCCTCGCCGGCGATCCGCCGTCACCGCTGGATCCGCCGACCGGCTGCCGTTTCCACACTCGCTGCCCGATCGCGCAGGGCATCTGCTCCGAGAAGCTTCCCGAGTTTAAGGAAGTCGCACCGGGTCACTGCTGCGCGTGCCACTTCGCGGAGCCGTTCCCGATCAAGGAATCGCACATCGACCTGTAGTCGGTTGTTCTCGTCCGGGCCCGTGCTGGACTTAGTTTTCAGAACGTCCTCGACCATGGAAACCCCCTTATCCTGCTCCTTCGGAGCTGCGGATAAGGGGGTTTCCTGGTCTGACGCTCCTATTTGGCAAGGTGTTTTTTAGAATCCATTTTGCGCTCGGCCTCG
>CABQSP010000061.1:0-10345 GCA_902466855.1 uncultured Collinsella sp. | reverse complement strand
GATGGTGTCGACGTCAATGGTATACGGGTGCATCATCGACGTCTTCAATACAGAAGATATCAGTGCGGAATGTTTTCAAAACCAAGCCCGGCCCCGACCTGCGTTGACACAGCTGAAGGTTCTTGGGCATCGCTTGCTGGCGGGGTTCCTTGTCTGAATTGAACTTTGTTGGTGGGGCTACTGGTCCCGGTCGCTGGTTCGCGCTTTGCGCGAACTCCGCGCTACTGGGGGTCAATTAGGCTTCCGTTGTTGGGCCCGCCACATCTTCCCGGCCCAACATCGACCTTAGCTTCTCAAAGCTCTCCTCGCTCAGGCAGTGCTCCATGTGGCAGCCCTCTTGCGACGCCACCTCGGCCGATACGCCCGCATCCTCCAAAAGCCCCACGAAAAAGCAGTGGCGCTCCCACATTTGGCGCGCGACCTCCAGACCGCGCTCTGTCAGATGAACATCTCGTTTGCCCATTTCGACATAGCCGTTGCTTTCCAGCGTCGCCATGGCCTTGGAAACGCTCGCCTTGGTTACGCCGAGGTACTCCGCAACGTCGATCGAGCGCACGATGCCCTGACGTTCCGACAGAACGTAGATCGATTCGAGATAGTCTTCTCCGGATTCACGTAGGGCCATGGGCCGCCTTTCGCGATGATTGCTAGTTAGCCTTTGGATACTTTCCACGGCTAACTTTACCGCAAAAGTTGCCCATGTCTTACTACTTTGCCTAAAAGTTAGCCGTGTTTCACAAAACGTGCGGGACGAAAACAAAATGGGGACGCCCCGCAAGGAGTGTCCCCAGGTGCCAGGTGCCGGCCCGCAGCTACACGAGTCCAAAGTGCTTCGCAGCGTTGTAGATGCCGTCGTCGTCCACGGCAGTCGTCACATAGGTCGCCGCAGCTTTCACCGTGTCCTGTGCGTTGCCCATGGCCACGCTCGTGCCCACGGCGGCAAACATCGACAGGTCGTTCTCGCCGTCGCCAAAGGCAATCGCCTCGCTCGCGTCGATGCCCAGGCGCTCCAGCGTCGCCGCCACGCCCAGGTCCTTGCCGCCGTTAGCGGGAATAATGTCACAGAACAGGTCGCACCAGCGCGTGGTGAGCGAATGCGACACGGCATCGGTCACGATATGCTCGTCGTCAGGGTCCACAAAGGCGCAGAACTGGTAGACCGGTGCGTCAAAGGCGTGCTCAAACGGCTCCTCGTGGTAGACGATTCCCGCGTTGCTGCCAGCCGTCACCACGCGCTCGGACAGGCGGTTCACAAACGAGTTCTCGCCCTGCATGCACAGCGAGTCGTAGCGCCCCTGCGCCACCTGGTCCACAATCACCGCGACGTCGTCCGAATCGATCGGGCAGCTGCGGTAAACCCCCTCGGCATCAAAGCAGTGCTGGCCCGAAAGCGTAATGTACGCATCCCAGCCCAGGTCGAACAGCCAGTCCGGCATCTGGTAGGTCGGACGGCCCGTGGCGATCACGCACGCGATCCCCTGCTCGTGAAAGCTGTCGAGCACCTGCTGCGCCGACGCCGGAATCCGGTGGGTCTTAAAGCTCAGCAGCGTGCCGTCGATATCGAAAAACGCGGCTTTGATCATTCTCGCCTACTCCTCGCCCTCGAGCTTTTCGCTCGCCTCGAGCCACGCCATCTCCAGCTCGTCCATGGCAGCGTGAGCCTCGTCGATCTTTGCCTGCTGCTCGCCGAGCGCCGTGTAGTTGGTGGGATCGACTTGGGCCATTGCTGCCTCGGCCTCCTCAACGCGGGTGCGCTGCGTCTCCATCTTGCGCTCGAGCGAACTCACCTCGCGGCGGAGCTTCTGGCGCTCGGCGTTGGACAGGCCGTTGGGCTGACCGCTCGACTTGGGCTTTTCGGCCGCAGCTGCCGCGGCACCGGTGTCGAACGTGCCGGTCTTGGCGCTCGGCGCGCCCACGGGCTCGCCCTCGGCGGTAGCGTTGCACAGGCGCAGGTACTGGTCCACGCCACCGGGCATATGCGTCAGGTGGCCGTCGAGCAGCGCCCACTGCTGGTCGGTCACGCGCTCCATCAAAAAGCGGTCGTGCGTCACCAGGATCAGCGTGCCGGGCCAGCCGTCCAGCAGGTCCTCGACAATCGCGAGCATGTCGGTATCCAGGTCGTTGCCCGGCTCGTCCAGGATGAGCACGTTGGGCTCGTCCAGAATCGTCAGCAACAGCGACAGGCGACGGCGCTGACCGCCCGAAAGATCGCCGATGCGGCTCCAGAGCTGCTGCGTCGTAAAGCCCAGACGCTCGCAGAGCTTCTCGGGCGAAGTCTCCTTGCCGTCGATGACGTAGTACTTCTTATAGTTGCCGAGCACCTCGCGGATCGTGTCGTCCATGTAGGGCTTGAGCTCCTCGAGCTGCTGCGACAGCACGCCAAAGCGCACTGTCTGGCCAATCTTCACGCGGCCGCGCGTGGGTTCAATCTTGCCCTGGATCACGTCAAGCAGCGTCGACTTGCCAGCGCCATTCTCACCCAAAAGACCATAGCGGTCGCCCGCACCAATGAGCCAGGTCACATCGGAGAGCACCTGCTTGGGCGCGCCGCCGGCATCCGCATAGCCGGCGTCCACGTCGACCACGTCGATAACCTGCTTGCCTAGGCGGCTCACGGCGAGGCGCTTGAGCTCCAGCTCGTCACGCACGGGCGGCACGTCGGCAATCAGCTCGCGAGCGGCATCAACACGAAACTTGGGCTTGGTGGAACGCGCCTGGGCGCCGCGGCTCAGCCACGCGAGCTCCTTGCGCGCCATGTTGCGACGGCGCTCCTCGGTAACCGCGGCCATGCGGTCGCGCTCCACGCGCTGCAGGATATATGCGGAGTAACCGCCCTCGAAGGGATCGACCTGGCCGTCGTGGACCTCCCACATACTGGTGCAGACCTCGTCCAAGAACCAGCGGTCGTGCGTGACCACGAGCATCGCGCCCTGGCCGCGCTGCCAGCGGGCCTTTAAGTGACGCGCGAGCCAGTTGATGGTGCGCATGTCCAGGTGGTTGGTGGGCTCGTCGAGCATGAGCACGTCATAGTCGCCGATCAGCAGGCGCGCGAGGTCCACGCGACGGCGCTGGCCGCCCGAAAGCTCGCCCACCGTGCCCTCCCAGGGCACATCGCTAATAAGGCCGGCCAGAATCTGGCGCGTACGCGGGCTCGAGGCCCACTCGTATTCAGGCGTGTCACCGACGACGGCATGATGCACGGTGTCGGTATCGACCAGGTTATCCTTTTGGCCGAGCAATCCAATCGTCGTGCCGCGGCGGTGCGTCACGCGTCCGTCATCGGGCTCCAGCGTGCCGGCGAGCACGCTCAGCAGCGTCGACTTGCCGTCGCCGTTTTTGCCGACAATACCAATGCGGTCGCCCTCGCCCACGCCGAGCGTCACGCTATCGAAAATATGCTTGGTGGGAAACTCTAGGCTGACGGAATCGCATCCCAAAAGAATCGCCATATGCCCTGCTCCTTCGTAGAAATTCAACGTTGTCCATGATAGCAGCGAGCCCCACCCCAAACCACCACGAAGGCGCCTGTCCCCTTTGTGGTGGTCGTTTCGGTCGCAGAGCAAAAGGCGGGCCATCTCCCAAAAGAGATGACCCGCCTCTCCAATCAGTCCCGTGGCAACCGTGGCCGCCGCGGGCCTCAAGCATGTCCCGGACTAGGAGAACATGCCGGTGAGGTAATCATTCAGCCGCTTATCCTTGGGCCGTTGGAAAATCTCGTCGGTCTCGTCGTACTCGACCATATCGCCCATGTAGAAGAACGCCGTGCGGTTGGACACACGCGACGCCTGCTCCATGTTGTGCGTCACGATGACGATGGCGCGCTCGGCCACAATCGACGACATAAGGTCCTCAATCGCCAGCGTCGAGATGGGGTCGAGCGCCGAGCAGGGCTCGTCAAACAGGATCACGTCGGGGTTGAGCGCCAGCGTGCGCGCGATGCACAGACGCTGCTGCTGGCCGCCCGAAAGCGCGTAGGCACTCTTGTCGAGCTTGTCCTTGACCTCGTCCCACAGCGCCGCGCCGCGCAGACTCTCCTCGACCATGCGGTCGAGCTCGTCACGGTCGGTGATGCCGTGGCGCTTAGGCGCAAACGTGATGTTGTCGCGAATGGACTTGCGGAACGGGTTGGGCTGTTGGAACACCATGCCAATGGAGCGACGCAGCTCGTAGGTGTTCTCGGTCTTGGTATTCACGTTGCGCCCGCGGTAATTGATCTCGCCCTCCACGCGGCAGCCGCGAATCTCGCGATTCATCAGGTTGAGGCTACGCAAGAAGGTCGACTTGCCGCAGCCCGAAGGCCCGATGAGCGCCGTGATCTCGCCCTTGTGAAAGTCGAGCGACGTATCGTGCAGCGCATGGTGGTCGCCATAGTACACGTTGACGTCCTTGGTGGAGAGCACGACCTCGTCGCTCACGGCCCTGCCGCTCACGCGCACGCGTTTTTCGCTCTCCCCCACACTCGACAGAAAGTCCTGGGTCTCGGACGTGGCCGCCTCGGTTGCGGGCGTTGCATTCATCTCGCTCATTCGGCCGTCATCTTCCTTGCCAGTTGCTTGCCCACGATACGGGCAACTATGTTAAACAGCAGCACGCAGATCATCAGCAGTGCAGCGGTGCCCCAAACGATCTGCTGGGCCTCGGGGCTGCCCTCGCCGTAAATCTTGTAGATGTGCACGGCGAGCGACTCACCGGGGCGGAACACGTTCCAAGCGCAGGTGGGGCTCGACAGGTTAAAGCTCAAGAAGTTCAAACGCACCGGCGAGCTCATGCCCGAGGTAAAGAGCAGTGCCGCGGCCTCGCCAAACACGCGGCCGGCCGAAAGCACGATGCCGGTCACGATGGCAGGCATGGCCTCGGGGATCAGGATGTGCAGCGTGGCCTCCCAGCGGGTAAGGCCCATGGCCAGGCACGCATCGCGCTGGGCCTGCGGCACGTCCTCGAGCGCCTGCTGGATCACGCGCACCAGAATGGGAATGTTGAACATGGTGAGCGCGACGGCGCCGGAGATGATGGAGTACTTCCAGCCCAGCTGCACCGAGAACACCAGGAAACCGAACATGCCGACAACGATGGAAGGCAGCGAGGACAGCGTCTCGATGGCGGTGGAAGCGATGTCGCGGATGGGACCGTCCGGCGCGTACTCAACCAAAAAGACCGCGCCGCCCAGGCTGATGGGCACCGAGATGATCAGGGTGATCAGCAGCAGGTAGAACGAGTCGAACAGCTGGTAGAGTACGCCGCCCTGAGTTCCGTTGGCGCGCGACGGCTGCGTGAGAAAACCCGGCTGGAACAGCGTCGAGATGCCCTCGAACAGGATATAGGCCACCATGGAGACGACGATGAGCATGACGATGGCGATGATTGCCGTCAGCACGCCCGTGGCGATGCGATCCTGCTTTTGGACGCGCCCGAGTCTCGCCTCGTCGATATGGATGCGCGTGCTAGCCACGAGCCTTCGCCCCCTTGCGGCCGATAATGTGGATGATCAGGATGAAGATGAGGCTCATACCCATCAGCAGCAGACCGAGCGCCCACAGAACATCGTCCTGGGCCGAACCCTCGGCATAGACCGCCATGGACGTGGTGAGCGTGGTGGTGATGGTCGAGGCCGGCGACAGCAGCGACGTCGGCATGGCCTCAATACCGCCGATGACCATGCGCACGGCGAGCGTCTCGCCAAAGGCGCGCGTCATGCCAAGGATGACCGCAGTCATGAGCGACGGCATGGCGGACTTGAGCACCACGTGCCAGATGGTCTGCCAGCGGGTGTAGCCCAGCGCAAGCGAGCCCTGACGGTAGCTGTCGGGCACGGCGCGCAGGCCATCGACCGAAAGGGTGGTCATCGTCGGCAGGATCATGACAGCCAGCACGATGGCGCCGGGCAGGATGCCCAGACCCGTGCTCACGTGGAAAACGGACTTCATAAGTCCGACGACCACGTGAAAGCCAATCAGTCCAAAGACGACCGAGGGAATGCCGGTCAAAAGCTCAATAAGCGGCTGAAAGACCTTGGAACCAAATTTGGGTTGGATCTCGACCGCAAAGATGGCGGAGCCGATGGCGATGGGCAGCGCGATGAGCGTGGAGAGCACCATGACCGCAAACGAGGTGACGATCAGGGGCAGGGCGCCGGTATAGGGCAGACCGTTTTCGGCTGTGTTGGCCAGGTCCCACTTGGTGCCGGTGAAGAACTCGACAACCGAAACGCCATCCTTGAGAAAAGCCGAGAGGCCCTTTTGGGCGACCATGAAGATAAGCGCGGCAACGACAAGCGTCACGAGCGCTACGCACGCGCCCGTGACGCCCAGGCCCACGTTCTCAAGGTCGCGCTTTGGCAGCTGTTTTGCCATTGCAAACCTTTCCGGGGGCGATTACTTATTTAGCAGAGACCTTGCCGCTGGCGTCCTTGACGACCTTCATGGCAGAGACGGGGATAAAGCCCTGCTCCTCGACGAGCTTGCCCTGGACATCGTCGGAAAGCATGAACTCCAAGAAGGCCTTGGTGGCCTCGTCGGCGTCCTTAGCGCAGTACATGTGCTCGGTCGCCCAGATCTTAAAGGAGTCGTCGGTGACGTTCTTGCTCTTGGGCTCGACACCCTCGACCTTGACGGCGTTGAACTTGGAGTCGTCGAAGTGCGAGAAGTCGAGGTAGGAGATGGCGTTGTCGGTGCTGGCCATCTGAGTCTGGACATCGCCGGACTTGTCGAGCTCGGCGTCGCCCTTAAAGTCGACGGCCTCGTCGCCAAAGACGGCAGCCTCGAAAGTGGCGCGGGTACCGGAGCCGGCCTTGCGGTTGAGGACGACGATTTTGGCATCGTCGCCGCCGACCTCCTTCCAGTTGGTAATCTGGCCGGAGAAGATGCCCTTGAGCTGTTCGAGGGACAGGTCATCGACCGTCACGTTCTTGGAGACGACGGGGCCCATGCCCACGACAGCGACCTCGTGGTCGACGAGGTTCTTGACCTGGTCGGCCTCGAGCTTGGTCTCGGCGAAGACGTCGGAGTTACCGACGGTGACGGTGCCGGCGGCGACAGCGGTCAGGCCCTTGCCCGAACCGTTGCCCGAGCCGGAGACGGAGACGTCGGGGTTGGCGTCCATGAACTTCTCGGCAGCAGCCTCGACGAGAGCCTGGAACGAGGAGGCACCGTCGTAGGTCACCTCACCGGAGACGGACTCGGCAGCGGCGGCGCTACCCTTGTCGGCGGCATCGGATGCGCCGGAGCCGCCGCAACCAACGAGACCGAGACCGACGATGCTGGCGAGACCACCAGCGAGGCCGAGGAACTGACGACGAGAATAAGCCTGATCGAGCATGATCTTCCTTTCATACATGCGAAACGCGGGCACCCTGCCCGCTTTGCTGTTTGGAAAGATACGGCCTCGATCGGGCAGCGCCCGCGCCAACTGCGGTTTCTTACGGGCATTTGATAGACCCTTACCGCTAGCTCTGCCCAGCCTTTACAAACGGATAACAATCCCCACCCAAGCATGGCACGCTTTTTACACCAATAAAAACAGAGTTGCGGTGAAATAGTTCCTGGTTGGCCATCAAATGGCCCATTCTAGGAACTATTCCACCGCAACTTAGATTGGGAAACCGCGTAACCTTAAAGCTCCAGCTCATTCAAACGGAGGATTGCCACGATATAGATCTTGAGCGCTTGCTTGAGCTGTTCCTCGTTGGCGCACTCGTTGGGGCCGTGCATCTGGCCGCCCCATGCGGGCAGCTCCAGGCCGGTCTCCTCGGGGCCAAACGACACGGCGCGGGCAAAGTTGCGCGCGTAGGTGCCGCCGCCCATGGCAAAGGGCTCGGCATGCTTGCCCGTAAACTCGTTATAGGTATCGATAAGCGCCTTCACGGCCGGATCGTCGGCAGACACCGAGAACGGCACCTTTGCATGACCCACGCGACACGTCACGTCAAAGCGCCCCACGAGCGGCTCGAGCTGCTCGCGGATGGTGTCGGCGCTCGTGCTATCGGGGAAACGCACGTCGATGACCTGCTCGATGTGGCCGTCCACCACGCGGATGACGCCGGGATTGCAGGTAAGCGGGCCAAACGCGGGGCTCGTCGCGTCGATGCCCAGGCCGCGGCCATAGGCATCCGCATGCACAAAGGCCAGGAATTTGACGAACTCGTGCTCGGCAGGCGTCAGCAGGCGCTCATCGCGTGCACCAAACGCGTCCTCGGCCTCGCGCAGATACGCCACGATCAGGCCGACGGCGTTGATGGTGCCCTCAGGCATCGAAGCGTGGCCGCCAATACCGTGGGCGAAAATCTGCGCATGCCCGTTATCAAGCGCCGTGATCTCCAGGCGGTCGACGTTCTCAACGGGCGCCGGCAGCTCATCGGCGGCAATCGCAAGCTCGCAGATGGACTGCGACGGAATGGCATTGCTCGCCTCGGAGCCGCACCACGACACGATGCGCCCGCCGTCGATCTTGGGGCTCACGAACGTCGCCCCAAACTGGCCCTTCTCGGCATTGCAGACCGGGAACTCGGCATCGGGCGTAAACAGAAAGTCGGGATTCGCGTAGTTCTCCAGATAATGGTGAACGTCGGACATGCCCACTTCCTCATCGCAGCCCAGCAGCGCGCGGAAGGTGTAGCGCGGAACGATGCCGTGCTTGAGCAGGTAGGCGCCGGCGTAGAGCGACAGCACGGCCGGACCCTTGTCGTCGATCACGCCGCGGCCGAGCAGCCAGCCCTCGCGACGCTCCATCGCAAACGGGTCGGTGTTCCAGCCGGGGCCGGCGGGAACCACGTCCACGTGGCAGATAGTCGCGAGCTGTTTGTCGCCGCGGCCCGGGATATCGGCGATTCCCACATAGCCCTCGTCATCGCTCGTCTGGTAGCCGAGCTTTTGCGCGATACCGAGCGCACAATCGAGCGCATCACGGACCGGGCGGCCAAACGGCGCGCCGGGCTCCGCATCGGCAGAAACTGCCACGGACGGATAACTCACCAACTGCTCGATATCGGCGACGACATCCTCCCAGACCTCGTCGACATACTCGGTAACGCTCTGCTCCACCTGATTCATGGACGACCTCCTTACCAATGAGCGACGGGTACGCCCGTCCCTCACATTACGTCTATTAGATAGCGAAAAGTTTAGCAAGCTCGGCCACCGAGTGCACCACTGCATCGGCACCCGCCGCCTCGTGCTCGCCCGGCGCCGCCGCGCCCGAATAGATACCAATGCACGGCACGCCCATTGTGTGTGCGCCCTCCACATCGTTGAAGCGATCGCCGATCATCACGGCCTCGTCCGCGGTCGCACCCAGGGCCGCCAGGGCATCGCGGACCGAATCCGCCTTGGTCTCGCGCCCCTGCGGCGGATTCATGCCGACCACGGCCTCAAACTGGCAAATCCCCAGCTCATGCACCATATCGATGCACTTCGCCTCCATGCGAGACGTCGCGACCGCCATGCGATGCCCCTGCGCGGCAAGGCCATCGAGCAGCTCGGGGATTCCGTCGAACACGGGATACTCTTCAGGTCCCAGCTCATCAAAAAAGGCACGGTACTCGTCAGCCACCACAAGCGACTCCTCGCGGGAGAAGCCATAAAAGTCGTGAAAGCTCTTCCACAGGGGCGGCCCGATCATGCGGCGCAGGTCACCCATCTGCGCCTCCGAAAACCCGCGCGCGGCCAACGTCTTGCGCGTCGAGGTCATCACCGCCCGGCCCGTATCGGCCACCGTGCCGTCAAAATCGAACAGCACAACCGGCCGCTCACATAGCTGCAATGCCGCCATCGGCATCCCTCTTCCCCAGTTGATGATTTCCACACCGTCACTTCAAACTGTTGTCTATTCAACAATTGAACCTAGCAATGTAGAGCAACTCCACTATACTTGTCGCACTTTGCTCTCAGAAGGCGGCGCGCAAGCGCCCCAACGAAAGGTGCAATTATGTCTTTTGCCATCATAACCGACTCCACGTCGGACATCTCCCCCGCCCGCGCTCAAGAGCTCGGCATTTACGTGATTCCGCTGCATGTGATTATCGAGGGCGAGGACCTGCTCGACCAGGTGCAGATTACCGCCGAGGAATACGTCGCGCGCATGGCCGGCTCCGAGCAACTGCCGCACACCTCGCAGCCGAGCGCCGGCGAGTTCAAGGCACTCTTTGACCGCGTGCGTGCTGACGGCCACGATAGCGCGATCTTTATCTCGCTGTGCAGCGAATGGTCCGCCTGCTATTCCAACGCATGCCTGGTCGCCGAGACCCACGAGCTCGACGTGCGCTGCATCGACTCGCGCACCGGCTCGGGCGCGCGGTTGGCGGCGATGCGGGCGCGGGCGCCGGCCTCGTCAATGAGGTCGATGGCCTTATCGG
>CABQSP010000060.1:0-10765 GCA_902466855.1 uncultured Collinsella sp. | reverse complement strand
TCTAGTCTTTCGGCACGGGTGATCTTAAAGGCGGTCTGCTTAATCTTTTCGGCGACTTCCATCATCGATGCGGAATCGGGCAGCGTCTCCAGGGCTGCGGCCATAACGCCGGGGCCCGAGACGCCTACGTTGATGACGGCGTCGGCCTCGCCACCGCCGTGGACGGCGCCCGCCATAAACGGGGAGTCCTCGACCATGTTGGCAAAGCAGACAAACTTGGAAGCGCCGACGGAATCCTGGTCGGCCGTGAGTTTGGCGGCATCGATGATGGTCTGGGCGGCCATGAGCACGGCATCCATGTTGATACCGGCGCGCAGGCTGGCGACGTTGACGCTGGAGCAGACGCGGCTCGTGGTGGCGAGCGCCTGGGGGATGGACTGGATGACACGGCGGTCGGCGTCGCCGATGCCCTTCTGGACGAGTGCGGAGAAGCCGCCCAGGTAATCGATGCCGAGCGTCTCGGCCGCGCGGTCGAGGGCATGCGCGATGGGGGTGAGGTCCTCATCCTTGCAGCATGCGGCGATCTGCGCCACCGGGGTGACGGAAACGCGCTTGTTGACGATGGGGATACCGTACTCGCGCTCGAGGTTCTCGGCGGTCTCGACCAGATGCTCAGCCGTGTGCGTCACGTGGTCGTAGATCTTCGTGCACATGCGGTCGAGGTTCTCGTCGCCGCAACCCATGAGCGAAACACCCATGGTGATGGTCCTGATGTCGAGGTTCTGCTCCTCAACCATGCCGCGGGTTTCCGCGATTTCTGCGGGCGTGATCGCCATCCTTGCGCTCCTATCTGCCAAAACGAGCATAGTCTTATCTATTCTAACGTGCCGCACGTGCCAAGTGGCGCATGCGTCACGTTTTGGTGCTCGGTTGTTTCCGTTGTGTTACTGCCCAAAGACCTCTTCGGCAATACGAGCGCTTTCGGCGGCGTCCTTGGCGTAGTAGTCCGCGCCGATCTGCTTGGCGTATTCGGGGGTGAGTACGGCGCCGCCTACGATGATCTTGACGCCCGGCACTTCGGCATGAAGCAGCTTGATGGTCTCTTCCATGGCCACGACGGTGGTAGTCATAAGTGCCGAGAGGCCGACGAGCTTGATGTCGCGCTCCCGCACGGTCTTGAGCACCTCCTGCGGGTCGACGTCGCGACCCAGATCAAAGACGGTGTAGCCGTAGTTATCGAGCAGCATCTTGACGATGTTCTTACCGATGTCGTGGATGTCGCCCTTGACGGTGGCCACGCAGATCTTGCCCTTGTCGGCAATCTCGCCGGCGGGCATCAGGCGCTTGATGGTGTCAAAGCCCACGCGTGCGGCCTCGGCCGAGGCCATGAGCTGCGGCAAGAAGAACTTGCCCTGGTCAAAGAGGACGCCCACCTCGTCGAGGGCGGGGATAAAGTGGTTGTTGATGAGGTCCATGGCGTCGTGGTCTGCCAGCAGACGCTCGGTCTCGGCCGCGATTTCGCCCTTGCGGCCCGAGACGACCATGCGACGAATCGGGTCGTCGTTGCCGTCGGTGCCGGCGGTGCCAGCAGCGGGCACCGCGTCGGTCGATGCGGCCTGAGCCGCTGCCGGGTTTGCGGCGATCTTATACGGATCGGTCCAGCCGGCATAGCGCTCGATGTATCCGGTCGAGCCCTCGTCCTCAACGCTCAGGACGCGATAGCTGTAGACGGTATCCATAAAGCGCTTGGAACCTGGGTTCATGATGGGGGCGTCCAGGCCCGCGCCAAAAGCGGCAGCCAAAAAGACCGAGCCCAGCAGCGGGCGGGCAGGCAGGCCAAAGCTGATGTTCGACACGCCGAGCGCGCATTTGACGCCCAGACGCTCCTTGCACAGGGACATGGCGCGCAGGATCTGCTCGGCTTGGCGTTGATTGGTCGAGGCGGTCATGACTAGACAGTCGATGAGGATGCGGTCCGGGCCGATGCCGTAACGGGCAGCCTCGGCCACGATGCGCTCGGCGATGGCGAAGCGAGCCTCGGCGGTATCGGGAATGCCGCCTTCGTCGAGCGTGAGGCCGACGACGTTGGTGCCGTAGTGGGCGACCAGCGGAAAGATCTCATCCATGATCTGCTGCTTGCCATTGACCGAGTTGATGATGGGCTTGCCGGCGTAGCGGCGCACGGCGGCCTCGACGGCTGCGGGGTCGGTGGAGTCGATCTGCAGCGGCAGCAGCGTGGAGCCCTGGAGCTGCTCGGTCGCCTGTTGGATGATCTTGACCTCGTCGATCTCGGGCAGGCCCACGTTGACGTCCAGGATATCGGCGCCCTGTTCCTGCTGGCTGATGCCCTGGCTCACGACGTAGTCCAGATCGCCGTCGCGCAGGGCCTGCTGCAGGCGCTTTTTGCCGGTGGGGTTGATGCGCTCGCCGATGACGGCGATCTTGTGGCCGTCACAGGGAAGGTCCACGACCGTCTGGGCGCTCGTGACCGACATGCTGGGCTTGCGGTGGCGCGGGCTGGGCGTGTGGTTGTCGATAAGCGTGCGCAAGGCCGCCATGTGCGCCGGCGTGGTTCCGCAGCAACCGCCCACGACGCTCACGCCGTCCTCGATCATGCCGGCGACGGCCTCGGCGTATTCGGGGGCTTGGATATCAAAGACGGTATTGCCGTCATCGTCCACGTGGGGGAGTCCCGCGTTGGCCTGCACCATAATGGGCTTGTCGGTAACGGTGAGCATACGCGCGGCGAGTCCTCGGAGCTCGGCTGGTCCTTGGCTGCAGTTGATGCCCAAAACGTCGGCGCCGATGGCGTCGAGCGTGATGGCGGCGACCTCGGGACTCGTACCCAGGAAGGTGCGGCCGTCTTCCTCAAAGGTCATGGTGGCAAAGACGGGCAGGTCGGAGTTCTCGCGGCAGGCGAGGACCGCCGCCTTGATCTCGGCCGGGTCGGTCATGGTCTCGATAATAAAGAGGTCCACACCCGCGGCGACGCCGGCGCGCACTTCCTCGGTAAAGAGGTCATAGGCCTCGTCGAAGCTCAGAGTGCCCAAGGGGCGAAGCAGCGCGCCGATGGGACCGATATCGCCGGCGACGTAGTGGGCACCGGCCGCGCGGGCGCAGGCGACAGCGGCGGCAAAGACATCTGCCACGGTGGCGGCGCTGTCGAGCTTGTGGGCGTTGGCGCCAAAGGTGTTGGCGGTGATCACGTCGCAGCCAGCCTCGACATATTGACGCTGAATGTCGGTAATGACCTGGGGCTCCTCAAAGTTGAGCAGCTCGGGCAGGGCGCCGGCCTTCATGCCGGCCGCCTGCAGCATGGTGCCCATGCCGCCGTCGAACAGCAGGTGCCCCGTGCCCTCGATGGCGGCGCGCAGGCGATCGTCCTTAATGCGAAGGTCGTCGATCGTGCGTGTCTTGTATGCAGTGCCATTGCGGCGTGCGGCATCAACGGGCGCCGCCAGCGCGGCGCCGTCCAGATCATGAGTGATAAGCGGAGTAAACATCGAGGGCTCCTAATGGCTGGAATAGCAGGTGGTGTGGGCGGCGCGGAAGCGGCAGTGCTCGCGCATGCGGCAGATATTGCAGGTTGGGCGGCTCTGGGCGTCGTGGACCTCGCCGTCAAATAGACCGATCACTGCGGTCACGCTCTTGGTGGGCATGAGCAGGCTGGTAGGCGTGACAGTAAGCCCGATGAGCCGCGTGGCGTTGAGTGCAGCCACGATTGAGCGCTGCGCCGTAAGCGGGCAGTCGCCGTAGCCGGGACTGAAGCGCCAGTTGCCGGCGAGCCCATGAACGGCGGCGTCCGTCTTGACCTGCTGGTCCATTTGCTCAACGGCGG
Source organism: uncultured Collinsella sp. (assembly GCA_902466855.1). Classification (GTDB taxonomy): domain Bacteria; phylum Actinomycetota; class Coriobacteriia; order Coriobacteriales; family Coriobacteriaceae; genus Collinsella. Next base: position 6,987 of record CABQSP010000060.1, on the reverse strand, counting down.
CTTCCACGTAAGCGGAGCACGCGGCGTCGAGCACGGCGCCCTCCAGGGGATGTTGGGCTCCCGTGGTGCGCAGACGACGCTCGGCGTCCATGCCGAGGGTGCATGCCATGAGTGCGGCAAAGCGGGCGTCTTTGAGGTGGCGATAGATATCGCGACCGCGCAGCTCAACGTTGGTACCGACCAAGCGAATGCAAGGCTCGCCCTGTTCATCGACGCCCGTGGCATCGACGGCAAACACGCGTCGCACGCCGCGGGGCTCGATATCCAGCTCTAGGCGCTCGACCACAAGCTCAATACGCTGCGACAGCTCGGGCTCAATCTGCTGGCCGCCGTAGCCCAGATACCGCAGCATTTCGGCACGGTCGACACGGGGATGGTGCGCAGCATCGACACGGTAAAGTGCCAGCGACGCAAGGTCGGCCGGCACTTCGACAGTGGTTGTATCGATGTGCGGTTTTTCCATTACCCCAGGCGCTCCATAATGGTCGCGGCGATCGCAGGACGGTTCATAGTGTACAGGTGCAGGCCGTCGGCGCCGTGCTCCTTGAGGTCGCAAAGCTGGCGGGCTGCATAATCTACACCAGCTGCCTGCAGGCTCTCGGGGTCATTCTCGTACTTGGCGAGAATCTTGATGACAGGGGAGGGCAGCGACGCGCCGCACATAAAGACCATGCGGCTGATCTGCGACTTGCCCATAAACGGCATGATGCCCGCGGTAATGGGCACGGTGATGCCGGCCTTGTCGGCAAGCTCGCGAAAACGGTAGAAGCACTCGTTATCAAAGAAGAGCTGCGTCACAAAGAAGCTCGCGCCAGCGTCCTGTTTTTGCTTGAGGTGTTCGACCGAGAGGTTGAGATCCTCACAGGCAATGTGGCCCTCGGGGTAGGCTGCGGCGCCCACGCAAAAGCCGGCGTCGACGAGCTCGGGGATGAGGTCGCGGGCGTAGGCGTAGTCGGAGGCGGGCTTGTCGTCCTCGGTTGCGCCGGCAGGGAGATCGCCACGCAGGGCCAGGATGTTTTCCACGCCGGCGGTGCGATACTCGTCGATCTTGGCGGCGATATCGGCGTGCGAGCGGCCCACGCAGGTAAGGTGTGCCACCGAGGGTGTATCGAATTCGCTCGTAATCATATGCGCGATGGGGGCGGTGGCGGCACCGTTGCCCGAGCCGCCGGCCGAGCAGGTGACCGAGACAAAGCTCGGCGAAAGCTTGCACAGATTGCCTGCCACTTCGCGAGCCGTGTCGAGGGTCAGCTCGCCCTTGGGCGGGAACATCTCAAACGAAATGGGCGCGGTGCCCTGGGATGCTGCCTGCTTAAAAACCTCGTCGACGCGCATATCGTGCTCCTCTAGATACGTAATAGTGTGATGTGTTGTAAGGATTCTACAGCACCACTGTGCCACGGTGGAGTTTCACTCGCTATTTGAGGATACCAATCAAAGATGCCTTGCTATCGGCTTTCTCTATAACAGAGCGGCTAATCTAGGCACAGACTATAAAGACTGGTATCTGATGCAAAATACCAGTTAATAGAGCTCCATCCCAAATTGACTACCCTTAAACCATGGGGAGAGGTCTGCAATTTATGCAGTTGATTGGCTGTTGAGGGTGGCAACGCCGCCTCGATAGGGTAACCTCATTGATTGGTTTCGCGACAGCAACATAACGGTAATGTCGCGGAAACACGGCGAGTCTAAGCTATGACTCGTTCGTTAGTAATCAACACCGCTTCTCACGCGGTGCCGATACGAAGGGAGTTCCGTATGGCCGAACTTACTGACCGCTTCGGGACCATGGTGTTCTCTGAGGAAGTCATGAAGGACTACCTCCCCAAGGACATTTGGAAGCGCCTTGCTGCAACCCTCGAGGGCGGTGAGCCGCTCGACCTGGATGTGGCCAACGCCGTTGCCCATGCCATGAAGGTCTGGGCCATCTCCAAGGGCGCGACGCACTACGCGCACTGGTTCCAGCCGCTTTCGGGCATTACTTCCGAGAAGCACGACAGCTTCCTGGAGCCCAACCACGACGGCACCGCCATTACCAAGTTTACGGGCAAGAACCTCATCCAGGGCGAGCCCGATGCCTCGAGCTTCCCCAACGGCGGCCTGCGCGCCACCTTCGAGGCCCGTGGCTACACCGCTTGGGACCCCACTAGCCCCGCCTTTATCAAGGACGATGTCCTGTGCATCCCCACGGCTTTCTGCTCCTACACGGGCGAGGCCCTGGACAAGAAGACCCCGCTGCTGCGCTCCATGACCGCGCTCTCGCGTGAGTCCAAGCGCGTTTTGGCGCTGTTCGGCAAGACCCCCAAGAAGGTCGTTCCTTCCGTGGGCGACGAGCAGGAGTACTTCCTGATCAAGAAGGACGCCTACCGCAAGCGCAAGGACCTGGTCATCACCGGCCGCACCCTCTTTGGCGCCGCTCCCTGCAAGGGCCAGGAGCTCGAGGAGCACTACTTTGGCGCTATCCGCCCCACCGTCTCGGCCTATATGAAGGACCTGGACGATGAGCTGTGGGCGCTTGGCATTCCCGCCAAGACCAAGCACAACGAGGTCGCTCCCTGCCAGCATGAGCTCGCCCCTGTCTATGGCGAGGTCAACGAGGCCATCGACCAGAATCTGGTCATGATGGAGAAGATGAAGCTCATCTCCTCCCGCCACGACTTGGTCTGCCTACTGCACGAGAAGCCCTTCGAGGGCATTAACGGTTCGGGCAAGCACAACAACTGGTCGCTTGGCACCGAGTCCGAGAATCTGCTCGATCCGGGCGACACCCCGCTCGACAACCTGCAGTTCATCGTCTTCCTCACCGCGGTGATTGAGGCCGTCGATAACTATCAGGAGCTCCTGCGTGCCTCCGTTGCCTCGGCCGGCAACGATCATCGTCTGGGCGCCAACGAGGCTCCTCCGGCGATTATGTCCATCTTCCTGGGCGACCAGCTTACCGAGGTTGTCGAGAAGATCATCGATGGCAAGGCTTCCGTCCATGCCACGCGCGGCGTGCTCGACCTGGGCGCCGATACCCTGCCCAAGCTGATGCAGGACAACACCGACCGCAACCGCACCTCCCCGTTCGCCTTTACCGGCAACAAGTTCGAGTTCCGTGCCTGCGGCTCCGAGCAGAACGTCTCCGACTCCAATCTGGTGCTCGATGCTGCCGTGGCCAAGTCGCTCAAGTCCTTCGCCGACGCACTCGAGGGTACGCCCGAGGATAAGTTCCAGGACGCCGCGCTCGAGTACTGCAAGAAGGTCCTGACTGACCACCAGCGCATCCTGTTCTCCGGCGACGGCTACTCCGACGAGTGGCCCGTTGAGGCCGAGAAGCGCGGCCTTGCCAACAACAAGACCACGGCCGATGCCCTGCCCGCCTTTGTTTCCGATAAGGCTATCGCGCTCTTTGAGGAGACGGGCGTCCTGACCAAGGCCGAGGCTCAGTGCCGCTACGACTGCAAGCTCGAGAAGTACAACAAGCTCATGAACATCGAGGCTACCACGATGGTTCGCGAGGCGCGTCGTACCTATCGCCCGGTCATTACCGCCTATGCCACCAAGGTCGCTAAGGGCCTTGAGACTATCCGCGCCGCCGGCGCCGAGGCCGCCATGCAGTGTGAGCAGAATACGCTCAACAAGCTTTGCAACGGCATCACCACCATCAACGACTCCATCAAGGCGCTCGACGCCGTGCATCAGAAGGCCGAGGGCCTCGATGGTCAGGAGCAGGCCAACGTCTACGCGCACGAGGTCGTTCCCGCTATGGATGCGCTGCGTGCTGCCGTGGATGCCATGGAGGAGATCGTGGCCGCCGACTACTGGCCGGTCCCGACCTACGACGACATCCTGTTCTACGTGTAGAGCGTAACTGACATATCGTCACGGTATTGAGCCGGGGTCCGCATCATGCGGGCTCCGGTTTTTGTTTGCGAAGGACGCTTTGAAGCCCGTTTTGCCGCCGATTCGCCTAGGTATAAAGGGTTGTGGGCAAAAAACGTCAAATATGAGTACTGTCACAAGTCCTGTAGCATTATTTATTTGCAAAATATGCAGTGTTACGCAACATATGTCCAAGTACTTAGCCGATAAACGTCTGCAATTCTTCCGCCGTAGGACACCTGACGTCTAAATCGATTTCTGAAGGCATGAAATCGCTGTTACTAAATCGGTAACAGTACTCATATTTGCCATTTTTTGCCCATGGTCCATCGGAAGATGCCGGGATCCGCACCCTGCCGGGTCCGAATCCCGGCATATCGGTAGCAAAAAGCCCGCTACCGAATTGGTAACGGGCTTCACATTTCAAATGGTGCCCCCAGCGGGATGTCCGCGTGCGGCTGACGCCGCCCGCTTTCGCCGCGTCGCTTCGCTCCTTGCGTGCTGCGCTGGAAAACGCTTCGCGTTTCCTCAGCTCCGCACCCTGTCGGGTTCGAATCCCGGCGCATGGGTAGCAAAAAGCCCGCTACCGCGAGGGTAACGGGCTCTTCAATTCAAATGGTGCACCGTTTGCGCATCTCCTCGAACCGAGGTGTGCGCAATCGGCACGATTATCTTCGTTAGGATACCACGAGCGGCCTAGGAAACAACCAGGCGCATGCCGGGATAGATCAGATTCGGGTTTGAGATGCCGTTCTTGGCGGCGAGATCCTGATAGGTCGTGCCGTACTTTGAGGCGATTCCGGAAAGGGTGTCGCCGCTTTGCACCACGTACACCTGCTCGGTTTCGGCCTGCCCGTTGATGACCGCCATAACCTCGTCGTAGCGCGGCCCCAAAACAGCCTTGCGGCGGCTGCCGTTGCCGTAATCGCCCGCCCAGGTCTCAGCGGCCAGATCCTCGGCGGATGCCGTGAGAATGTGGTTCACGAGCGACTGCACCTCCTGGTAGCGGTCGCCCAGCGCGTGCTTGCGGTCGTCGCCGTCTCCGAACTCGCCAGCGAGCACCTTCGCCGCGAGGTCTGCTGCAGGCGTCTCGTCGATGCCGTGGATAAGCGAGTCGGGATCGCCGTTGGAGCCGCCCACCATGGCCTCCCACTCCGCGCGGGAGATATAGCACTTGTTGATGTCGAGGTTGCCCGCCCAGCCGTCCAAGCGCCCGCAAGAGGAGTACTGGCGGATGGCGCAATCGTAAGCGCCCTCGTGCCACGGCGGGTCCTGGTAGCCAGTGGGATTCATGTCGGCGTACTGCGCCACCCACGTCTTAGCATCGGTGAGGCCCCACGGGAACACGCTCTTGGATGCGTAGATACCGATGCGATCCACGCTCACGCCAAGAAGCTCGGCCAAACGCTCTGCCATGGCCTTGAGGTAGGACGTGTCGCCCCATGCCTTGTTGCCCCGCTCCTCCCAGTCGATGAAGAACGCGGCCTTGCCGACGTAGCCCTTGCAGCGCTCATAGAAGTACTCGGCCTCCGCCTCGGCATCACCTCCGTTGACGTAGTGGTACACGCCGACGAGCTTGCCAAGACCGATCGCCTGCTGGATTTGGCGGTCGCAGTCGGGCGACACGTAGCGCGTGCCCTCGGTAGCCTTGCAGATAACGAAGTCGAACGGGACAGCCGCGAGGTTGATGCCGTTCTGCCAATTGCTGATGTCTATTCCGTTCATTCTATTCAGCGCTCCCTATCGCTATGAAATAAGCCCAATCAACTTGTTCGTACTGCTCGCGGCTCAGCCGCACCACGCCCTCGTAGGGGTCGTGGAAGGTCGCCGCCTCGCCGTCCCATCCGCAAAGCAGGACGATGTGCCCGCCGTAGTTCTTGCCGCCTTCGCGGAGCTGGCCAGTTAGGCTGCAAAACACCATCCAGCCGCCAGCCGCCTCGTCCAAGGCGTCATCGGCGTTGTCGTGGATAGGCGTGTAGCCCAAAGCCTGGTCGTTCGCGTTCATCCAACGGCAGAACTTTTCCATGTCGTTCACGCCGCCCGTGAGGCACGATTCGCCAACGAAGCCCAGCATCTGCGCCGGCGTGCATGCCTGTCCGTAGAGCCATTCCCACGCCATGGCCGCGCACGTGAGGCCGCAGCCGGCAGCAGCCAGGTCTTCGCCCGCATACGAAAGCCCGCCCCAGCGCTCGTCTGCTTGGAGGTAGACGGGCACCTCGGCGGGCTTGTCGAGCGGCTTGTCGTAGATGACGGGCAAAGGCTCCTCCTTCGGCACCTTCGGCACGTTAGAGGCTATAAGCGCCACGTCGGCGAAGGCGGCGAGCAAAGCAAGCAGCGAGATGGCGGCGGCGATGCGCACGAGGCGCTTGCCGCCCATTCCTAGTCGTCCTTCTTCGGAGTGCCCATGGCAAGCAGCGCGTCGAGCCACTTGTCTGTCACGCCGACCGCCTTGAAGGCCGCATATGCCACCTGCACGCCGCCTACCGCGGCGAAGATGGACGTAACCCACGCCGTGGGGTCAGTCGGCATACCCCCGGCCATGGCCGTCAATGCGCCGCACAGCGCCGATACTGCGATGGCCGTCCAGCGGGCGACATTGCCGGTCATCGCCTTCGTCTTGATAGCCTGCACGATATAGGGCACCACGAGGACGGTCAGCACCGTGAGTCCTGCCTGTATATCAGTCATCTTTATCTCCCTGTCTCCTTGTTGTACATGAGGTCGACTCGGTCGTAGATATGGTCGACCTTCTCGGCCATGCCCTGGCTACGCGCCTGGCTGTGGACCAAGTCCGCGTGGAGGACGTCATTTGACGCGACAACCGACTCCATGAGCGTTTTCATTCCTTCAATCAGGGTGTTGCTGCGCTCCATCTGGGCGGCGATGCGCCCCTCCATTTGGGACCGCTCGCGGTCGCGCTGCGCCCTCTCGTCGACTTCGGCCTGCTTGCGCTCCTCGCGCTTCAGGTCGAGCTCGCCCTTCCGCTGGTTTTGGCGTTTGTACTCCTCAAGAAATTGTCTCCCGAAGTAGAACGCAACGAGCGTCAGGAGCACGCCGCCAAGCCAAGCCGGTCCGTAAGGCGCAAAAAGCTTGAGCACTTCCATCCTGAGCGCCCTCCTT
>CABQSP010000059.1:0-10767 GCA_902466855.1 uncultured Collinsella sp. | reverse complement strand
TCCCGATGTCCAAGAAATGGGAGGCAGTTCACTGTCCCCTTTGTGGTGGTTTTTGGCGCGGATGGGTTAGTTGAGGGCGGCTTGGGCTAGGCGGGCTTCGGCGGCCTCCTCGGTGACACCAAGGGCCACGGCGAACTCCTCGATGGAGCGGCGTTTGGCCTCCTTGAGTACGCGCATGTAGTAGGAGCTGGGTTTTTTATCAGCTTCCTCGGCCTGGCGAATGCGGTGCATCATGGTCTTTGCCACGCGGACCGTCTCAGGCGCGCCCAGCTTGAGCTGCTGCTTAAAGTGTGTCTCCTCAAGTGAGCTGTTGCGCTCGGTAAAGGTGTCGCACTCCAGCTCGTCGTAGTGGCTCAGCAGGTGCTCTGCATCTTGCTGGGAGATGGCGGCGTGCAAACGATCGGCCTGCGCCACGGGGTACATGAGGATCGTCTGCGCATGTCCCTGCTTGGTCTCGAGCAACAGCATGGGCTGCGGCGTGTCGTCCCTAAAACCGACGACGGTGCAGACTCCCTGACCCGGATGAATGACGTGTTGACCGATTGAGAACATGCTACCTCCAACTTATACGAATTTACGTATGTCTAGAATAACACGCTGACGTGCGCAAACCCTTACTTTATGCAGGAAAATCACACAACTCCGATAGGTAAGAGTATTCGATACTCTGAACGGCTTATGCACATGTATATGCATTTTCAGCGGGTGCACAATCAGCAGGCAAACCGCCGTCTTTGAACTGCCTCACGCGAACTGTAGTCAATTTTGTGCATATGCAATATCGATTGACTTTACCTTGCGACAGTAGCTATCGCTTGTGATAGAGTGCTACAAACTCTGGCTTTTGCCCTACGAGTGACCAAGAGCTCGGGGGCTTTAACACAAGGAGGATCTATGCCCGAGAAGATTGAAGAGCTGGTACGCGCTGCGCTTGCTGCGGCCCAGGAGGCCGGCGACCTTTCCGCATTTGAACTTGACGATTGCGCCATCGAGCGACCGGCTGACACTTCTCATGGCGAGTGGACCTCCACCATGGCCCTGAAGTCCGCCAAGCTGGCTCACTGTGCCCCGCGCAAGATCGCTGAGGCCGTCGTTGCCCATATGCCCGAGGACCCCGCGATCGAGAAGGTCGAGATCGCCGGTCCTGGCTTCATCAACTTCTATCTATCCGTCGCCGTCAAGAACGCCATCTTCGGCGAGGCCCGCGAGAAGGGTATGGACTTCGCCAAGTCTAACGTCGGTGGCGGCCTGAAGACCCAGGTCGAGTTCGTCTCCGCCAACCCCGTCGGCCCCATGCACATCGGCCACGGCCGCTGGGCCGCGCTGGGCGACTCGCTCTGCCGTGTTATGGACCACGCCGGTTACGACATTCAGCGTGAGTTCTACATCAATGACCACGGCTCTCAGATGAACACCTTCGGCAACTCCATCAGCATGCGCTATATGCAGCTTGCCGACATCATCGCCAAGCAGGGCGTGGATATCGACGAGGCTCATAAGCTGCTGATCGCCGACCGCGACGCCTTCGTTGCCGATGAGAACGACGAGCATCCCGAGACCCATCCGTACCAGGACAACTTTGCCGAAACCCTGGGCAAGGACTCCTACGGCGGCGACTACATCATCGATGAGGCTGCCGAGTTCTGGCGCACCGACGGCGACAAGTGGGTCGAGGCCGATCCGCAGGAGCGCATGGAGAGCTTCCGTGAGCGCGGCTATGTGAAGATGGTCGACAACATGCGTAACCTCTGCCACGCCGTCAACTGCGACTTCGACCGCTGGTACTCCGAGCGCTCGCTGTACGTGAAGGACACCGAGGGCGAGACCGCCGGCACTTCCGCCGTCGACCGCGCTTTTGAGAAGCTCGACAAGATGGGCTACCTCTACACCAAGGACGGCGCCCTGTGGTTCCGCTCCACCGACCTGGGCGATGACAAGGACCGCGTCCTGATCAAGTCCGACGGCGAGTACACCTACTTCGCCTCCGACGTTGCCTATCACTGGGATAAGTTCCAGCGCGTTGACCACGTCATCGACATCTGGGGTGCCGACCACCACGGCTACATCGAGCGCGTCCGCTGCGTCTGCGATGCCTTGGGTTACCCCGGCAAGTTCGAGGTTCTGCTGGGCCAGCTCGTCAACCTGCTGCGTAACGGCAAGCCCGTCCGTATGTCCAAGCGCAAGGGCACCATGGTGACCCTGCAGGAGCTCGTCGACGAGGTCGGCTCCGATGCCGCTCGCTACACGCTCATCTCCAAGAGCTCCAACCAGATGGTCGACTTCGATATCGAGGCCGTTAAGAAGCGCGATAACTCCAACCCGGTGTACTACGTGCAGTACGCTCACGCTCGCGTGTGCTCCATTCTGCGCCGTGCCGCTGACGTTACGCCCGAGCAGGCTGACGAGATGGGCATGAAGGCCGTCGCCGCCAAGGCCATCGGTGAGAACGTCGATTACTCGCTGCTGACCGACCCTACCGAGCTCGCCCTTTCGCGCAAGCTCAACGAGCTCACCGACCTCATCGCCAGCTGCGCTCGCGACCGCGCCCCGTTCCGTCTGACGCACTTTGCTGAGGAACTCGCCGGCGACTTCCACAGCTTCTACGCTGCCTGCCAGGTTCTGCCGAGCGAGGGCCGTCCCGTCGACCCCGAGCTTTCGCGTGCCCGTCTGGCCGCTTGCGACGCCGTCCGCGTGACGCTCGCCCTGGTGCTCACCCTTGTTGGCGTTTCCGCGCCCGAGCAGATGTAATCTGCGAGTCATTTGACCGTGTAGGTTCGGCTTTGCTGAGCCCTATAAGCCCGATCTCCATGCGGAGGTCGGGCTTTTTGCATAAACGCCGGCGTATTGACGAATTTGGGGCTGCTGGAAATACGAAACTATGCCGGTTTACTACGATGAATTGAGAAATGCCAACCACGCCGGCTTTTCGCTAAAAAGTGCAAGGCATCTACCTGCGGTTTTAGTTCAACAAGTTTCGGAGTGGTCGCGGTTGAGCGATTCATCGTAGTAAACCGCCATAGTTTTGGCGGAGGCAGTCAGATTTGTGGGCGGTAAACCAAAGAGTGTCCCTTTTGAATAGTCGTTTAAGAACGTCCCCAATGACTAAGTTGCAGGTGACGGCGGTTGTGTTACACTAACGCTGCGTATATGACGCAAATATCTCGATACAGATCAATGATGTCCGTCGGTATTTGACGGAACTAGACTGTTTAGCCGCCCTGAAGGTTTATGCAGGGAGCATGTGATCACAGGGCTTGAAAAGAAAGTTGAGCAAACACTGTGTCTGATCAACAGCAAGAAAACGAAATAACGACGACGCAAGCCGCTCCCGCTGCACCGGTTGCGTCGGACCAGGTCGCGGCGCCCGCGCAAGCCTCGGCTCCTGAGACGCCTAAGGCTGCTTCGACGCCTACGCCTGCAGCGGCTGAGAAGGCCGTGCCTGCAACTGGTGAGGAGGCTGCTCCGGCAAAGCCCAAGCGTACGCGCCGCACGACCAAGCCTGCTGCTGACGGCGAGGAGGTCACCAAGCCCAAGCGCCGTACTACGCGCACGACGCGCGCCAAGCGCACCGTTGCAGCTGACTCCTCGGCGCCGATTTCCGATGAGGTCGCGCAGGCACGTGCGTTGGCGCAGATTAGCGAGGCTCAGGTGGTGCGCGCCCGCCGTCGTGCTGCCGAGCGTGAGGCCGCGGCTCTGACCGAGCTTGCAGCCCCGTCTGTGCCCGAGACCCCTGCCGCCGACCAGCCGACCGAGAAGTCGGTACCGCGCACACGCCGTCGCACGGCTGCTAAGGCCGAGCAGGTTGCCGATCAGGTAACCCCCGAGCTCGCTGAGGCTTCGGTCCGTTCCGCGGCAGGGGAGGGCACATCGCCTGCTGAGCCCGCTGCGCCTGTCGAGGCCAGCGAAGTTCCCGTTGTCGATCCGGCTTTGCGCCCGCACCGTCGCGGTCGCAAGCCCAAGGCCTTCGTCGAGGCCGAGAAGGCCGCAGCCGCAGCCGCCGCCGCTCGGGATGCTGCGGCGACCGCCGAGTCTGCAACCGCTGCCGACGCGCCCGTTCAGGATGCTACGACTTCCGAGGCCGCTCCCGCCGATGCCGAGCCCGCCGACGTCCGTCCCGGTCGCAGCCGTCGTACTGCTGCTAAGCGCACGTCCAAGGCCAAGGCTGCCAAGAAGGGTGCGTCCGAGGATTCCGCCGAGACGACCGCCGATGCTTCGATTGATGCCGCTGAGTCCCAGGACGTCGAACAGCCTGCGCCCGAGAAGCCCAAGCGCGGTCGTAAGAAGTCCGCTAAGTCCAAGGCGTCCGAGCGGCAGGCTGATGTCGAAGCGCAGGTCGATTCCGGCGCCGAGGCCAATGACGCCGCTGCGGCCAATGCCGACGCCGCCGCAACCGATGGCGCCGCGCCCGCCGAGGCCGAAGACGGCGCTCGCCCCAACCGTCGCCAGCACAAGCGCAATGACGACCGCAGCGACCGCAAGGACGAGCGCAACAACGACCGTCGTAACCGCCAGCGCGATCGCAAACAGCGCAACAGGGAGCGCAACGCCGCCCCCACCGAGCCCACGCTTTCGCGCGAGGAGCTCGCGGCCATGAAGGTCGCCGAGCTGCGCGAGAAGGCCAAGGAGTTCGAGATTGAGACGACCGGCAAGAAGAAGGCCGAACTCGTCGAAGAGATCTACACCACCGCCGCGAAGGCCGAGGGCTTCCGCGACATCAAGGGCATCCTGCAGATTCGCCCGGATAGCTCCGGCATCATCCATGCTCACGGCTACATGAAGTCCAACGACGACGCCTTCGTGCCCGCCTACCTCATCCGCTCCGCGCGCCTGCGCACGGGCGACGTCATCGAGGGCTCGCTGCGTCCTTCGCGCGGCGGCGACAAGCGCGCCGGCCTCGCCAAGATCACGACCGTCAACGGTCTGGACCCCGAGCAGATTCGCAATCGCCCCAAGTTCGGCGACCTCACCCCGGTCTATCCCAACGAGCCGCTGCGCATGGAGCACGGCAAGGACTCCATTACCGGTCGCGCCATCGACATCGTGTCGCCGATCGGCAAGGGTCAGCGTGGCCTGATCGTGTCCCCGCCTAAGGCCGGCAAGACCACGATCCTCAAGAAGATCTGCCAGTCTATCTCGATTAACAACCCCGAGGTGCACCTCATCTGCCTGCTCGTCGACGAGCGCCCCGAAGAGGTCACCGATATGCAGCGTTCCATCAAGGGCGAGGTTGTGGCGTCGACCTTCGATATGCCCGCCGACAACCACACTCGTGTGGCAGAGCTCGTCATCGAGCGCGCCAAGCGCATCGTGGAGCTGGGTGGCGACGTCGTGGTGGTGCTCGACTCCATCACGCGTCTTGCCCGCGCCTACAACTTGGCGGCGCCCGCCTCAGGCCGCATCCTTTCGGGCGGCGTCGATTCGGCGGCACTGTATCCGCCCAAGCGCTTCCTGGGCGCAGCCCGCAATATCGAGAACGGTGGCTCGCTCACCATCCTGGCCTCTGCCCTCATCGACACCGGCTCCAAGATGGACGAAGTCATCTTTGAGGAGTTCAAGGGCACCGGCAACATGGAGCTTAAGCTCGACCGCGACCTGGCCGACCGCCGCATCTTCCCGGCTATCGACCCCGTTGCCTCCGGTACGCGTAACGAGGACCTGTTGGTTGACGAGCAGATGCGTCCGTTTGTCTTTGGCCTGCGTCGCATTCTTGCCGGCATGAACAACACCGAGCGCGCAGCCGCATCGTTTATCAAGGGTCTTAAGGGCACCAACACCAACCAGGAGTTCCTGGTGCGTTCGGCCAAAAAGCACAGCGACTACGAGCAGACGTTCTAGGTTGTCATCCACACGCAGCGATAGCCATCAATGCGATAAAGGGTCGGTGCTTTGAGCCTCGGCCCTTTTCCATATCGCCGCTCCGCGCTTATTTTTGACCACAAGACCGACGAGCAGCAGGTTTCCCGTTTCAATCCGACATCGTCGCTTGCAATCGACGGGGCGGTTTCGCATAATAGCTTTTAAGCTTCGCGACGGAAAACGCAGATGAAACGAACCATATACCGTTGCTTTGGGGCATAGCCCCGCTTCATCTTCTCTCGCGCAGCCAACTGAATGATGCGATTTGGGTGCTGGAAGATGGGGAGAGCTCATGGCTTCTTCTGATGCAACACAACGAGCAGTTCTTGCCGGACTTTCGTGCGGGATCGGCCTTGCCGCTCCCGTGGTTATGTATGCCGCGACGCTGCCGTTTTCGTCGGTGAACGAGACGGTCGTGGCGGGTGCGGTTCCCTTCGCCGTGGGCGCGGTGGCGGGCGTGGGTATCTATGCCGCCTCGCTGGGTATCTCCGAGTATCGTACGCAGCGTGAAGAGCGTCTGTTCCAGCCCGATGCCATGGGCGGTGCCGCCAATCTCAATCAGCATCAAAGCGAGTTCAAGACCGCCTCGATTCCAGCTCAGCAGCAGGATGCGACTCCTTACGCTGCGGCTTCTGCTTCTCAGGCTCAGGCGGAGCAGTCTACCTCGGCATTCCTTTCCGGCCTGACCGGTGCGTTCCAGCGCCGTCATGCCGATGATGGTGTCCCTACCATCGCTCGAGCCGCAGATGCTATGGACGAGGACGAGGCTTGGTCTATGATCGACAGCATGCTCGACGACGATTCGCCGGTGGGCTGCGACCCTGCACGCTCGCGCGACGTCTATCAAGTCGCCATCGACGAGCTCACCAACGGCGGGCAGACCGGCTCCCTCAATCGCGACGACATCGCCGCCGCGGCGCGTGCCGTGTCGGGCTCCCAGGCCGCCCCTGCGGGCAGCACGGCGGCTTTCGTGGCACTCGTTGCCAACGCGGCAGCCAATAACGCCTACAACGCTACCTCGGCGGACGCGAACGCTTTTGCCGATAATTCGTACATTGATGAAGCCATGACCGCGGACGAGGAGGCCGTTGCCGCCCGCCGTGCCGCCGAGAGCTCGCTTTGGGGCGCTCCTGCCCAGCAGCAGGCGGCTGAGGCTGCGCCGTACAATGCAAACCTCGCCAGCATGCCTATCATCTCCGGTGCCGCGGACATCGATCTCGATGACCTCGATGAGCCTGCAGCCATCACCGCATCTATTGAAGCCCAAGATCGCATCGACACCGGCGACCTTCCGGACGCCTCGCTCGAGGTTGATGTCCCCATGGCCGATTACTCGGGCCACGAGGACATGTGGGCCGCCGCCACCGCGATTCTGGATGAGATTGACGAGCCCGCTCCTGTTGCAGCCCCCGCTCCCGTCGCTGCCCCTCAGCCTGCTGCCCCCGCCTATGTCGGCCGTCACAGCGCTGTGTTCCCCGAGGATACCGCCCGTATCTCACGCGAGAGCATCGAGCGGGCCGAGGCTATTGCCGCCGGCATTATGGAAAATCGTCGTCACGAGCGCGTCAATCAGATCCTCGAGGAAGAGATTGAGCGCCTGCAGTCCTCTACCGCCAAGCGGACGGGCCGTGCCTATCTGAGCGTTATCGAGGGCGGTACCGCCAGCTTCGCGCCGCTCCGCGCGGAGGCATAACTTCTGCATGGTTAAGATCAATCGAAAATGGGCGGTCGCGACCTGCCTGATGGCGCTCTTGATCTGGGGCAATTCGCTGGTTCCTGGCTCGGGGTCGGGCTCGCTGAGCCTAACGGTCATGGAAGCTATCCGCTGTTTCCTGCACGGCGTGGGACTTCCATATGAATGGGTGACCAACTTTGTTGTTCGCAAGTGCGCGCATTTTACCGAGTATATGGTGCTCGGCATTCTGGCAACGCACGCCTTTGATTTTGAGGGCCGGCGCACCTTTGACGTGCTGCTGCCCACGGCGGTGTTCCTGCTGCTGATTCCCTCGATCGACGAGACGATTCAGCTCTTTGTGCCGGGACGCGCCGGCATGATCACCGATGTGATGATCGACTGCTGTGGAGCGGCAACGGGCGTTGTGCTCCGATATCTCTTACGGTCGCTGATGTACGCCAAAAAGGCCGCCTAGGACGTATTGTTTGGTCCTAGGCGGCTTTTTTTATTTGAGGGCTTATATGGGGCGTGGTGGCGTCGTTCCGTAGGTTGGATTTGCCGAGCGCGCCACGCCCTGTGGGTGCGTCTGCTACTGAAGCGCCTGTGCGCCCAGGGCCAGGCAGCCCATGATGCCCTGCTTGCCCTCGAGGCTGTTGTTGACAATGTAGGTGTCGATATCGTTGACCTCGGGCGTGACGATGTAGCTGTTGAGCATCTCGGCGCACTTTTTGCGCGCGAGCGGCACGATGGGGGCGTGGTCGGCCACGCCGCCGCCGATGATGATCTTTTGCGGCGCGTAGCACAGCGTGTAGGTCATGAGCGCCTGTGCCAGATAGCCGGCGAGCAGGTCCATGGCCTCCGGGTCATCGGCCATGTCTCCGGCACTCTTGCCATTCCAGCGCTTTTTAATGCCGGGGCCTGCGATGAGGCCCTCGAGGCAGTTGTCGTGGAAGGGGCAGGCGCTATGCTCGCCGATGGTGTCGCGCGGGTCGCGCGTGACCAGGATATGGCCGGCCTCGGGATGCATCATGCCGTGTACGAGCTTGCCGCCCGATAGCACGCCGGCGCCCACGCCGGTGCCGATGGTCAGGTAGATCACGTCTGTGAGGCCCTGGGCGCAACCAAAGGTGACCTCGCCCAGGCAGGCGACGTTGACGTCGGTGTCGTAGCCGCAGGGAATATTGAGCTCGTTTTGAATGGTGCCCAGCAGATCGAAGTAGCGCCATGCCGTCTTGGGGGTCTCCAAGATCTTGCCGTACTGGGGTGAGGCGGGGTTGACCGCGGTGGGGCCAAAGGCGCCGATTCCGAGCGCGGCGATGCCCTTGTTCGCAAACCACGCGTTGACGGCCTCAACGGTCTCCTGCGGGGTCGTGGTCGCGATCTGCTCACGTTCCAGGACCGTACCGTCTGCATAGCCCGTGGCGCAGACCATCTTGGTGCCGCCGGCCTCGAGCGCTCCGATAAGCTGCTGCTCTGCCATAGTATTCCTCTCTGGGACGAGTTGCTCCGTGACTAAAGTATAGTGCGCTAAACCATTTAAGAAAGCGCTATAAAAAGAAGCCCCGCAACTCGGCGGTGCGGGGCTTCTTTGGTTGCTTTAGTTGCCGGGCCGTCCTTACCCGCGCGGCTTGATTTTATCACGTAGCGATTTGAGGTTCTCCAGCGCCGCGTTGAGCGTCTCGTCACGCTTGGCAAAGTGGAAACGGATCAGATGGTTGACGGGCTCGCGGAAGAAGCTCGAGCCGGGCACGGCGCCCACGCCCACCTTTGAGGCCAGGTCCTCGCAGAACTCGAGGTCGCTGTCGTAGCCAAACTCCGAGATATCCATCATCACATAGTAGGCGCCCTGCGGCACGTTGTGCTCAAGACCGAGACTGTCGAGCCCCTGGCAGAACAGGTCGCGCTTGGCGGTATAGTGGTCAAGGACCTCATCGTAATAGCTGTCGTCGAAGTTGAGGGCGGTGACGACGGCTTCCTGCAGGGGAGCGGCGGCACCCACGGTGAGGAAGTCGTGGACCTTCTTGATGCGCTCGGTGATTTCGGCAGGGGCGATGGTGTACCCCAGGCGCCAGCCGGTGATGGAGTACGTCTTGGACAGCGAGCTGCAACTGATGGTTCGTTCGAACATGCCGGGCAGCGTGGCCATATAGACGTGCTCGTGGGGCGCGTAGACGATGTGCTCGTATACCTCGTCGGTGATGCAGTAGGCGTCGTACTTTTTGCAGAGGTCGGCGATAAAGGTGAGCTCCTCGCGCGTAAAGACCTTGCCACAGGGGTTGGACGGGTTGCACAGGACGATCGCCTTGGGATCGTTGTCGCAGAAGGCCGCCTCAAGCACCTCACGGTCAAAGTCGAACGCAGGCGGGTTGAGCGGCACGTAGATGGGCTCGGCACCCGAAAGGATCGTGTCGGCGCCGTAGTTCTCATAGAACGGCGAGAAGATGACGACCTTGTCGCCGGGGTTCGTGACCGTCATCATGGCGGCCATCATGGCCTCGGTGGAGCCGCAGGTGACTACGATATTCTCGTTGGGGTTCACCGGCATGCCCATAAAGTGCTCCTGTTTGGCGGCGAGCGCCTCGCGCATGGCCTGGGAGCCCCAGGTGATGGAGTACTGGTGATAGAGCGGCTTGGGGTCGCTGGCGATGGCGCTGAGGCTATCGAGCAGCTGCGCCGGGGGATCGAAGTCGGGGAAGCCCTGCGAGAGATTGACAGCGCCGTACTTATTGGAGATGCGTGTCATGCGGCGGATGACCGAATCGGTAAATCTTGCCGTGCGGTTGGAGAGTTCTTTCATGACGGTCCTTTCGAGGATTTGCAGTGGGGCAAGTTTACTCCTATGAAACCGGTGGGATTTGCTCGAAATGGTCTCGAAAAACTCTTTTCAAAATTCTTGAAAATTGGGGCTTGCATCGCGTGGCGTTCCTTGCAATAATAGTCGAGCGCGAAGCGCACAGGACACGGTGGGTGTAGCTCAGTTGGCTAGAGCGACGGGTTGTGGTCCCGTAGGTCGAGGGTTCGAGTCCCTTTACCCACCCCAGTTCTTGCTTCGTGTTGATATCGGGTCGTTAGCTCAGTTGGTAGAGCAGGGGACTCTTAATCCCAAGGTCCAGGGTTCGACCCCCTGACGGCCCACCACACGATATCTCCTCTAAAGTCCCCCACAACGGACTTTAGCTTTGGGTCGTTAGCTCAGTTGGTAGAGCAGGGGACTCTTAATCCCAAGGTCCAGGGTT
>CABQSP010000058.1:0-10782 GCA_902466855.1 uncultured Collinsella sp. | reverse complement strand
GTTAGCCATGAGAACGGAGATACCGCGGGCGAGAGCGATAACGAGAACAACGGACATCATGTCGGCAGCGCCGGTGATGAAGGTGTTGACGATCTGCTTCTCGGACAGGCCACCGATGATACCGATCAGGACGGCCATGAGGAAGAACCAGGTGGAAGCCTCGTCGAAGTACCACTGGCCAATGGGCAGGCCGGTGATCAGGGCAGACCAGCCCTGGACGACGGCGTTACCGTCGGCGTCGTAGACAGCGCCAGCGTCAAAGAAGTTGGCGACGCCCTCGTTGAGGTCGGCCAGCGGAATGAAGCCGACGATCATGACGACGAAGGTGAAGGCGAAGGCGATCAGAACACCCTTCTGACGACCGGTGAGCTTGACCTCCTTGTGGACCTCGGAAGCAGCCTTGCCATGTGCCTCTTCGGCGGCCTTGAGCTCCTGCATCGAAAGGATGGTGGAACCCTTGTCAGCCTTGACCTTCTTGGCATAGTTCATCACGAAGACGATGGACATAGCAGTAGTGACAATCCACAGAACGGCACCGAGGCCGATGATGATGGACTGGTTCACGGCAATGTCAACGCCGGTCAGAGCGTCGACGGCAGCGCCGACGGCGAACGGGTTAACCGTGGAGCCGAGGCAGCCGCAGCCAGCGCCGAGCAGGACGGTAGCGGCGCCGACCATCGGGTCGAAGCCGGCAGCCATCATAGTAGCGGCGAGCAGGGCGTAGAAGGGAACGGTCTCTTCGCACATACCATAGGTGGTACCACCGAGGGAGAAGATGAGCATCAGCACGGGAATGAGCATGATCTCGTTGCCCTTAAGCTTCTGCACCAGAACGGCAATGCCATTGTCCAGGGCGCCGGTCTCGGTCATCATGCCGAGGAAGCCGCCCAGGATCATAACGAAGAGGCAGACGGGCAGAGCGTCAGCGAAGCCCTTAATCGGGGCGGTGCAGAAATCGCTCAGACGGGCGGCAGTAACCGCGCCGCCGGACGTGCCGGAGACGATAACGGTAATCACTGCAACAATTGCCAGCAGAGCTAGAAGAATGGTGAACGATGAAGGCATACCGCGCTTTTTCTTAGCGGTCTCAGTCATAGTTCTCATCCCCCCTTCATAAATCATTTAACTTTCTCGTGCGAAGCGGATCTTCCGTGCCGTGCCCACCGCTCGACGCGAGATATTTACCAGACAAAACCGCTCGGGGTGAGCAGCAATACACCCCGAGCGAGATGCTAGATGCTCTTACTTGAGCGTGGCGTACATGACGGCCTTGATGGTGTGCATGCGGTTCTCCGCCTCGTCGAAGACCTTGGAAGCGGGGCTCTCGAAGACCTCGTCGGTGACCTCCTGCTCGGTGATGCCGAACTGCTCGCACTTCTCGGCGCCAATCGTGGTGTTGGTGTCGTGGAAGCTGGGCAGGCAGTGCAGGAAGATAGCACCCGGGTTGGCCATAGCCATGACCTCGGAGGTAACACGATACGGGGTGAGCTGAGCGATGCGCTCGGCCCAGACCTCGTCGGGCTCGCCCATGGAGACCCACACGTCGGTGTAGATAACGTCGGCACCGGTGACGCCGTCCTTGACGTCGGTGGTCAGCTTGATGGTGCAGCCGTTGGCCTCGGCGATGGGCTTGCAGGCCTCGATGACGTCGTCGGCGGGCATGCACTCCTCGGGGCCGCAGGCCACGAAATTCATGCCGAGCTTGGAGCAGACAACCATGAGAGAGCGAGCAACGTTGTTCTTGCAGTCGCCCATGAAGACGAGGGTCTTGCCCTTGATGTCGTAGTTGAAGTTCTCCTGGACGGTCAGGATGTCGGCGAGCATCTGGGTGGGGTGCCACTCGGTGGTCAGGCCGTTCCACACGGGCACGCCGGACTTGGCAGCGAGCTCCTCGACGTCGTCCTGGGCAAAGCCACGGAACTCGATGCCGTCATACATGCGGCCGAGAACGCGGGCGGTGTCCTCGATGGACTCCTTCTTGCCCATCTGCGACGAACCCGGATCGAGGTAGGTGACGCCCATGCCCAGATCCATGCCGCCGACCTCGAAGGCGCAGCGGGTACGAGTGGAGGTCTTCTGGAAGAGCAGAACGATGTTCTTGCCCTCGAGATAGCGGTGCGGAACGCCAGCGCGCTTCATATCCTTGAAGTTCTTGGAGAGCTTGAGCAGGTACTCGATCTCCTCGGTGGTGAGGTCGAGAAGCTTGAGGAAGCTACGGCCGGAGAGGTTAACACCCATGGTTCGATTCCTTTCGAAGAAATGAATTACGTAAGTATTAGTGTTGCCCGTTTAACGGGCGAAGCCGGTGCGGTTGTAGGGGGACCGCACCGGAAACGGAAAGACTTAGAGGTCCTCGCGCCAGAAGGGCATGCTCATGCAGCGCGGGCCGCCGCGGCCGCGGGAGAGCTCGGCGGAGGGCACGACGAGAAGGTCCAGGCCCTCCTTGTACAGCACGTCGTTGGTGACGGTGTTGCGGGCGTAGACGCAGATCTTGCCGGGCTCGACGCACAGGGTGTTGGAGCCGTCGTTCCACTGCTCGCGGGAGGCCGCGATCGGGTCGCCGCCGCCGCAGGGGATCAGCTTGACCTGGTCGACGCCGGTGGCGTCCTCCAGGACGTGCTCGAGGGTGTCCTCGATCAGGCGGATGTTCACGTCGCCCGGGTTCTTGCCGGCGGTCAGCTCGTAGACGCGCAGGGTGCCCATGATGGCGGGGTGGATCGTGAACTTATCGACGTCGATCTGGGTGAAGACCGTGTCGAGGTGCATGAAGGCGCGCGAGACCGGGATGTCGAAGGCCAGGATGCGCTCGACCTTGGAGTCGGAGTTCCAGAAGATGTTCTGGGCCATGACGTCGATCGCGGCGGCCTGGGTGCGCTGGGAGATGCCGACGGCGAGGGTCTTCTCGTTGATGTTCAGCACGTCGCCGCCCTCGGTGTGGAACTGGCAGTCGCGGCGGAAGTACAGGGAGACGTCCTTGTAGTCGGGGTGGTACTTGAAGACGTACTTGCCGTACAGGGTCTCGCGGTTGCGGGTGACCGAGTACATGCGGTTGAGGTTGACGCCCTCGCCGACGACCGCGAACGGGTCGCGGGTGAAGTAGAGGTTGGGCATCGGGTCGATGATCAGGTCGGACTCGGACTCGGAGTTGACCAGGGAGTCGAGGGTCGTGGACGCCGTGAGGGGCATGTCGATCTCGGACTTGGTCATGCCGGCCATGGTCTTCTTGACGAACTCGAGGTTGTCCTCGATGGAGTCCAGCTTCTCGCGGACGATCTGCGGCATGTGCTGGCCGCGGATGCCGGCCTCGGCGATGTACTGGTCGGTGAACTCGGCGCGGGCGCCGGGGACCTGGTCGAACACCTCGGCGACGAGGTTCTCGAGGTAGAGGACCTCCACGCCCTGGTCCCTCAGGATCTGGGCGAAGGTGTCGTGCTCCTGCTGCGCGACCTCCAGGAACGGGACGTCGTCGAACAGGAGTCGCTCGAGCTCGTCGGGCGGCAGGTTGAGGAGCTCGTCGCCGGGACGGTGCAGGCAGACCTTCCTGAGCTTGCCGATCTCGGAAGGCACGTGCAGACCTTTCGTCATGGCCTCCTACCTTTCTTTCGGGCCCTTGTCAGGGCCGATTCGTTAGCGCCCCTCCGTGTGAGGCGTTATTGCTGACGACATATTTATATCCAAAATCAGCTCATACTTCCACCTTGCCCCCGAACGGTTTTTTATAGGGGGTGAACGGCATACACATATACTTCACGCATGGCACACTTCATCTTAATAAAGCGTATTTACGTGCTTAAACGCGTTTTCAATCCTAAAATCAAATGGAACTAAACTTTGTTAAACCATCCTCAAATTGCATATTTCCAATAAAGCTATGAATAGAATTAGCGGTTCATACCGTGTCTCAACCATTTTCATTTTTATTCAGAAAAAAGTTTGTCCTATTCATTTCTGGTAAATAAATTACCGTTTACCAGACGCTTGATACCGTTCACCGGAAACTCAGTATAAGGCCCAGCGGATACCAGCTCGCTTTACAGCCCCATTTGTAACAACTTGACTTCTCGGTATAGAAAAATGGACCCGCTTCCCCTAGGGAAACGGGTCCATTTTCGATTATCTTCGGCCAATTTAGATAAGGCCCTCGAAGACCATCGGAATCCTAGCGATCAAACTCCGCCAGCGCCTCGTCCAAAAGCCTCAGGCCCTCACGCAGAACGTCCTCGCTCGCGCAGTAGCCCAGGCGTGCGCCACAGGGAAGCTCAAAGCGGCTGCCGGGTACCAGCAGCACTCCCCTCTCGGACAGCAGGCGCTTGCAGAACTCCTCGTCGTCCTCGGGAATATCAAGCTGGATAAACGAGGTAGACACGCCCTGTGGGGCCGTCCAGGAAACGCGATGCTGTGTATCGATCCAAGCCTGCGCGATATCGCGGTTGCCAAACACGATCTTGCGATTGCGCTCAAGGATCTTGTCCTTGTGCTCAAGCACATAGGTCGCCAGGGCATCGTTGAACACGCCGCCGCAGATCATGGTGTAATCGCGATAGGTGCGGATGCGGCTGGATATCTCTTCGTCTGCTACGACCCAGCCCACGCGGGCCGCAGGCGTCGAATAGGTCTTGGACACCGAGTTGGTGACAATGGCATTCTCGTACACGTCAGCCATCGACATAAAGGCCTCGGTGTTCTCAAGCGGCAGATACACCTCGTCGCACAGCACGTAGGCGCCCACCGAACGGGCGATCTCGGCAATCTGGCCGAGCATATCGGCATCGAGCACCGTACCGATGGGGTTCGATGCGTTGTTGATGCAGATGAGTCTGGTGTTGGGGCGCACCAAGCGCTTGAGTTCCTCGATATCGGGCCTCCAGCCGAGTTCCTCGCGAAGCTCCCAATACTCGACCTCGGCGCCCAGCGTGCGCGGAATCTCGTAGAGCGGCGCGTAGGTGGGCCACTCGGCGATAACATGGTCGCCGGGCTCGACCACAGCCATGATGGCGTTGAGGTTAGCGCCCGTGCAGCCATTGGTCTGCAGAATGTGATCGGGATTGACCTCCCGACGATACAGCTTGGCAACCTCGGCCTTAAACTCCGGCGAGCCCTCGATCCAGCCGTAGTTCATCTTCTCGCGATCCAGGCGCTCGTAGAACGTGGCGCCGTCCTGTTCATCAAGCGCGCGCAGCTCGCCCATGGTGAGCGACGAGATCGTCGACTGGGCGATGTCCCACGTGGCGCTCTTCTCCCAAACGTTGAGCCATTCCTCAACGCCAATCGTCTTGATGTCCATGGCCAAGCTCCTTACAAAAGCAGTCATCCAATCGTGTTGACGTTCCTCATACAAGATTGGGGCGGTGCGAAAACCCGCACCGCCCCAATGGGAGACATCTAATGGCAGCTAGATGTATGTATTATGACCTGTACGGGTCCTAGAAGACCCTAGAGGTCCTCGCGCCAGAAGGGCATGCTCATGCAGCGCGGGCCGCCGCGGCCGCGGGAGAGCTCGGCGGAGGGCACGACGAGAAGGTCCAGGCCCTCCTTGTACAGCACGTCGTTGGTGACGGTGTTGCGGGCGTAGACGCAGATCTTGCCGGGCTCGACGCACAGGGTGTTGGAGCCGTCGTTCCACTGCTCGCGGGAGGCCGCGATCGGGTCGCCGCCGCCGCAGGGGATCAGCTTGACCTGGTCGACGCCGGTGGCGTCCTCCAGGACGTGCTCGAGGGTGTCCTCGATCAGGCGGATGTTCACGTCGCCCGGGTTCTTGCCGGCGGTCAGCTCGTAGACGCGCAGGGTGCCCATGATGGCGGGGTGGATCGTGAACTTATCGACGTCGATCTGGGTGAAGACCGTGTCGAGGTGCATGAAGGCGCGCGAGACCGGGATGTCGAAGGCCAGGATGCGCTCGACCTTGGAGTCGGAGTTCCAGAAGATGTTCTGGGCCATGACGTCGATCGCGGCGGCCTGGGTGCGCTGGGAGATGCCGACGGCGAGGGTCTTCTCGTTGATGTTCAGCACGTCGCCGCCCTCGGTGTGGAACTGGCAGTCGCGGCGGAAGTACAGGGAGACGTCCTTGTAGTCGGGGTGGTACTTGAAGACGTACTTGCCGTACAGGGTCTCGCGGTTGCGGGTGACCGAGTACATGCGGTTGAGGTTGACGCCCTCGCCGACGACCGCGAACGGGTCGCGGGTGAAGTAGAGGTTGGGCATCGGGTCGATGATCAGGTCGGACTCGGACTCGGAGTTGACCAGGGAGTCGAGGGTCGTGGACGCCGTGAGGGGCATGTCGATCTCGGACTTGGTCATGCCGGCCATGGTCTTCTTGACGAACTCGAGGTTGTCCTCGATGGAGTCCAGCTTCTCGCGGACGATCTGCGGCATGTGCTGGCCGCGGATGCCGGCCTCGGCGATGTACTGGTCGGTGAACTCGGCGCGGGCGCCGGGGACCTGGTCGAACACCTCGGCGACGAGGTTCTCGAGGTAGAGGACCTCCACGCCCTGGTCCCTCAGGATCTGGGCGAAGGTGTCGTGCTCCTGCTGCGCGACCTCCAGGAACGGGACGTCGTCGAACAGGAGTCGCTCGAGCTCGTCGGGCGGCAGGTTGAGGAGCTCGTCGCCGGGACGGTGCAGGCAGACCTTCCTGAGCTTGCCGATCTCGGAAGGCACGTGCAGACCTTTCGTCATGGCCTCCTACCTTTCTTTCGGGCCTTACTGGCCGAATGTATCAGCGCCCCTCCGTATGGGACGCTGCTTGCTGACAGCTCTAGTTATATCCAAAAACCACCCGCAATTCCACCTCGCCCCCGAACGGTCAGCAAAGTGCGATGAACGGTATATCGCATATGATTCCCCCATGATGCACTTCAGTTCTCTAAAGCATATTTTCAAAGGTAAACGTTCTTTTTTCTAAGGAATTAAGCTAGATTGCACAAATATTTTCATGTTTAAGAATTGCATAGCTAAAACGGTTTTCTGCATATATTTGTCGTTTGTCCACGATTCGATTTGGATTCGATTATATTCAGCTCGCAATCATTCTTATTCATACATCCTCATCAGTTGAGTATGGATATAGATTGTTTTCAAAACGAGTTGGACAGTTAGTCGCATGCCTTGACAGCGTAAGAAGTAGGTAAAGATACCGTTCGCACAATACGTCCGTGCCACAAGTCGACTAAATTGAGACAATAGTGAATAGGGTTAGGCTACCGTCCCCTGCGGGGACTGAACGGACAGATGCATATGCCGAGCAAAATCGAAAAAAAGCAAGCCGCCGCAAAGCTGCGCAAACCGCCGCGCGACTTCTCGTACACGCAGAACCGAGAGCTCAGCTGGCTACGCTTTGACAACCGTGTGCTCGACGAGGCTTTTGATGAGTCCGTGCCGCTGTTCGAGCGCCTTAAGTTCGTCTCGATCTTCGAGTCTAACCTCGACGAGTTTCTCATGGTGCGTGTGGGCGGCCTGTCCGATCTGGCAGAGCTCAAAAAACAGCCTGTCGACAACAAGAGCAATATGACCGCCTCCGAACAGGTCGATGCTGTCATGGCCGAAATGCCCGGGCTCCTTACCCGTTGGGAGTCCATCTTTAAGAGCATCGAGGGCAAGCTCGATACCTTGGGCGTTCACCGCGCCCGCATCGATTCGCTTACGCCCGAGGAGCGCACCTTTGTAACCCGCTACTTCCAGGCCTACGTGTCGCCGGTCATCTCACCGCTGGTGATCGACCCGCGCCACCCCTTCCCCAACCTGCGCAACGGCGCGCTCTACCTGGCGTGCGGCCTGGACGGCGTCACCGACGAGGAAAGTCTGCTGGGCCTGATCGAGATTCCCGCCTCGATGAACCGCGTGGTCGAGATCCCCTCGCCCACCGGCACCTACTCCTACATCTTGCTCGAGGACGTCATCCTCGCCTGCCTGGACAGCTGCTTTGGCTCCTATAAGCCGCTCGACCGCGCGCTCATCCGCGTCACCCGCAACGCCGACATCGACCCGGACGGCGAGGGCGTCGAGGAGGAAGAGGATTACCGCCAGCACATGAAGCGCATCCTCAAGAAGCGCCTGCGCCTGCAGCCGGTAGTGCTCGCCGTCTCGGGCTCACTCGAGAAGCAGACGCTCAAGACTATCCGCAAGGCGCTCGAGCTCTCGCGTCGCTCGGTCTTTACCTGCGATATCCCGCTCAACCTGGGCTATGTCTTTGGCATTGAGGGCAAGATTCCCGAGCACCTGCGCAACGAGCTGCTCTTTACGCCATTTAAGCCGCAGCCCAACCCCACCATCGATATGTCCCGCTCCATCCGCGAGCAGGTGCTTCAGCACGACAAACTGCTCTTTTATCCCTATGAGGCCATGAACCCCTTCCTGGATCTGGTACACGAGGCCGCCTACGACCCCGAGTGCATCTCGCTGCGCATCACGCTCTACCGCGTGGCCAAGCAGAGCCGCCTGTGCGAGTCGCTGATCGATGCCGCCGAGAACGGCAAAGAGGTCACGGTGCTCATGGAGCTCCGCGCCCGCTTCGACGAGCAGAACAACATCGAGTGGGCCGAGCGTCTGGAAGAGGCAGGCTGCACCGTCATCTACGGCTCCGAAGGCTTTAAGTGCCACTCCAAGATCTGCCAGCTCACCTATCGCGAGGGCATGGCGCTTACACGCCTGACGCTGTTGGGCACCGGCAACTTTAACGAGAAGACGGCCAAGCTCTACAGCGACTTTATGCTCATGACCGCCCATCCCGGCATCGGCGAGGACGCCAACTTGTTCTTCCGCAACCTGTCGCTGGGCAACCTGCGCGGCGATTACCGCTTCCTGGGCGTGGCGCCGGTCGGCCTGAAGCCACTCATTATGCGCGGCCTGGATCGCGAGATCCAGCGTGCCCTCGCTGGCGAGCCCGCCCGTGTGTTCTTTAAGCTCAACTCGCTCACCGACCGCGAGGTCATCGACAAGATCGCCGAGGCGTCGTGCGCCGGTGTGCGCGTGGACATGATCATCCGCGGCATCTCGTGCCTCAAGCCGGGCGTTCCGGGCAAGACCGAGAACGTGCATGTCCGTTCTATCGTCGGACGCTTTTTGGAGCATGCGCGCGTTTACGCCTTTGGCGTGGACTCGGACATGATCTATCTGAGCTCGGCCGACATGATGACGCGCAACACCGAGCACCGCGTGGAGATTGCCTTCCCCGTGCTCGACCCCACCTGCCGCGCCCTGGTGCACGAATACATGGGCATGCAGCTGCGCGACAACGTGAAGGCCCGCAGCCTCACGAGCGACGGCACCTGGGTCCCCGTGAAGCGTGCAGAGGACGAGAAACCCTTCAACTCGCAGGAAGCCCTGCTGGAGCGTGCCTATCGCAACGCCGAGGCCGCCGCCAAGGCAGAACCCGCGCCCGCGTCCCAACCTGAGCCCAAGCCGCAACCAGCCACACCCAAGGTTCAGAAGGTCCAGGCGACCGTCATTGAGCCCGAGCCTGCACCTGCACCTCAGCCCGATCCGCAGGTCACCAAGCCCGCACCCGAGACGAGCGCCCGTCGCGATAAGCCCGCTGGCAAGACCAAGGCCATCGAGCGCCATCGCCCCGGCCGCGTGCGCATGGGCCTGGGTCTGATCGGTCTGGGTCTTAAGACGCTCATTACCGGCAAGACGAAATAGTCGTTTGTAGAAGCAGTTTGTAGAAGCGCCCCGCATTTGAGGAAAGCCTCGGATGCGGGGCGCTTTTCCCTGCTACCATGGTGCGAACAACAACGCGAATGACAGGCAGGAATATGAAGCTCACTATAGAATCGATGACCTACGGCGCCGACGGGCTGGCGCACGCCGACAACGGCAAGGCCGTCTTTGTGCAGGGTGCCGTGGCAGGCGACACCGTCGAGGCCGAGGTCGTACAGGACGGCAAGTCATTCATGCGCGCCCGCACCACCGAGATTCTGGAGCCAAGCCCCAATCGCATTCAGCCTCCCTGCCCCTTCGTGGGCATCTGCGGCGGCTGCTCGTGGGGCAATCTCTCACGCACGGCACAGCTCGCCGCCAAGGAGCAAAACCTGCGCTCCACGCTCGAGCGCATCGGCAAGTTCGCTCCTGAGCTGGCAGATGAGTTGGTACAGCCCATCTGCCACACCAAGGACGACTGGGGCTACCGCAATAAAATCGAGCTCGAACCGACCGTCGTCAACGGTCGCGTGCGCCTTGGCATGCACGGTGTCGACCCCAGCAAAATCGTGACCGTCGATATGTGTCCGCTGTTCGATAAGCGCTTCCCGAAGGCACTCAAATCGGTCGTCGGAGCACTCAACTATCTAAGCGGCAGCCATGACTTGGGGCTCGAACGCGTGGGCATTCGCGCATCGCGCCGCACCAAGGCACTCGAGGTCGCACTCTGGACGCCCACAGGCTCTTTTCCGCGCTCGCAGGTCTCCCGCGTGCTGGCGGACGCCGCTCATCCTACGAGTATCGTACGCGTGATGAGCAAGGGCGAAAAGAAGGCCCGCCGTGTCTCCAAGGTCGAAATGCTCGCCGGAGAGGGCTCATGGACCGAGAATATCGCCGAGGATCAGATGCGCTTGTCTGCCCCGTCTTTTTTCCAGGTCAACACCAAGGGTGCCGAGATTTTGATCGATCTTGTCATGGAAGCGCTCGACCCGCAGGAAGACGAGCTTGCCGTGGACCTGTACTGCGGTGCCGGCACCTTTACCCTGCCGCTCGCCCGCCGCTGCGACTTTGTCGCCGCCGTCGAGGCCTACGGCCCGGCCGTGCGCGACCTGCGCCGCAACCTCGAGATCAACAAGCTCGATAACGTCG
>CABQSP010000057.1:0-10973 GCA_902466855.1 uncultured Collinsella sp. | reverse complement strand
ACGCGCATAAAGAAAGCCTCCCATTTCTCATGTCCAAGAAATGGGAGGCAGTTCAGTTGGGAAACGGGTCTTTGGAAGGACGGTTAACGTACTAGGAAATTACTCCTCGTCGTTGTCCTTGGCCTCTTCGGCGTCGTCGGTGTCCACGAGCTGGTTGAGCAGCTCATCGAGAGAAGCCATGTCCTCGTTGATCGCGCCGTTGGCGGGAGCCTTCTTGTCGTCGATCGGGGCGCCCAGGAGCTCCTCGTCGGCGTCGGCGTGATGCGTCGGAGCGGAGGTACCCAGCAGGATATCGTCCGGACCGTCGGGGCTAAAGACCATCTGCAGCAGCTGCGAGAGGTCTTCCTCGTCGGCAACGTCGTCGTTGTTCTCGAGGATGTAGAGCAGGTCGTGGGCCTCGAGGCCGTCACGGAGCTCCTCGATCGCCTTGGCACCGATGCCATCGATGCGCAGCAGATCTTCCTCGGACTTGCCGACCAGGTCGCCGACCGTCTCGATGCCGACCTCGCTGAACTTGTTGGTCCAGCGCTGCGACACGCCCAGGTCGTCGAACAGGTACAGGCGAGCCTTCTCGGCGGAGATGGTGTGGCCGTTGCGGGTGAACGAACCGTCAGCACCACCGAACTCGTCGTAGCCGGCCCAGTCGAGCTGCTGCGGGAGCTGCTCGTCCAGGTCCTTGAGCTCCACAGGAGCCCACTCGGGCAGCGACTTGGCGTTGGGCGAAGCCGGGCCGTCGATGTCCACGTAGCCGTCGGCCGTGCGATACGTCAGCTTGGCGTTGGCGTACGGCTTGAGGCCGGTACCGGCCGGGATCTTCTTACCGACGATGACGTTGGACTTAAGGTCGAGCAGGTGGTCGACCTTGCCCTCGATGGCAGCCTCGGTAAGGACGCCGGCGGTACGGATGAACGAAGCGCTCGACAGCCAGGAGTCGATGTTGGACGCGACCTTGAGCGTACCCAGGATGACGGGCTCGGCCACAGGAGCCTGACCGCCCAGACGGGCAACGCGCTCGACCTCGTCGGCGAACTCGTAGCGGTCGACGTACTGACCAAGCAGGTACTTGGAATCGCCGGGGTTGGTGATCTGAACGCGACGCAGCATCTGACGTGCGAGCACCTCGATGTGCTTGTCGTTCAGGTCGACGCCCTGGCTGGTGTAGACGTCCTTGACGCTCTCGACGAAGGTGTGCATCGTCGACTCGATGTCGGTCAGCTTGCGCAGGTTGCGGAAGTTGACGAAGCCCTTGGTGATCTGATCGCCGGCGCGAACCTCGCAGCCGTCCTCGATCTCGGGCATAAAGCGCACCGAAGCGGGGACGCGACGCTCGTCGAGGACACGGGTGTGATCCTCGGAGTCGGTGAGCGTCAGCACGTACTCGGACTTCTCGGGCTTAATCGAGAGGTGGCCGGAGTACGGAGCCAGCTCGGCCTCGCGACCCAGGATCTTCTCGTTGACGTTGCCGACGATATCGAACATACGGCTGACCGTAGGCAGACCCTGCGTAATATCGTCGACGCCAGCGACGCCGCCGGAGTGAATGGTACGCATCGTAAGCTGCGTACCGGGCTCGCCGATGGACTGGGCGGCAATAATGCCGACCGCGGTACCGATGGCGACCGGACGACGGGTGGAAAGATCCCAGCCGTAGCACTTCTGGCACACGCCGTACTTGGAGCGGCAGGTGAGCAGCGCGCGGAGCTTGACCTTCTTGAGGCCGGCATCGACCATCTTCTGGATGTCGGCGACCTTCTCGATGTAGCCGTCCTGCTCAAAGAGCACGGTGCCATCGGGAGCCACGACGTCCTCGATGAAGCAACGGCCGACAAGGTCGGTGTTGAGGTCGGTGGTGCCGGGGATGATGAGGTTGTAGGTGACGCCCTCGTGCGTACCGCAGTCCTCCTCGCGGACGATGACGTCCTGGGCCACGTCGACCAGACGACGGGTCAGGTAACCAGAGTCCGAGGTGTGGGATGCGGTATCGACCAGGCCCTTACGGGCGCCGTAGGTCGAAATGAAGTACTCGAGCGGCAGCAGGCCCTCGCGGAAGTTCGCCTTAATGGGAAGGTCGATCGTCTCGCCGGACATGTCTGCCATCAGGCCACGCATGCCGCCGAGCTGACGCAGCTGGGTCTTAGAACCACGGGCGCCGGAGTCGGCCATCATGTACAGCGGGTTCTCCTCGTCGAACATGTCGAGCATGAGCGCTGCGACCTTATCGGTACAAGCGGTCCACTCGTTAACGACTTCGATGTGGCGCTCCGTCTCGTTGATGAAGCCCTCCTCGAAGTACTCGTTGATCTGGTCGACGTTGGCCTGGGCGCGGTCGAGCAGCTCCTGCTTCTCGGCAGGGATGAGAGCGTCCCACACCGAGATGGTGAGGCCGGCGCGGGTAGCGTAGTGGAAGCCGGAGTACTTGATGGCGTCGAGGATCGGGCCGACCTTGGCCTCGGGGTAACGATCGCAGCAGTCCGCAACCAGCTTGGCCACATCGCCCTTGACCATCTTGTAGTTCATGAACTCATAGTCTTCGGGCAGGCACTGGCGGTTAAAGATGATGCGGCCGATAGAGGTCTCGAAGCGCGCGGTCTTGTTGCCGGTGACGTCGTAGTCGACAAACTCGTTCTTGCCGTTCTTGACGCGGAAGATACGGGTGCCGTCCTCGTTGATGACGTTGGCATCGGCAGCGGACACGCGGACCTGGATCTTGGCCTGCATGTCGACCTCGGAGCGGCAGTCATAGGCGTGCAGCGCGTCGTCGAAGCTCGAGAACACGTGGTTCTCGCCCGGCAGACCCTCGCGAACCTGGGTGAGGTAGTACACACCGATGATCATGTCCTGCGAAGGGATGTTGACCGGCTTGCCGGATGCCGGCGAGCGCAGGTTGTTCGCAGAGAGCATGAGCACGCGGGCCTCGGCCTGAGCCTGGCTGGACAGCGGCACGTGGACAGACATCTGGTCGCCGTCGAAGTCGGCGTTGAAGGGCGAGCAGACCAGCGGATGCAGGTGGATAGCCTTGCCCTCGACCAGCACCGGCTCAAAGGCCTGGATGGACAGACGGTGCAGGGTCGGTGCACGGTTGAGCAGCACGACGCGGCCGTCGATGACCTCTTCGAGGATGTCCCACACAAAGGTGGCACCGCGGTCGATAGCGCGCTTGGCGCCCTTGATGTTCTCGACCTTGCCAAGCTCGACCAGGCGCTTCATGACGAAGGGCTTGAAGAGCTCCAGCGCCATGGTCTTGGGCAGACCGCACTGGTGCAGCAGCAGCTTGGGGTCGGTAACGATTACCGAACGGCCGGAGTAGTCGACACGCTTACCCAGCAGGTTCTGACGGAAACGACCCTGCTTGCCCTTGAGGGCCTCGGCGAGCGACTTGAGCGGGCGACCGCCACGGCCAGAGACCGGGCGACCACGACGGCCGTTGTCGAACAGGGCGTCCACGGACTCCTGGAGCATGCGCTTCTCGTTGTTCACGATGATCGCAGGGGCGTCCAGGTCGAGCAGGCGCTTGAGTCGGTTGTTACGGTTGATCACGCGACGATACAGGTCGTTGAGGTCGGACGCGGCGAAGCGGCCGCCATCGAGCTGGACCATCGGGCGCAGATCGGGCGGAATGACCGGGATGACGTCCAGGATCATGTTTGCGGGGCTGTTGCCGCCCTTCAGGAAGGCGTCAACGACCTCGAGGCGCTTGACGGCCTTCTCGCGCTTCTGCTTCTGGGAGTCCTCGTCGGCGATGATGGCCTTGAGCTTCTCGGCCTCGGAGGGAAGGTCGATGGCAGCGAGCAGGTCGCGGACGGCCTCGGCACCCATACCACCCTTGAAGTACATGGAGTAGTAACGGGTCATCTCGCGGAACAGCGGCTCATCGGAAATGAGGTCGCGCTCGGTGAGCTTCATGAAGGCGTTGAAGGCGTCCGTACGGAGCTGCTTCTCGTCCTTGCACTCTTCCTCGATGTCGACGATGCCGGAGGCGATCTCCTCGGGGGTCAGCGGCTCCTCGTCGGAGAACTCGTCAAAGTTCTCGGGGTCGCCCTGCTCCTTGAGGGACTCGATCTGGCGAGCGCACTCGGCATCGATCTCTTCCAGATCGGCGGCGAGCTCCTCGCGCAGGTCGTCGGCGTCGGCCTCGCGAGCCTCGTAGTCAACCTCGGTGATGATGTAGCTGGCAAAGTACAGAACCTTCTCGAGGTCCTTGGACTTGATGTCGAGCATACGGCTCATCGGGAAGCTCGTGGGGCTCTTGAAGTACCAGATGTGGGACACGGGAGCGGCGAGCTCGATGTGACCCATGCGGTCGCGACGCACCTTGGCCGAGGTGACCTCGACGCCGCAGCGCTCGCAGACGATGCCCTTAAAGCGGATGCCCTTGTACTTGCCGCAGGAGCACTCCCAGTCCTTGGCGGGACCGAAGATCTTCTCGCAGAACAGGCCGTCCTTCTCGGGCTTGAGGGTACGGTAATTGATGGTCTCCGGCTTCTTGACCTCACCGTGCGACCAGGAACGGATCTGGTCGGCGGAGGCAAGGGAGATCTTTACCGAGTCAAAATCAGTAGCTTCGAAATCTGCCACAGTCAACTACTCCTTATCAGTGGTCGTGGCGGCGACAGCCTCGGGTGCCTCGGCGGTCTCGGCATCCTGGGCCTCGACGTCGGTGTCAACGCCGGCGAGCGCAGCCAGGTCGTCGAGAGCAGAGGTCTCCTCGGCGGTCACAGGGGCGGAGGCGTCCTCGTCGGCA
Organism: uncultured Collinsella sp.; assembly: GCA_902466855.1. Classification (GTDB taxonomy): domain Bacteria; phylum Actinomycetota; class Coriobacteriia; order Coriobacteriales; family Coriobacteriaceae; genus Collinsella. The sequence continues at coordinate 6,232 of CABQSP010000057.1, read as the reverse complement.
TCGTGCATGGGCTCGATGTCCAGTGCGAGGGAACGGATCTCCTTGACGAGAACCTTGAAGGACTCGGGGATACCCGGAACCGGGACGTTCTCGCCCTTGACGATGGACTCGTAGGTCTTGACGCGGCCCACGGTATCGTCGGACTTGACGGTCAGGATCTCCTGCAGGACGTTGGAAGCACCGTAAGCGTACAGTGCCCAAACTTCCATCTCGCCGAAGCGCTGGCCGCCGAACTGGGCCTTGCCGCCCAGAGGCTGCTGGGTAACCAGACTGTAAGGGCCGGTCGAACGGGCGTGGATCTTGTCGTCGACCATGTGGCCGAGCTTGAGGATGTAGGACGTACCCACGGTAATGGGCTCGCGGAACTCCTCGCCGGTGCGGCCGTCGAACAGACGGGTCTTGCCGCGCTCGTCAAGCTGGGTGACGAACTCGGGACGCATGTGATCGCCAAAGGCAGCGGTGGCCTTGTTGAGCATGTTCTTGTTGGCACGACGAATGACCTCGGCGATCTCGTCCTCCTTGGCGCCGTCGAAGACGGGCGTCGAGACGAAGAACGGACCGGGGACATACTTGTCGGAGTCGGCCTGCTCGGTATCCCAACCGCAGGCAGCAGCCCAGCCAAGGTGGCACTCGAGCAGCTGGCCAACGTTCATACGCGAAGGAACGCCCAGCGGGTTGAGGATAACGTCGATCGGGGTACCGTCAGCCATGTAGGGCATGTCCTCGACCGGCAGAACGTTGCAGATAACACCCTTGTTGCCGTGGCGGCCGGCGATCTTATCGCCCTGCTGAATCTTACGACGCTGGGCGACGTAGACGCGCACCTGCTCGTTGACGCCGGGGGCCAGGTCGTCGCCGTTCTCGCGGCTAAAGCGGACGACGTCGATGACGCGGCCGTAAGCGCCGTGAGGCATCTTAAGGGAGGTGTCGCGGACGTCGTGGGCCTTGGCACCGAAGATGGCGCGCAGCAGGCGCTCCTCGGCGGTCAGAGCGCTCTCGCCCTTAGGCGTGACCTTGCCGACCAGGATGTCGCCAGGGCCGACCTCGGCGCCGATGCGGATAATGCCGTCCTCGTCGAGGTTGGCAAGCATGTCCTCGGAGAGGTTCGGGATCTCGCGGGTGATCTCCTCGGGGCCGAGCTTGGTGTCGCGGGCGTCGATCTCGTGACGGGTGATGTTGATGGTCGTCAGCAGGTCCTCGGCCACCAGGCGCTCGGACACGACGATACCGTCCTCGTAGTTGAAGCCTTCCCACGGCATGTATGCCACGGTGAGGTTCTGACCCAGTGCGAGCTCGCCATGATCGGTCGAAGGACCGTCAGCCAGGGGCTCGCCCTGCTCAACGGTGTCACCGACGCGCACGAGCGGACGGTGGTTGATGCAGGTGGACTGGTTGGAGCGCTGGTACTTGGCCAGGTGATACTCGTCCATGCCGCCGGCATGCTTGACGATGATCTTGGCGGCGTCGGCAAAGATGACCTCGCCGGCGTTCTTGGCCAGGGTGACCTCGCCAGAGTCCAGAGCGGCGCGACGCTCCATGCCGGTACCGACATAGGGAGCGGCGGGGTGAACCAGCGGCACGGCCTGACGCTGCATGTTAGCGCCCATCAGCGTACGCTTGGCGTCGTCGTGCTCGAGGAACGGGATCAGCGTGGCTGCGACGGAGAGCATCTGACGCGGCGAGACGTCCATGTAGTCGACGTCCTCGACAGGCACGTCGGCGGGAGCGCCGAAGGAGCCGTCGAAGTCGCGGGTACGGGCGATCACGGTGTGCGGACGGACCAGCTTGCCCTCGGCATCGGTCGTGATGAACTCGTTGGTCTTGGGATCGAGCGGCGTGTTGGCCGGCGCGATGACGTGCTTCTCTTCCTCGTCAGCGGTCATCCAGTCGATCTGGTCGGTGGCAACGCCGTTTTCGACGCGGCGGAACGGAGCCTCGATGAAGCCGTACTCGTTGACGCGGGCGTAGAGGGCGAGCGAGCCGATCAGGCCGATGTTGGGGCCTTCGGGAGTCTCGATCGGGCACATGCGGCTGTAGTGCGAGTTGTGGACGTCGCGGACGGCCGTCGGCACGTTGGTACGGCGGCTGGAGCCGGACTTGTGGCCGGCAAGACCGCCAGGGCCGAGTGCGGACAGACGGCGCTTGTGGGTCAAACCGGTCAGGGGGTTCGCCTGGTCCATGAACTGCGAGAGCTGCGAGGAACCGAAGAACTCCTTGATGGAGGCAACGATCGGGCGGATGTTGATGAGCGACTGCGGGGTGATCTCGTCGATGTCCTGGGAGCTCATGCGCTCACGGACGACGCGCTCCATACGGCTCATGCCGATACGGAACTGGTTGGCGACGAGCTCGCCGACGGTGCGGATGCGGCGGTTGCCGAAGTGGTCGATGTCGTCGACCTTGAAGCCCTGCTCGCCGGCAGCGAGGGACAGCAGGTAGCGCAGCGTCGCGACGATATCCTCGTCGGTGAGCACCGTGACCTCTTCCTCGGTGGTGAGGTTGAGCTTCTTGTTGACCTTGTAACGACCGACGCGGGCCAGATCGTAGCGCTGCGGGTTAAAGAGCAGGCCCTCGAGCAGGCTGCGGGAAGCGTCCACGGTGGGAGGCTCGCCCGGGCGCAGGCGACGGTAGATCTCGATAAGGGCGTCCTCGCGAGTGAGAGCGGTGTCGCGCTCCAGGGTGCGCTTGATCACATCGGAGTTGCCGAGCAGCTCGATGATGTCGTCGTTGGTGACGGCAATGCCAAGGGCGCGCAGGAACATCGTGGCGCTCTGCTTACGCTTACGGTCGATGGAGACCATGAGCTGGTCGCGCTTGTCGACCTCAAACTCGAGCCAGGCACCGCGGGACGGGATGATCTGGGCCTTGTAGATCTGCTTGCCCGAATCCATCTCGGAGCTGTAGTACACGCCCGGGGAACGGACGAGCTGCGAGACGACGATACGCTCGGTACCGTTGATGATGAAGGTGCCCTGATCGGTCATCATGGGGAAGTCGCCCATAAAGACGAGCTGCTCCTTGATCTCGCCGGTCTCCTTGTTGGTGAGACGGACGTCGGTCAGAAGCGGGGCCTGATAGGTCATGTCCTTCTCGCGGCACTCCTCGACGGTGTGCGCGGGGTCGCCGAACTGATGCTCGCCGAAGGTAACCTCGAGAACATGGTTCTGGCTCTGGATGGGGCTGGATTCCTTGAACGCCTCACGAAGGCCCTCGTCCTTAAAACGCTCAAAGGATTCCCTTTGAACAGAGATAAGGTTGGGGAGCTCCATGGCCTCCGGGATTTTCCCGAAGCTGACGCGCTTGCGCTCAGTGGCAGTGTATGCGTAGGTCACCAGGTTTTTCCTCCTTCACGGAAATGCTCGGTGGGTTGGCGAGGCATAGCTTCGCCAGTTATCGCAACCTAATAGTTTATCAGGTACCGACCGTTGGGCAAGAAAAGCCTTGACGCGATTGAGTTTTTGGAGTAGCAAAGTTTTTCGGCAGAAAACACGCAGGTAGATGTATGTGTATCGAACATCTGTTCATATATTTTCTGTGAACAGAGAGCCGGCAATCGCAGCTCTTATAAAAAACGGGCGCGAACCGAGGTCCGCGCCCGTAAATGTCGATGTCCGAAGGCTTACTTGCGCATCAATCCGCCGCGCTCGTCGATGGCGTCCCAGAAGGCATCGGCAAAGCGAGAATCGCTTGCGGCCATGAGGGCGTTGGTTGCCATCCAGCCAGAGGGAGTGCCGGTGTCGTAGCCCGACAGCGGGTCGATAACGACAGCGTACATAGCCTCGCGGTCGAGCGAGCGGGCCATGGCGTCGGTGAGCTGAATCTCGCCGCCCTTGCCGGCCTGCTGATCAGCGAGCAGGTCCATGACCAGCGGGCTCAGCAGATAACGGCCGACAATGTACAGGTTGGACGGAGCCGCCTCGGGAGCGGGCTTCTCGACCAGACCGCCGATGCGCCAGACAGCGCCCGGCTCTGCATCGGCAACGTCCTCGGCGCCCTCGAGCGAACCGACGCGCTCGCCGGCGATAACGCCGTAGCGGCTGACTTCCTCGGGCGAGCAAGCAGCGACGGCGATAACCGAAGCTCCACCGTGCTCCTTGGAAACGGCGAGCATCTTGTCGCAGATGTCGCGATTAGGCACAACGTAGTCGCCCAGAAGAACCAGGAAGTTCTCCCCTGCCACGGCGTCGGCAGCAGAGCGGATAGCATGGCCGAGGCCCTTGGGCTCGTACTGATAACGGAAGTCGACCGGCATACCGCCAGCGTGGGCGACGGCATCGGCATAGGCGTTCTTGCCGCGCTCGCGCAGCAGGTTCTCGAGCGAGCGATCGGGCTGGAAGTAGTTCAGCAGCTCGGGCTTACCGGGAGAAGTAACGATGATGGCGTCGTCGACTTCCTCGGGGTCGAGCGCCTCCTCGACGACGTACTGAATGACGGGCTTGTCGAGCACCGGCAGCATCTCTTTGGGCGTGCACTTGGTGCCAGGCAGAAAACGCGTGCCAAGACCGGCGGCGGGGATGATTGCCTTCATGTTATTCAAAGATCCTTTCGCAGGCGCAAAAGCGCCCCATGCGTGCGGCACACAGCCGCAGACCAAATTGCGATACCTAAGCATCTTACCGCTGGAACTATATGTCGCTACAAGGCAGAGACAATTCTTCAGCAGGTCAACGCAAATTATTGCTCGAATGGTGCAATTTTATTGCCCAACGGCAGGGCGCCCGATACGACGCAAATCACAGAACATGGCAGTTTGAGCTACCGATGTCGAGGGACCGAAAAACAAAAAAGACGGGACTCGCAATGCGAACCCCGTCTGCAAAGAAATCTGGCGAGAAAGCCTGATTACTTGAGGGTGACAGCAGCGCCAGCAGCCTCGAGCTTCTCCTTGGCAGCCTCGGCGTCCTCCTTCTTGGCACCCTCGAGAACAGCCTTGGGAGCGCCCTCGACGACCTCCTTGGCCTCCTTCAGGCCAAGGTTGGTGAGCTCACGGACGGCCTTGATGACCTGGATCTTGTTGTCGCCGAAGCCCTCGAGCACGACGTCAAACTCGGTCTTCTCCTCGGCCTCAGCAGCGCCAGCAGCGGGAGCGGCGACAACAGCGGCAGGAGCAGCGGCGGAAACGCCGAAGGTGTCCTCGATAGCCTTGACGAGCTCGGAAGCCTCGAGAAGGGTCATTTCCTTAAGAGCATCGATGATCTCATCGGTGGTAAGCTTAGCCATTTCTAAGTCCTTTCGGTTTCCGTGCGGATGCACGGAGATCAGTTAAAACACGACGCGAATGCGCCAGGGGTGCGGCGTTGCCGCCGCGGGTGAAAACAGCAACTAGGCTGCCTTCTGCTCGGAGACCTGCTGGATCGAACGAGCGAGACCAGAGGAAACGCCGTTGACGCAGACAGCGATGTCGCGAGCGAAACCGGAGATGAGACCGGCAATCTGGCCGAGAAGCTGATCCTTGGTGGGCAGCTCGGCGATAGCCTTAACATCATCAGCGGAAACGGCCTTGCCGTCGGAGATACCGCCCTTGATCTCAAGGACGCCCTTGGACTGAGCGGAGAAGTCCTTAAGGGCCTTAGCGGCCTCGACCGGCTCGGACTCGTAGAACACATAAGCGACGGGGCCGGCGAGGATCTCGTCGAGCTCGGGCTGCTCCTGGTTCTTGAGAGCGATCTTGACCAGGTTGTTCTTGTAGACCTTCATCTCGGCGCCGCACTCGCGAAGCTGATGACGCAGCTCCTGAGCCTGCTTAACCGTCAGACCGTTGTAGTTGACGACGAACAGACCGGCGTTCTCGGCGATACGGGACTCGATCTCTGCAACCTTGTCGATTTTGTACTGCTGGGGCATGAATTACACCTCCTCGAATTCTTTCCGGGCACGGTCCGCCACAAGGACGTGACGGGGGCATGTCCAAAAAGAAAGCCCCCGCGCTGCATGAGCGACGGGGGCGAGAAGACATATCTACTCGACCACCTCGGCTGGCGGGATATCCCATTAAGCTCGCGGGCAATGCCCCTTTGCGCCGGCTGTCTCTGGCAGCGGATTCGTGCGTGAACCGAAAGTATTATGGCGGGGACCCCGGCGTCGGTCAACGGCAACACTGGCTGCACACAATTCCACCATCTCGGTCGCGCCGCCAAAGGCCAGGCGCAAGCTTTTCGCTCGGTCAGGTCCTGGGCTCGCACGAAGAGCACATTAAGTGCTCTTCGGCTCGTGCGGAATCTACGAAAAGCTT
>CABQSP010000056.1:0-11334 GCA_902466855.1 uncultured Collinsella sp. | reverse complement strand
GAGATCCACGAGCAGCCGCGCGTCGTGCGCGACACGCTGGTTGGCCGTATGACGCCTGCCGGCGAGCTCGATATCGACGAGCTGGGCCTGTCCCTCGAAGAGCTCAACGACATCGACCGTGTCTACGTGATCGCCTGCGGCACCAGCTATCACGCCGGCCTCATCGCAAAGAACCTTATTGAGGGCTGGGCTCGCATTCCCACCGAGGTTGAGGCTGCCAGCGAGTTCCGCTATCGCAATCCCATCATCACGCCGACGACGCTCGTCGTTGCCGTGTCCCAGTCGGGCGAGACGGCCGATACCCTTGCTGCCATTCGCGACGCGCGCATCAAGGGCGCCAAGGTCTTCGGCATCACCAACGTGGTGGGCAGCCCCGTGGCGCGTGAGAGCGACGGCGTCATCTACACCAAGGCCAACAAGGAGATCGCGGTCGCCTCGACCAAGAGCTTCATCGGCCAGGTTGTGAGCCTGACGCTGCTGGCTTTGCTGTTGGCGCAGGTCAAGTACCGTCTGACCACCAAGCAGGCGCGCATGCTGTTCCGTGAGCTTTCCGATACGGCCGAGCAGATCCAGTGGATTTTGGATACCCAAACCGAGGCCGTGCATGAGGCCGCCCTGCTGTGCAAGGACGCGCAGTCGGCGCTGTTCGTGGGCCGTGGCATGGGTGCCGCTATTTCCTACGAGGGCGCGCTCAAGCTCAAAGAGGTCAGCTACCTGCACGCCGAGGCCTACGCCGCCGGTGAGATGAAGCACGGCCCCATCGCCCTGATCGACCCGGGCTTCCCTGTCATCGCTGTGGCCACCAAGAGTGCCACCTACGACAAGACCGTGTCGAACCTTATGGAGTGCAAGGCGCGCGGTGCCAAGGTCATCGTCGTTGCCACCGAGGGCGACGAGGAGATCAACAAGATCGCCGACTGCATCATCCGCGTACCAGCAGTCCGCGACGTGTTCAGCCCCATCACGGCGAGCGTCCCGCTGCAGTTGCTCGCCCGCGAGGTGGCCATCCTGCGCGGTTGCGACGTTGACCAGCCCCGAAACCTCGCCAAGAGCGTCACGGTAGAGTAGTTGGTTCCGCCGTTCTAGCGACCAAGGCCCGGCTCCGTTGCAGCGGAGCCGGGCCTTGTTGCATTTGCCCAGATAAAACCTGCCAAAATAAACCTGTCCCTTTTTGGCAGGTTAGCGGAGCTTGCTGGTCTCGAAGTACTCGGGGAACTGGTCCAGAACCTCGGTTTGGTTGCGGAACATCATATGCAGGTGCTTGCTGACCAAAAAGCTCGCTTCGATGGGGTCGCGACCGGCGATAGCGCGGCGAATCTGCTTGTGCTCGTTCACGATGTCCTGATTGTCGAGAACCTGCGTGGCGGCGCGCAGCCAGCGGAAGCGTTCCAGGTCGGCATTGGTCTCTTCGAGCCACGACCACACGGTGCTGCGACATGCGATGCTAAAAATCATGTGATGCATGAGGTTGTCGCTCAAAAAGAAGCCGATGCGATCCTCATCGGCCATGGCCTTTTCCTGCAGCGCGATGGCTCGGTCGAGCTGCTCGATGCCTGCCGAGGTGGCGCGCGCACAGCACTCCACGATCACCTGCTTTTCCAGATGCTCGCGGATATAACAGGCACTCTCGGCAAGGGTGAGGTTGATGGGTGAGACGTAGGTGCCGCTTTGGGGCACGGTGCGCACCAGGCCTTCCTGCGCCAAGCGAACCAAAGCCTCGCGCACAGGGGTGCGCCCCATATCCAGGTCGTCGCAAAGTTGCTTGACGCCCAGCTTTTCGCCCGGCTTGTAGTCCAGGTAGACGATTTTGCGTCGAATGGTGTGGTAGGACTGGTCCTGTAGGCTCGTTTCCTGCTCGCCGACGTGCATCGATTCTTCCATAGCGCCTCGCAACTGTTCTATCAAACTCATATGTCAGTTGTTAATTATGCCGCGAATCAGCTCTACGCGGTGGGCAATTCGGCTGTTGCCTGAGAACTATTGCGGCATCTTAGTCTGTGTTTGCGCAAGGCTGCGCTCAATGTTGCCGTATCATAAGCCGTCGCAAACGTGAAATAGAAAGAAGGAATCCCATATGCAACTGGCAAATATCGTTCGCGAGCGCTGGAAGGGCGTCTTGTTCTGCCTGATCATCGCCATTCCCGCGACGTTGCTCGGCAAACAAATTGAGGTGGTCGGCGGTCCGGTATTTGCCATCCTCTTTGGCATGGTCCTGGCGCTCGTCTTTCCCAAGAATCGTCGCGAACAGCTCGCCGCCGGAGTCACCTATACGTCCAAAAAAGTCTTGCAGTACGCGGTTATCCTGCTTGGCTTTGGCATGAACCTCTCCCAGATTCTGTCCAAGGGCGCCCAGTCGCTGCCGATTATCGTGGCGACGATCTCGACTTCGCTTGTCATCGCCTTTGTGCTCTGCCGCGTTATGAACGTGCCGGGCAAGATCGCGACGCTTGTAGGTGTGGGTTCGTCGATTTGCGGCGGTTCGGCCATCGCTGCGACCGCGCCCGTCATCGACGCCGACGATCACGAGATTGCCCAGGCCATTTCGGTCATCTTCCTGTTTAACGTTATCGCGGCGCTCGTATTTCCGACGCTCGGCGGCATGCTCGGGCTGACCAACGAGGGCTTTGGCCTGTTTGCCGGCACCGCCATCAACGACACCTCGTCCGTGACGGCTGCGGCGAGTGCCTGGGACAGCATGCATCCCGGCGCCAATGTGCTCGAGAGCGCCACGGTGGTCAAGCTCACCAGGACGCTGGCCATTATTCCCATCACGTTGGTCCTCGCATGCTGGCAGATGCATCTGGCGCGCAAGGCCGGCGGCGACGCCAAAAGCACGTTCTCCCTTAAACGCGCGTTTCCCATGTTTGTGCTGTTCTTTGTGCTGGCGAGCGTGATCACCACGGTGTTTCAGCTTCCCGTGTCCATCACGGCGCCCATCAAGGAGCTGTCGAAATTCTTTATTGTGATGGCCATGGCGGCTATTGGTTTTAATACCGATATCGTCGAGCTGGTCAAAAAGGGCGGCAAGCCCATCGCATTGGGCTTTTGCTGCTGGATTGGCATTGCGTGCATGAGTTTGGGAATGCAACACGTACTGGGAATCTGGTAGAGAAGTAGCTTATTTGCGTGCTGCGTGCTGGTGAGCGCATTCTCACGGTGGAGCGATAGGAGCTCTTGCGGGTATGGCTTGTCCGCAGGTTTATAAGTCCCGAAGAGCTCTTATCGCCCCGCCAGGATGGCGATGCGGGGCAACACCTATACTCGCAGGACGGCGCTTTCTGCCCTATAGTGTTTGGTGAGCAATATCGTTCAATTTTGAAACACTCGGTCGTGCGACCGTCGGCGGTTGCACGTCGCCGCGGACAGGGGCAAATCATGGATAGCGATGCCAAGCTGAACATCTTGACCGATGCCCTGGCTGCTGCCGGGGCATCGGCATTGGCAATCGATGCGCGTGGGGACGTCGCGATCTCGACCATGAATGACACGGCGCTCGAGCGGGATGTGGCGGCTTTTGTCGCTGAGCGCCTCGACCGTATAGGAGACGGCGCGCGTCTGGTTATGGGGCGTGCGGGTACGCGCCTGAGCCTGACCGTTCGCCCCACCGACAAAGAGGGCGGGGGCCTTTGGGTCGTCGTGGTCCGCGAGGTACGCGGTGCCGCGGCGCATGCGGGCATCGAGTGGCTCAACGCCGACGAAGTTGAGGCCCGCTACGAATCGAGCGCGTACGGCATCGTTGAGGGTGCCGCTGCGGTGGCTGCACCAGTTGCCGAGAGCTACGCGCGCGGTGTGCCCCTTATGCTCGAGGGTGAGCTGGGAGCGGGTCAGGTCGAGATCGCCAAGCGCCTCTATCTGGACGGTCCTTTTGCCGATCAGCCCTTTGTTTCCGTTGCGCTCGATGAACTCACCGATCGCGGTTGGCGCCATATGCTCAAAAGCTCCGAATCGCCGCTGTTCCAAACGGGGCTGACCCTTTGCATTGAGGGCTGGAACGCGGTTGGCCCCCAGCGCCTCCGCGAGCTCGTTTCCACGATGGCCGACACCGCGTTGGCGACGCGCTGCCATGTGGTGCTGACGGCGAATGACATGCCGGGCGGCAGCGAAAGTGATCAAGCCGCCTTTGTGACCGAGCGCTTCGCCTGTGCGGTGAGCGTGGCGCCGGCAATCGCCGAGCAGGGAGCCGCGTCGACGAAGGTTGCGCGCTATTTGGAATATCTCGCTGATGCATTTGGGACGGCAGCGCCCACGCTGTCTGCCGCGGCGACGAAGACGCTCGATGCTTACCGCTGGCCGCGCAATTATCTGCAGCTCCGCGAGGTCTCGGAACGACTGTATATATTGGTGGGGGCGGGCACGGTGGACCGCGCTGTGGCGGAGGAAGTGCTCGCCCAAGAGGACGTGATTAAGACCGCAACCTTTGGCGCCCCGACGCTCGAAAGCGACCTGTATATCCTGCGACCGCTGGCCGATACCGAGCGAGATATCGCGCATCTGGTTGTAGACCATCTCCACGGCAACCGAACCCGTGCGGCGGAGGTGCTGGGCATAAGCCGTACAACGCTGTGGCGCTTGCTGAAGGACGATGACCGTTGAGCGAGGCGCCCGTGACCGCGCGCGACGCGTGTGCTACAGTCCAAAGCGTTATTGTTTCGATTTGGTTACGGCGTGCGAGGGCATATGGCTGAGACTTCAAAACCGAGCCGCAGAAGGCGGAGCGCCGCGCCGGTTAACCGACGCACGACATCGGTGACGTGGGGCAAACACGCCTCGGGGTTTGATGGCTCGTTCAAGCGCACTAAATACGGCTATCCTTCGGCAAGCGCCCGCTTGGCAATGCAGGCAGAGTCCTCGCTGTGGGGCCGCAAACGCGTGGTGGGCTCAAAGCTCAAGCACGACGGAACGCTCGGTTACATCAGCCGCGGGGCGGCTCGCCGCAGCGGGCTCAATCCCGCCGGCTGGCATCGCTACGTGCCGATCGTGGCCGCCGTTGCAGTGATCGTCATCGCGCTCGCTGCGCTCGGATATGCCGGCGGTGGCGCCAACTTGGACGCAGTGTTTAAATCGCCCGAGCTCGCGCATGCAGGCACAGAAGTTATCGAGGGCGCTCAGACCCAGACGGGTGTCGCGCCCCAGCGCGGTATCGTTGCGGCGGCCTCCACCATCGCCGATGCGCAAAAGGACGAAGACAAGCAAGGCGACGACGCCGAAACGACCCAGACAAGCGAAGCGACGACAACTCAAATATCAACATAGCTTGCCGGCAGAAGGGGACGTTCCTTTTCTGCCGGCAGTTTGGGACACTCCTGCGCTACCTAACGTACACCACGTTGTCGCGGCGCGGCTTTGCCTCGGGTAGCGTGTCCTCGGCGTAGCCAAGAATGCAGTTACCGACACCGCGCAGGCTGCCGTCGGCGGGCAGGCCCCAGCTGGCCAGCAGCTCCAGGCCCTCGGGCGAGTCAAAGACCTCATGCGCGCGGTGAATCCAGCACGAATCGACACCCAGTGCATAGGCGGCGTTGAGCAAGTTGCCCATGGCGAGCGAGCCGTCTTCCAGATGTGTGGGCACGCTGCGGTCAACCAGCACCACCACAACGGTCTTGGCGCCATAGAAGGGGTCGCTGTTGCTGCCCATGACCTGGGCGTTGAGCTGTGAGAGACGCTCGACGGTCGCGGGGTCGGTGACGGCGACAAACGTCACCGGCTGGCGGCCCATGCCGCTCGGTGCATATTGGCCGGCTTCGATAATACGTGCAAGCTTTTCGGCCTCGACGGGACGATCGCTGTAGTTGCGGCAGCTGCGGCGGTGAATGAGTGCTTCGATAGTCTCCATGGTGTCTCCTTGCGGTGGCGTTGCAGATGCCCCGTTCATACCCGTCGGGCTCAAACGATAGACGGTCAATTGCCCGGCCAAAAGGATAGATTCCAATTGGCAAAGTAGGTTTGCATAAAAGTACCTTCAGAATGTGACAAACAAATGGGATGGTTAAACGTTTTATCCCGTCTACCCTGCGGTTTTTTACCACTTGCCTAAATGACGAACGCATAACCTCTGATAAAGGTTTTACTAAAGGAGTACCAACGTTTATCAATGCGCCGTGGTGGCGCCGGGCCAGGAGGTAACATCATGTTCCAGGCTGGAGATGTCGTCGAGACCGATTTCGAAGGATTTCTGAAGCTGCTGCGTTCCAAGACGCGCGCTTTCGTGTCGATCAACGATCACGAGTACTACATCACGCACACCGATGGCTATTGGCGTGTTCAGGATTGCGAGGCCCTCAACGACAAGGGCCACTTTACTGACTGCTCCGAGCTGGTCAACACGGTCTGCGAGGTCGTCGAGCTGCCGTGGATTGCCGGCAAGAGCCTGCATGACAGCTTCTCGGGCGCTACGGTCTATGAGGCCGTCGCCGCTTAACAGGCAATAAAACCCGATTTTCACGTGACCGCTGGCGCCACCCCCGCGCCGGCGGTCTTTTTCTGCCGATAGGCCATAAAAATGCACGCATTCGCGGAGAGCCTGTTGACGATAGTCGGTAGTGTCGAGAAAGTTGGTGTAGCGCCCGATCCGAAGTGAGTCGGCCCGGCGTCCTGGAATCTGGAATACGGTTGATATCCTATGCCGCCTCGACCCTGTCCGCAAGCTCGAGGCCGGACTCGAGCATCTTCCTTGCCTCCGCCTCGAGCCGCGCCCAATCGACGGGACCGTCGATCCCCCGGGTGCGACCGTCGTCGTAGAGCTCGTTCATCCTCGCCTCCGAGAAGTACCTGGACTCCTGCCATATCTCGTCCTGCTCGCACATGACCGCGCCCGCGAGCCGCACCAGCGAGCCCGTGGAGGGGAACACCTGCACGACGCGCGACCTGCGCTTTATCTCTCGGTTGGTCCTCTCCTGCACGTTGTTGGTGCGCAGGCGCTTCCAGTGGGTCGGCGGGAAGTCGAGGTAGGCCAGCGCGTCGGGCTCGGCCTCCTCCAGCACCGCCGCCGCCCTGGGGCAGCACCCCGCCAGCATGTCGCACGCCGCGTGGTACATGGCCGTCACGGTGGCGGCGTCGCGCCCGCGGAACACCTGCGACACGATCCTGCCCACGCGGCGCCTGAGCTGCCAGGAGCCGGCCTCGCGCATGCAGTCGCGCATGAGGTGGACCGCGCAGCGCTGCCACGCGGCGCCCTGGAAGACCTCGCCGAGCGCCCGGACGAGCCCCGGGTGGGCGTCCGAGACGACGAGCCGCACGCCCGCCGCCCCGCGCGAGCGGATAGCCCGCAGGAAGGCGAGCCACGAGTCGTAGGACTCGGTGTCGACCACGTCGACGCCAAGGACGCGCCTCCAGCCGCCCGCATCGCAGCCGATGGCGGTGACCACGGCGGTGGAGGCGACGCGCCCCTCGCGGCGGCACTTGACGTAGGTCGCGTCGAGCCAGACGTAGGGCACCGGCGAGCCGTCGAGCGGCCTTCCGCACAGATCCTCGATGTCTGCGTCCAGGCTCGAGGCGATTGCGCTCACCTGGTCCTTCGAGAGCCTGGAGACGCCCATCTTCTCGGCCACCCTCTGCACCTTGCGGGTGCTCGTGCCCGTGGCGTACATCTCGGCGACGGCGGCAACGAGGGCGCGGTCGACGCGCTGGTAGCGCTCGAGCACGTCCTCCGGGAAGAAGCTGCCGGAGCGCAGCTTGGGGATGCGCAGCGTCAGCGTGCCGACGCAGGTGGCGAGCGACCTCTCGCGGTAGCCGTTTCGGCTGTTCGCCCCGCCACCGCAGAGCTGGTCGGCCTCGGCGTCCATCACGGCGTTCACGACCTGCTCGGCGAGTCTGCGAAGCAGCTCCTGCATATCGATGGCGCCGTCGTCGAAACGGGGCATAGCGAGCATGTCCGGCGTCGGGTCTGATAAGATTTCCATAGCGGTCTTCGTCCTTTCCTAGAACCTGTTGTTGTGGTGATTTCAGATTCTAGGACGAAGGCCGTTCTTCGTTAAACGAGCGCTAGGGTGTCACCCTTACACCAACATTTTCGACGCGATCCGATAGTCAAAACTCGGACTAATCTAGAGACATAAAATTGGTCAAAAATCGGACAATTGAATGGTGGGATAGATGAATGGTGCGGTTAAACTGGTCGACTTCGACCGGTTGCTCAATGGACTCGACCATATCTATTCGGAGTTCTCGCGTGCCTGCGGCCTTTCGGACTGCGCTTACTGGATGCTCGTCGATACCAGCACGGCGGGCGGCAGTATTGCCGTAAGCCGTCTGACAAGCGAATGGTTCTACAGCAAGCAGACCATCAACTCGGCAATTAAAACCTTGACGGCGCGGGGCTTCGCAACGTTGGAGTTTGCCGAAGGCAGTCGTAAGAACAAGGTTGTGAGCCTGACCGAAGAGGGCAGGCGATTTGCCGAGCGTTATGCGCTGCCGGCACTCAAGGCCGAGCAGCGAGCCTTTGGCGCGCTTGAGCCATGTGAGCAGCGCGAGATTATGCGCTTGATCGGCAAATTCTCTCAGGTGCTCGGCGATGAGTGCGATGCCTTTAAGCAGCATATCGCTGCCGAGAGCCAAGCCGAGAATCAAGGTGAGGGGGAGTCGTGCGACTGTTAATGAGGTTTTTGAAGCCATATCGAGGGCTTGTCGCAGTGACGCTGCTGGTGCTGCTGGTGGATAACGTCGGTACGCTGTTGGTTCCCACGATGCTGGCGAACATGGTCAACACCGGTATTACCACGGGCGATGTCGACTACATTTTACGCAACGGCCTATACATGTTTATCGCGACCAGCATGGCTAGCGGCGGCACGGTGCTGGGCTGCTATCTTTCGGCGCGCCTGGCCGCCAACGTGGCTTGCGATATCCGCAATGCCGTGTACGACAAATCGCTCGAGCTCGCGGCCAGCGATTTTGAGCGCTTTGGCACCGGATCGATGATCACGCGCTCGCTCAACGACATCAACGTGATTCAGCAGGCGATTCTGCAGACCATTCAGCTGGTGCTGCCGGTGCCGTTCTTGGCTGTGGCGGGCATCATCTTCGCCTGGTTTATCGATCCTGCCATGGGCACGCTGCTGGGCGTAGTCGTTGCGATTGTGCTGGTGGCGGCGGTCTTTACGGTTGCCAACGCGGCTCCGATCTTTATGCGCTTGCAGAGCTTTATCGACCGCATGAACGTGGTGCTGCGCGAAAACATCGTGGGCGTGCGCGTCATCCGTGCGTTTAACAAGGAACGCCATGAGGAGCAACGCCTAGACGAGGTGTTTAGCGATTACGCCGCCAACGCCATCAAGGTCAACCACCTGTTTGTGGGCCTCGACAGCTCAAGCTTCTTTTTGATGAACATCGCCGAGGTGGCGGTGCTGTGGGTGGGCGGCAACCGCGTAGGCGCCCACGCCATGCAGATTGCGAGTATCTCGGCGGTGCTGGAGTATGCAATTCTGATCCTGTTCTTTGTGATGATGGCCCAGATGGTGGTGCTGACGCTTCCGCGTGCTGCCGCGTGCCTGAACCGTGCGCAGCAGGTGTTGGAGATTGAGCCGAGCATCGTCGATGGCGAGCGCACGCTGGATGACGGGGCGCGCGAGCCCCAAGACGAAGCCGATGCGGTGGCCGTGTTCGACCACATGTCGTTTCGCTTTGACGATGCCGACGAGGACACCCTGTGCGACCTGAGCTTTGCCTGCCGTCGCGGTCAGACGACTGCGATCGTTGGCTCAACAGGCTCGGGCAAATCGACGGTGGCAAAGCTTCTGCTGCGTTTCCACGATGCCACCAAGGGCTCCATTCGCCTGAATGGTGTGGACCTGCGCGAGCTTACGCAAGATGAAATCCGCGGGCGCATTGCCTATGTGCCGCAGAAGGCGTGGCTGTTCTCGGGCACGGTGGCGAGCAACCTTCGCTTTGGTAACGAAGGCGCGACCGAGGGCGACATGCTTCATGCGCTCCAGGTTGCCCAGAGCACCTTTGTACTCGACCAACCGCAGGGGCTCGATACCCCGGTTGCCCAGGGCGGTACGAACTTTTCGGGCGGCCAGCGCCAGCGTTTGGCAATCGCCCGTGCGCTCATGAAGCATGCCGATCTATATATCTTCGACGATAGTTTTTCTGCTCTGGACTTTAAGACCGATGCGGCCCTGCGCCATGCGTTGCAAGATGAGACGCGTGACGCTGCGGTGCTCATCATCGCGCAGCGCATCTCGACGATCTTGCACGCCGACCAGATTGTTGTGCTCAAGGACGGCGAGGTCGTGGGCTTGGGCACGCATGGCGAGCTTATGGAAACCTGCGAGGTGTACCGCGCTATCGCGGAATCGCAGATGAAGGGAGGTGAGTAGCATGACCGGGGAGCTCAAGAAGCAGGGCGGCGTTGATGACGCCGCTGCCGCGGGACTGGTCGAGGAAACGGCTGCCGCGTCGACCGAGCTGGATGACGCCGCCAAGCGCGAGGCTCGCCGCCAAGCGCTCTACGAGGAAAACGAGCGCGCCGAGGACGAGCGCGCCCGCGCTGAGGCAGAGCGCATGCGCGATGTGGACGACGAGGACGAGGACGAGAAACCCCGCGACACCTGGGCGACGGTGCGCCGCCTGTGGAGCGAGGCTGCCGGCGACCATTGGCGCTTCTATATCGTGTTCGCGAGCATTGTGTTCTATGTCATCTTTAACACCGCTGCGCCGGCATATAGCGCCCGTGTGATCGATGAGCTGTGGGGCCACATTCAGGTGGCGTTTGCCAACGATACCACCTTCAACATCACCTGGGAGAACTGCGGCAAGACCATTTTCGTCTACTTTATGATCTGGACTGCCGCTGCCTCGTTCTATGCGCTCCAGAGCTTTTTGATGTCGAGCGTTGCCGAGCGCCTCAACCTGCGCCTACGCAACCGCATCGCACAAAAGCTCAACCGTCTGCCGCTTGCCTTCTTTGACGCGCATCGTCCCGGCGAGGTCGTCAGCCGTGCGACCAACGACCTGGACAAGATGTCCGAGAGCATGCAGCGCGGATTGCTGCAGCTGCTCGTGTCGATCGGCACGGTTGTTGGTGCTGTGAGCGTGATGTTCGTGTTCAGCGTGCAGCTTACGCTCGTCTTTCTGTTCTTTACGGCACTGTCGCTGCTGGTGACGAAGGTCGTCTCGCGCCGCACACACGATGTGACGGGCGAGCGCCAGGAGTGGGTGTCCAAGATTACGAGTGCGGTCGAGGAAGGCTATTCGGGCCGTCTGGTGATCCGCGCGTTTAACCGCGAACGTCAGAGCTCCGCTGAGGTGCACGAGGCTTCGAAGGAACTGGCTCGTGTGAGCACCAAGGCCGACTTTATGATCAATGCTGTCGGCCCCGCAGTGCGCTTTATCGGCCGT
>CABQSP010000055.1:0-11552 GCA_902466855.1 uncultured Collinsella sp. | reverse complement strand
GTGCGCAGCGAGCCTCTTTGCATGTCCGAGGACACCAATTTAATTTAGCGTGGTTCCCTAAAGGACGACAACGCAGGAGACCCGGCAAGGCCGGGAGCACTTTGTCTCGCAAACATTCCGCAGCCGCGAAGCGGCGAGGACGTTTGAGAGGCAAAGTGCGTAGGCCTTACCGGGTCTCCGGTGGGAGTTGAGTCCCTTTAGAACTTGTCGTGGAAGGTACGCGCAATGACCTCGTCCTGCTGCTCCTTGGTGAGCGTGTGGAAGTTCACGGCGTAGCCGGAAACGCGGATGGTCAGCTGCGGATACTTCTCGGGGTGAGCCTGAGCGTCGAGCAGCGTCTCACGGTTGAAGACGTTGATGTTCAGGTGGTGACCACCCTTCTCGGCGTAAGCGTCGAGCATGTGGACCAGGTTATCGGCCTGAGTCTCGGAAACTTCAGAAACCTTCATAATGTGTCTCCTTCGATCGATAGGCGCCGGCCGAAACCGGCGCACTAATCAGTAATCGTTATTGTTAGTATAGCACTAACAATAGTTACTCGCCCAGCTGATCAAGGTCGATATCGCCAAAGAACACCTGATCCTCCTTGCCGAGCGCACTCGGGATGATGGAGAAGGTGTTGGAGATGCCGTCCTGAGCATCGCGGAACGGGAGCTTGGAAACCGAAGACAGCGAAGCGATGGCGCCGTGGCTATCGCGCTTGTGCATGGGGTTAGCACCCGGGGCGAACGGCTGGCCAGCCTTGCGGCCGTCGGGCGTGGAGCCGGTCTTCTTACCGTACACGACGTTGGAGGTAATGGTCAGAACCGAGGTCGTGGGCACGGAGTTGCGGTAGGTGTCGTTCATGCGGATGTACTCCATGAACTGGTGCACAACGTCGTGAGCGATCTGGTCGACGCGGTCGTCGTCGTTACCGTACTTGGGGAACTCGCCCTCGGTCTCGAAGTCGACGATGATGCCGTTCTCATCACGGACGGGGTGGACCTTGGCGTACTTGATGGCGGACAGGGAGTCAGCCACGACGGAAAGGCCAGCGATGCCCGTAGCGAACCAGCGGTGCACGTGCTTGTCGTGCAGAGCCATCTGGATGCGCTCGTAGCAATACTTGTCGTGCATGTAGTGAATGATGTTCAGCGAGTTGACGTACACGCCAGCGAGCCACTTCATCATGTCGTTGTACTTGGCCACAACGTCGTCGTAATCGAGCGTATCGCCCTCGACGGCGCGATACTTGGGGCCGACCTGCTTCTTGGAGACCTCGTCAACACCGCCGTTGAGTGCGTACAGCAGGCACTTGGCCAGGTTGGCGCGAGCGCCGAAGAACTGCATCTCCTTGCCGATGCGCATGGAGGACACGCAGCAGGCGATGCCGTAGTCGTCGCCATGATAGACGCGCATGAGGTCGTCGTTCTCGTACTGGATCGAGGAGCTGGCGACAGAAGTCTTGGCGCAGAACTTCTTGAAGTTCTCGGGCAGACGGGTCGACCACAGAACGGTCATGTTGGGCTCGGGGCTGGTGCCCATGTTCTCGAGCGTGTGCAGGTAGCGGTAGCTCATCTTGGTAACGAGCGTACGGCCGTCAACACCCATGCCGCCGATGGACTCGGTGACCCACTGCGGGTCGCCGGTAAACAGGGCCTGGTACTCGGGGGTACGGGCAAACTTGACCATGCGGAGCTTCATGATGAAGTGATCCACGAACTCCTGGATCTGCTCCTCGGTGAAGGTACCGTTGGCAAGGTCGCGCTCAGCGTAGATGTCGATGAACGTAGAGGTACGGCCGATGGACATGGCAGCGCCGTTCTGCTCCTTGACGGCAGCAAGGTAGGCGAAGTACATCCACTGGATGGCCTCCTGCGTGTTGGTAGCAGGGTTGGAAATGTCGAAACCATAGGTCTCGGCCATCATCTTGAGCTCGCCGAGGGCGCGGATCTGCTCCTGCAGCTCCTCACGATCGCGGATGTTGTCAGCGGTCATGACCGTCGGGGTGGAAGCCTTCTGGGCCTCCTTGTCCTTGATCAGGTAGTCGACGCCGTACAGGGCAACACGACGGTAGTCGCCGATGATGCGGCCGCGGCCATAGCCATCGGGCAGACCGGTGATGATGTGAGCCGAGCGGCAAGCACGCATCTCGGGGGTGTAAACATCGAAGACGCCAGCGTTGTGGGTCTTACGCTCGAAGGTGTAGCGCTCGACAACGTTCTCGTCGACCTTATAGCCGTGCTGGCTGGCAGCCTGGCAAGCGATGCGAATACCACCGTTGACGTGCAGCGCGCGCTTGAGCGGCTTGTCAGTCTGGAGACCGACGATGGTCTCCTTCTCGCGGTGGGCGTTATCGATGTAGCCAGCGGGGTGGCTCACGATACCCGTGACGATCTTGGTGTCCATATCGAGGACACCGCCCTGCTCGCGCTCCTTAAGCAGCAGGTCGAGAACCTCGCCCCACAGCTCCTTGGTACGCTCGGTCGGACCGACGAGGAACGACTCGTCGCCCTCGTAGGGGGTGTAGTTCTTCTGGATGAAGTCTCGGACGTCAACTTCTCCCGTCCAGATGCCTTCCTTGAAGCCTTCCCATGCCTCCTGCATTGTGTAACCACGCTCCTAGTTACGTGTAATGCGGCGCTCTCTCACACCGCTGCTTATTGAATTCTTGAATGTTCGGCTTGCACTACCGGCTTCTTCCGTTCTTCACCACACGCTGGTGCAGAGAAAACGTTTGTCCACCTTGGAACTACAACCCAAAACCCAAGATTTCACCCGTCTGAGAAGGATAACATAGCGACCCTCTCCATCCGGGCTGTTATATGTTTCTTTTTTTATATCATAAGGGCGTTTTTTACAAACCCGCAGGAAATGCGAGCGCAAACAACTACCGTTCACCGATTTGTATGTTATTTTTCCTTGCCTTTGTACGACGTTCGCTCTAGGTGTTATGCCAGCTTTAGCAGGGTAAAGTGTCTCAGAGACCCTACAGAAACTGCAGGGCGGCCACGGGATCCCCCGTGGCCGCCCTGTGGCGTAGCTAGTTTTTAGCTTTGATTGCCGCTTGGCATTAGGCGGCTGCGGCGGCCTTGTCGGTCGTTGCCTTGCTATCGCCGTTGCCCTGGCCCTCAAAATGCTTGTAGCACCAGCTGGTGACCAGCGGGGTCAAAATAGCCGTCACGATTGCGCACGCTGCAACCTGTGCCGTGGCCGTCGCGAGCACCGCACCGCCGTACAAGGCCTCGTTGACGCTTGCCATGGCAGCAGGCGTGGCCACATTGGCTCCGGCGCAGCTCGAAATGGCCGCACCTGCGACACCCGTACCGCCCGTGAGCTTATCGACCGCGATAACGGGAATTGCAAAGACCACCGAGCAGATCACGCCGAGCAGAATACCGGGAAGACCGCCATTAATGAGCTGGCCAAAGGTCATGGTCGAGCCCATGGCAAAGAAGACGAGCACGATGATGGCGGAAAGTGCCGGTGCCATCATCTTCTTAAAGCTGGGGAACAGGTTGCCCAGGATAATGCCAACGACAATCGGAAGGATGGCGCCCACGAGCGACCAGCCGATCGGAGCCTGACCGGCAGCGCCGAGCACGATCATCGTGACCGGAGGGCCGACAACGAGCGTGGTGATGGCGACGGCGCCACGCTCGGCCTCGTTGCCCATGGTGCCCATCAGCCCAGCGTACATAGCGTTGTTGGCACCTGTGCAAGCCGCCAGCATCACCATGGCAGAGATACCAAACAGGTTGTCGTTGAACACATAAAGGATGAGCAGCGACACGGCAACGACCACGATCTGCTTGACGGCGATGATGATGGCGCCGCGGGCAGCGGCGGCAGGAGCACTCTTAAACGAAATCGTCGTACCGACGATGAGCAAAAAGGCGCCCACGAGCGGGCCTGCACCCTGCTGGGTCATGCCAAGCGTAAAGCTGCCGAGCGTTTTGAACAGGTCGGGGAATAGCGTGTTGAGCAGGCAGCCCAACAGAAGCGGCACCAAAATATTGGCGCCCGGGATGGAGGACATCTTAAAGAACGGCTCCTTTGCCGCCGGCGCCTCCACCGCAGTCGATTCACTCATATATATCTCCTTTGGATGCATGCGAATCGTAGCCGCACGCGCCTATGTCAGAAAGAAGGCGACGGTCCCGAGTCGCAGGAGCCGTCGCCGAATAATCATCGCGGGGTATTACCCGTCCAGGACGATGCCGCCGTCGCAGTCACCGATCTCGCCGTTCACGAAGCTGGCGAGGTCGGAAGCGAAGAACAGCACCATCTGCGCAGGCTCGCTGGCCTGGGCGGCGCGGCCCAGAGGAATACCGTTGATGATGCGCTGAGAGTTCTCGTCAGAGAGAATCGAGGTCATATCGGTAAGGGTAAGCGACGGGCACACGGCGTTGCAGCGGACGCCAAACTTGCCGCCTTCCTTGGCGACTGCCTTGGTTAGACCGTTAACACCGGCCTTGGAGCTGGCGTAGGCAGCGGTGCCGAGCAGGCCGCCACCGATCTTGCCCGCAACGGAACTCACGTTGACGATAGTGCCGGCATGGGCCGCCTTAAAGTGCGGGTACACGGCGTTCATCATAGTGAAGGTACCGTTGAGGTTGATGTCGATGGTGCGACGCCACTCGGTGTCGTCGATCTCGTCGAACTTCTTGGTGCTGATGACGCCAGCGCAGTTGATCAGGATGTTGGTTTGCGGCAGGTCCGTAAAAATCTGCTCGACGGTCTCGCGCGCCTTGGGCGCATCGGCGACATCGAGCTGATAGAACTTGTTGCCCTCGCCAAGCTCGGCCACAGCGGCCTCGCCCTTAGCAGCGTTCCTTGCGATGAGCGCGACATGTCCGCCGCCCGCGACGATGCCCTTGGCGATCTCGAGGCCAATGCCCTGAGTGCCGCCCGTGACAATCGCAGTCTTGCCCGTGAAGTCAAATGCCATGACTCCATCCCCCTTTAATTTAGGTGTCTCCTTGCGGGAAGTTGGAGCATCGCACGTGGCGATTATATGAGTCCCAGTCGTCATGGTGGTGACAACCCCTCGCCTAACCGCGTGCATAATAGTTCTTTGAAACGCTTCAGCAATTGAATGATTTTAAGTCTTAATGAGCTCTTAATATTGCCCACTGTATGAGGCCCGCGTATGGGGGTATCATCTTCCACCGAAAATAGTTTCTAGTGTTAGGGGTTTTCGGTGGAAGATACCGATTTCCATGAGCTTGGGCGTCAGCTCTTTACCGAGTTTGGCAGCATGCACCAGCGCGTTTCGCGCTTTGTCGACCAGGCTCTGGGTGGCGAGATGGCCGTCATGCGCGCCCTCATGCGCGCCGGCGGCTCGCTCACGCCGAGCGAACTCGCCGATCGTGCCTGGGTCTCGAGCGCCCGTATCGCCAATATCCTGCGCGCCCTCGAGGCCAAGGGTTGGGTCGAGCGCGAGCACTCAAAGACCGACCGTCGTCGCGTACACGTCACGGTGACCGACAAGGGATTCCAGGTCATCGAAATCAAACGCCGGGAATTCGAGGACCGCACCGCGGCCTTCCTCGAGCAGCTCGGCGAAACAGATACCCAGGAGATGGTGCGCCTTCTAAGACGTGCCAACGAAATTATCGACCGCAATCAAGAAAGGAGAGATGCCGAGTGAGGATTCTCAAGCTCTTTAAAAAACATATCCTGGCACTGTTCGCAGCTATCGTACTTATCGTAATCAGCTGCAACGCCGATCTGGCGCTGCCTACCTATATGAGCGACATCGTCGACGTGGGTGTGCAGCAAGGCGGCATCGCGTCGCCCGTGCCCGACACCATCCGCGCCGAATCGCTCGACGACCTCGAACTCTTTATGAGCACCAAGGACGCCAAGGCTGTGGAGGCCGTGTTTGGCAAGGCGGACAATAACGGCATTCGAACGTACAAGGGCACCGAGGAGGAGCGCGCCGACGGCGGCAAGATTGCCGACATCATGAGCCTCCCCGAGACTGTCGTCCTTTCGTTCAACCAGGGCATCGATGCCAACTCCATGGGCGACATGACCGGCGCATCTACCGAGGCAAGCGATGGCGGCGCCGCTCAGGCCATGCCCACGCCCGAGCAGATGGCGGCGATGACGCCCGAGCAACTCGCCGAGATGCAGCAGAAGGCCGCAGCGGCGCAGAATATGCAAAAGCAGATCGACGCCGACGGCGGCAAGATCACCATGAAGAGCCTGCGCCTGGGTGTCGAGGGCGGTCTGGTAGACCAAAGCAAGCTCGTCGAGGGCGCCAACGAAATGGCGGACAAAATGGGCTCCATGTCGGGCTCCATCGTCACCCAGCGCGCCGTGAGCTATGTACAGGACGAGTACAAGGCGCAGGGCATCGACCCCGCCGACGTGCAGAACGCCTACCTGGGCCGCATGGCGACCACGATGTTTGGTCTGTGTCTGGTGTCGCTGGTCGCCACCATCCTGACCGGTGCCGTGGCTTCGCGCACCGCCTGCTCCATCGCCCGCGACCTGCGCCGCGAGACCTTCAACAAGGTTATGCACTTCTCGCCGGCCGAGGTGGGCAAGTTTAGCCAGGCCTCGCTCATCACCCGCTGCACCAACGACATTCAGCAGATTCAGATGGCCGCAACCCTGTTTATCCGCATGTGTCTGATGGCGCCCGTCATGGGCATCGTCGCCGTCATGCGCGTCCTGGCCAACCACACCGGCCTGGAGTGGACCATCGCCGTGGCCATCATCGCGGTCTCGGCCGTCGTCGGCGTGCTTATGGGCCTCACTATGCCCAAATTCAAAAAGATGCAGAGCTTTGTGGACCGCGTGAACCTTACCGCCCGCGAGCTGCTCGACGGCCTTATGCCTATCCGCTCGTTCAACCGCGAGGAGCATGAGCTCGAGCGTTTTGACAAGGCTTCGCTCGACCTGATGACCACGCAGCTCTACACCAACCGCGCCATGAGCTTTATGATGCCGCTCATGATGCTCGTCATGAACTGCATCACCGTGCTTATCGTCTGGTTTGGCGCGCAGGGCGTGTCCGACGGCGTGATGCAGGTCGGCAACATGATGGCGTTTATCTCCTACACCATGCAGATCGTCATGGCGTTTATGATCCTCACCATGGTTTCGGTCATCCTGCCCCGCGCCGAGGTCGCAGCCGAGCGCGTGGAAGAGGTCATCACCTGCCCCACGAGCATCAACGACCCCTCCTCGCCCAAACTGCCCGCGACCAGCGCGTCACGCGGTGAGCTCACCTTCCGCGACGTGAGCTTCCAGTATCCCGATGCCCGCGCCGATGTCATCAGCGGCGTGAACTTCACCACGCATGCCGGTCAGATGCTCGGCATCATTGGCTCCACGGGCTCGGGCAAGTCCACGCTCGTGCAGCTGATTCCGCGCCTGTACGACGTCACAGGCGGCAGCATTTCGCTCGACGGCATCGACGTGCGTGACATGACCCTTTCCGAGCTACGCCGCCGTATTGGTTATATCCCGCAGCAGGGTCGCCTGTTCTCGGGCACCGTCGAGAGCAACCTCAAGTTTGCCGGCGATATGGTGAGTGACGAGGATATGCGCCAGGCGGCACGCGTCGCCCAGGCGGAGGACTTTATCGCCGAGCGCGAGGGCGGCTACGACTCCCCCATCAGCCAGGGCGGATCCAATGTCTCGGGCGGCCAGCGCCAGCGCCTGGCCATCGCCCGCGCGTTGGCCAAAAAGCCCGAGGTCGTGGTGTTCGATGACTCGTTTAGTGCCCTCGACTACAAGACCGACGCGCGCCTGCGCGAGGAGCTGGCCAAAAACGTTACCGACGCCGCACTCGTGGTCGTGGCCCAGCGCATCGCGACCATCATGCACGCCGACCAGATTATCGTGCTCGACGACGGCCACGTGGTGGGCACTGGCACACACGAGGAGCTGCTGCACAGCTGCCCGGCGTACCTGGAGATCGCACAGTCGCAGCTTTCCGCCGAGGAGCTGGGGCTTACCCAAGAAGAAATTGCAGCCGTCACGGAAGGAGGCGAGCGCTAATGGCAGACGAGACCAAGACTCAGATTCCCAAGCCCACCCGCCGGCGCGGTCCTATGGGCCGTATGGGTGGCATGGGCCGCGGCGAAAAGGCCAAGGACTTTAAAGGCACCATGAGGCAGCTGCTCGGCTATATCGGCCAGCACAAGATTGCCGTGTTTGCTGCCGTCGCCTTTGCCGTGTGCTCGGTCATCTTTAACATTGTGGGGCCCAAGGTGCTCGGCCAGGTTACCACCAAACTGTTCGAAGGCCTGGTTGCCAAGGTCAACGGCACCGGCGACGTCGACTTTGACTGGATCGCCAAGACGCTCGGCTTTTTGCTCTGCCTGTATCTGGCAAGCTCTGTTTGCAGCCTCATCCAGGGCTGGCTCATGACCGGCGTCACGCAAAAGATCTGCTATCGCATGCGCAAGGAGATCGCCGCCAAGATCGCTGTCGTTCCAATGAGCTACTTCAACGGCCACAGCAAGGGCGACGTGCTCAGCCGCATCACCAACGACGTCGATACGCTGGGGCAATCGCTCAACCAGAGCGTGACGCAGCTTATTACGTCCGTCACACAGATTATCGGCGTGCTCATCATGATGCTTTCGATCAGCCTGCCGCTCACCGGCGTCACCGTGCTCACGCTGCCGGCCGCCGCGATTATCTTGATGGTGATGATTCACTTCTCGCAGCCGTACTTCCGCGAGCAGCAGCAGGTCCTGGGTACCGTCAACGGCATTATCGAGGAGGACTTTGCCGGCCAGAACGTCATTCAGGTGTTCGACCGCGCCGAGGCCTCGATCGAGGAGTTCGACCGTCAAAACGACCGCCTGTTTATTAGTGGCTGGCGCTCGCAGTTCCTGTCGGGCCTGATGATGCCGCTTATGAGCCTGGTGGGCAACATGGGTTACGTGGGCGTTGTCGTAGTGGGCGCGCAGCTCGCGCTGACCGGCAATGCCACGCCCGGCGACATCCAGAGCTTCATCCAGTACGTTCGCAACTTTACGCAACCCGTGCAGCAGCTGGGCAACGTGAGCAACACGATGCAGTCGATGGCCGCTGCCACCGAGCGCGTCTTTGAGTTCTTGGCCGCGCCCGAGGAGGAGCAGAAGGCCGACGCGCAGATTCCCGAGAGGCGTCCCGGCCACGTGGAGTTCGACCATGTCAAGTTTGGCTACACACCCGACAAGACCATCATCCACGACTTTAGCTGCGAGGCGCAGCCCGGCCAGACCATCGCCATCGTCGGCCCCACCGGCGCCGGCAAGACCACGCTCATCAAGCTGCTGCAGCGCTTCTACGATGTGGACGGCGGCTCGCTGCGCGTCGAGGGTATCGACGTGCGCGAATGGGACCGCGCGGCACTGCGCGGCGAGTTTGCCATGGTGTTGCAGGATACGTGGCTGTTCAACGGCACCATTCGCGAGAACATTCGCTACGGACGTCCCGATGCGAGCGATGCCGAGGTCGAAGCCGCTGCACGCGCCGCACGCTGCGACCACTTTATCCATACGCTCGCCGGCGGTTACGACTTTATGATCAACGAGGAGGGCACCAACCTGTCGCAGGGTCAGCGCCAGCTCGTGACCATCGCCCGTGCCATTTTGGCCGACCGCCCGGCGCTGATTTTGGACGAGGCGACCTCCAACGTGGATACCCGCACCGAGGAGCTTATCCAGCGTGCCATGGATGCGCTGATGCAGGGCCGCACCAGCTTTGTCATCGCGCACCGCCTGTCCACGATCCGCAACGCCGACGTGATCCTAGTAATCCGCGGCGGCGATATCGTCGAGAAGGGCACGCACGACGAGTTGCTCGCCCAGGGCGGCTTCTACGCCGATCTGTACAACTCGCAGTTCGACGAGGCGGCGTAACAACCGGCGGCAAACAACCGCAATGCCCAGAAAACGGGGGCGCAGGACAATCTGCGTCCCCGTTTTTGTTTTGCAGGCCTCGAAACGCCTTCCCTGGGACCTGATTGACAGCCTCTTCGAGGCCCTGTGGGCAAAAAATGGCAAATATGAGTACTGTTACCTTTTTAGTAACAGCCAAAACAGCCCCAAATGCCGTTCTCACGGCTTACACGCGTCCCTATATAGATCAAACAGCACCATAGCGGACTTATATGTGTTTGTGTTAATGAACATATTTTGCTGTTATGTCTATTATTTTGCGAAGGCAATATGATACTAGGTTAGCAACCGTACTCATATTTGGCATTTTTTGCCCACGGGGTGTTTCCTGGGGAAGCAACAACAGCCTTAGGCTCCCGCGCGACGCCACTCCCTCCCGGTATCCGCCGACGTTCCCCCATATAAAACCTGCCAAAATAAACCTGTCCCTTTTGGCAGGTTTCGAGGTGGCAAGGGCTTGCACTTTAGCGTGCGACAGCGGATAATGCCGAGCATTCGACAATACGTTTATTGCTCTTTCTATAGATTGAGGAGACCCCTATGGCCATGGAATTCAAACGCAGGCTGCCGATCCCCATGGAGATCCGCGAGGAAATGCCACTTTCTGCCGAGCTTACCGCCAAAAAGCAGGCATTTGACGCCGAGGTCGCCAAAGTCTTTACCGGCGAGGACGCACGTAAGGTGCTCATCATCGGCCCGTGCTCTGCCGACCGCGAGGATTCGGTGCTCGAGTATATGAACCGACTGGCCAAGACCGTCGAAGAGGTCAAGGACAAGCTCATCATCATTCCGCGCGTCTACACCAACAAGCCGCGCACCAAGGGCACCGGCTACAAGGGCCTGCTGCACAACCCCAACCCCGAGGCTCCCGACGACCTGCTCGAGGGCGTCAAGGCCATCCGCCATATGCACCTGCGCGTTATTGAGGAAACGGGTTTCTTCACCGCCGACGAGATGCTCTATCCGTCCAACTACCAATACCTCGTTGACCTGCTGAGCTATGTCGCCGTGGGCGCACGCTCGGTAGAGAACCAGGAGCACCGTCTGGTGTCGAGCGGCATTTCGGTACCCGTCGG
Source organism: uncultured Collinsella sp. (assembly GCA_902466855.1). Classification (GTDB taxonomy): domain Bacteria; phylum Actinomycetota; class Coriobacteriia; order Coriobacteriales; family Coriobacteriaceae; genus Collinsella. The sequence goes on along the minus strand of CABQSP010000055.1, from coordinate 583 downwards.
CATGAAGAATCCCACTGCCGGCTCTACCACCGTTATGCTCAACTCAATTTACGCCGCCCAGGCGCACCAGAGCTTCATCTTCCGCAACTGGGAGGTCGAGTGCGACGGCAACCCGCTCGCACACGCCGTCATGCGTGGCTACATTGGTCTCGACGGTCGCACCTACCCCAACTACCACTACGAACACCTGGAACGCCTGGCCGAACGCTATACCGAGCATGCCGGCTATGCCAATCCGGCAGCGGTCATCGACTGCAACCACGACAACTCGGGCAAGCGTCCGCTGGAGCAGTATCGCATTTGCAAGGAGGTGCTCGACAGCTGCCGCCGCAACGAGTCCATCTCCAAGCTGGTCAAGGGCTTTATGATCGAGTCCTACCTAGAAGACGGCAACCAGCCGGTCGACGGCGGCGTCTTTGGCAAGTCGATCACCGACCCGTGCCTGGGCTGGGAAAAGACCGACTACCTCATCCGCGAGATCGCGGAACGTATTTAGTTACGCGGTTTTACCAAACCGCGTAACTGCTCGACGCTGCAAACCCGCCAGAGCGGCAATCTGCCTTTCAACTTCGGCGGCATGATC
>CABQSP010000054.1:0-12003 GCA_902466855.1 uncultured Collinsella sp. | reverse complement strand
TTCCTCGCGCACCGAAACCATCGAGGTGTTACGCAGATATGCCGCGCGCTCCAGCAGCAATGCGTTATCGCGCATGTACGCAATCGACTCCTCGGCAAGTTTAAGCACTTGGACCGCACGGAACTTTGCATTAACCGGCCGTCCTTCTGCCAGCGACTGCCAGCCTTCTAGCAACAGGCCAAACAGCTGAATCTGGTTGTCGCGCATGCGCACGGCAAAACGATCGAGCTCGTTGAACGCCGCATCGTCGGTTACCGGCAAGCCGGAAAGGAGCCGCCGTGCCGCCAACACCATGCGCACCCAGATAGCCATCGCCTTAAGCCCACGTACGTCGAGCGCCTCCCGCACCACCGTCATCTCGTCGTCGCGCTCGTCGGTTCCCGCAAACGACCCATCAAAGAGCTCCACCAGCATGCTATCGGCCCGTATAACAATCCCCGCGATGTCGAGCTCGCAGTCGTAGGCCTTGCTCGTTTTGAGCTGCTGTAGAACGCCGCCGTCATTTCCCCGCTCGGTCAGACAGCGCTTGACCTCGATATGCGCGGACAGCATATCGAGTGCGGTGTGGGACGTCTCTATTTCTGGCACGGCCAGGTTCGTAGGAAGCCCAAGCCCGTTGTCCCCATAGCAAACAGCCGTCAGTGTCTGGGCCACCCTCCATGAAACAGGGTCTATTTCGCAGGCCGCCCGTTCGCCCCCGCGCTCGATGACCGATGCCATATAGCGAGCGAGCTTTGTATTGGACACGCTGACCGCTGCCAGATATACGCCAAGCGCCTCGGCAGGCGTTGGCTCTGGAGCCGGATCGTCAGCGTCGATCGTGCCCAGCGCTGCTCGGCAGATATCGGCCCCGTGCCCCGTCAGAGCAAGATCGACCCCATACTGCCCAGCAAGTTCAAGGACCGCTTCACGGTCCAAAAAGGCGTCCGCCAGGCCCATCGCCGCATCGCATCGGCCCGCCTTAAGCAAAATCCGGGCCGCCCTCGGAACAAGTTCGGGGCGAACCTCGGCCACCAACTTACGCAAGCGCAAGCGTCCGTTATCCTCCGTGCCTAGACACGTAAAACTCCGCTCGGCGGGATCCAAGCCAAAGATCGGGTAGTCGCGTACAAAGTAGGACTGGTCGACCATCGACAGCCTCACCCCACAGGCCTCGAGTTCTGCGATATTGCCCTCGCCCATCAAAACCATGAGACATGCCACGCAAAACAGCGCATTATTGTCGAGTGAAGCCAGATCGGCAAGTGCCGCGCCATACACGTTGACAATCTCGTTTTCGAGCAGGCCGGCTACGTCACCTTGGCCATACAGACCTGTCTGCAATGCCGAAACGAGCTCGGGCACGCCCTGCGTGAGCTGATAAAAGTCGAGCGATGTGCTGATCGAAAACGCCGATGCCCACGCCGAATACTCATAGGCATGCACCTTGAGCATCTGCGCATTGATCTTAACCGAATCGCCCAGCCCATGAATCAGCTGACGATTTGAAGGACGGCAGGAGATAAAGACCCCCACCCCCATAGCGCGCAGGCCGCGAATCCTGTCGATGAGGTCTTCGGTATCGTGCTGATCGAGGTTTGGCACATTATCAATCGCGATAAGGGAGTGCGGTTTGTCTTTGAGTTCTTCGGTAACCACCTCGAGCTGCATAAACACCTCGCGCCCAATGGCACGATCGGCCTCGATAATCCGCACGGGGCCTCGCGTCGGGTCGCATTTAACCTCATGGGTGTACTGCAGCAGCACCGAGGTCTTCCCAAACCCGTCGGGCGCATAAAGAACCACGATGCCGGCCTTTCGGCCCTTGGCGATAAGCTCATTCATCAAGCGTTCGCGTCGCACCATATAGCCTCCGCCCAGCGGCATCAGCTCGAGGTCGTCTATACCGCTCAAATCGTTTACCATGCCAGCTCCTCAACTCGACCGTATGGACACTGTAGCCGCAAGACCATACAAGCCGCGCTATGAATAGAGCGACCTTGTGTTTTAGGTTGTCTTTTGGTACGCAAGCGGCAAGTTTTTGTACAGCGAGGGCCGATTGTTATTAATCCCCCGACTAATCGGTCTTTAAGCAGGTAAATGAGCTTGTCAGCTTGTCCCATCTAAGCGGCAGTGTAACGCAAATGAACATGGTTCAGTTATGTCATTCAACTCGCCTAGCACCCGCTACCGTCTACGACCTTCTAGTGGCATTTTTGCATAGAATCTGATATGGAATGAATCAAACTGTTGAGCGTCCGGCGTTCGTCAAGCTTGCGGCAAGGTTTTGGTCAAGTGGGCGGAAAGGGATAACAAAAAGGCCCCCGCAAAGCGGAGGCCTTAGGCAAGGCTATGTCGAGCTGCAGGATTCGCGCTACTCGCAGAGCGAAAGGGCGGCCTCGTCGGCAACGACAACGCAGTTGGTGTGCAGCTGCAGGATCGAAGCCGGGCACTCGGGCGTAACCGGACCATAGCACATGTCATGCACGGCCTGAGCCTTGGCCTCGCCGTTGGCGACGACCAGGATCATGCGGGCATACATGATGGTCTGGGTACCCATGGTGTAGGCCTGACGGGGAACATCGTCGATGCTGTCGAACAGGCGGCTGTTGGCCTGAATGGTGCTCTCGGTGAGGTCGACGCAGTGCGTGCCCTTGGAGAAGTGGTCATCGGGCTCGTTGAAGCCGATGTGGCCGTTGTTGCCAATGCCGAGCAGCTGCAGATCCGGATAACCGGCGTCGGCGACAATCTTGTCGTACTCAGAGCAGGCAGCGGCGGCGTCGGGGTTGGAACCGTCGGGCACATGCGTGTTGTTCAGGTCGATGTTGATGTGATCGAAGAAGTTCTCACGCATGAAGTAGTGATAGCTCTGGGGATCGTCGTGCGAAAGACCACGATACTCGTCCAGGTTATAGGTGCTAACCTCGGCGAAGTCGACGTCGCCCTTCTCGTACCAAGCGGCGAGTTGCTTGTAGGCGCCAATCGGGGTGGAGCCGGTGGCAAGACCCAGCACGCAATCGGGCTTGAGGATAACCTGGGCCGAGATGATATTGGCGGCCTTGCGGCTCATATCCTCATAGTCTTTAGCCTTAATGATCTTCATTACGCATCCTTTCTCGTAGAAGAGAGGCAAGGCTCCCCTTACAAGCACTTGCCCGCGGCCCGCGTCGGCCGCAACCAACGTGTGCGGCCACCAGGGCGAGGTCGCGTAATGTATGTGTCTCGTGTCTAGCCGCGTCGAGGCCCCTGCCCGTCCACGGTGACCCAAAGCCTTTTAGCCTCGGACATTTCCCATCTTGCCACGGAGGGCGTCCTCTTTCAAGGGCGCCCTCCATAAACGTGTTTGAATTGTAGGCTAAAGGCCAAAAGCACCAACTAGCGCTCGCGAGCGACGATAAGCTGGTCCATCTCCTCGACATGCTCTCCAACGGAGCCCTTAATGCTCGAGAACTCAACGGAGTTGCACACCAAGATGGGAACCGTCACATCGTAGCCCTCGGCAGCAATTGCCTCGCGATCGAACTCAATGAGTACATCGCCCTTATGGACGATGTCACCCACTTGCGCATGTACGGTAAAGTGCTTGCCCTCGAGCTGAACAGTGTCCAAACCAACGTGGATGAGCACGTCCAGACCATCGACCGTGTTAAGCGCAACAGCGTGTCCCGTGGGAAAAATGGCCTCGACCTTGGCATCAGCCGGTGCAATCACACGCGTTCCGGTGGGCTGAATCGCCACGCCCTGGCCCAAAAGGCCGGTGGCAAACGTCTGATCGTTTACCTCGGAAAGCGGAATGACGTCGCCCGAGATGGGAGCATCCAGCGTAAGGACTCGACCACGCATACCAAAAGACCTTAGGACTTTAGTGAACATGCTCCCCCTCGGACATACCAATCAATCAAAATAACCTTAACAGTTTACCACTTGGCAACGGTTTTTGACCATTAGGGAAGTTCGCGCTTGACAACCTCGACGATATCGTCAACCACACGCTGGGTCAGCTCGTGCGTCTCGGCCTCAGCCATCACGCGGACCAGCGGCTCGGTGCCACTCGGACGTACCAGAATGCGACCGCGGCCGTTGAGCTCCTTCTCGGCGGCAGCGACGGCGTCCCAAATGGGCTGGCAATCGTCCAGGCCGGCCTTGTTGTCGGAATGCACGTTGACAAGCACCTGCGGGTACTTCTTCATGATGCCGGCAAGGTCGGTGAGGGTGCGGCCGGTGCGCTTGAGCACGGCCAGAAGCTGCAGGGCCGTCACCAAGCCGTCGCCGGTGGTGTTGTGCTCCAGGAAGATGATGTGGCCGGACTGCTCGCCGCCGATGACGGCACCGTCCTCGAGCATGCGCTCCAAAACGTAGCGGTCGCCCACGGCGGTCTGCACCATCTCAAAGCCCTGCTCCTTCATGGCGATGGAGAAGCCCAGGTTGCACATAACGGTCGAGACGATCTCGGAGTTGGCGAGCTTGCCGCGAGCGGCCAGGTCAGAGCCGCAGATGGCCAGGATATAGTCGCCATCGATCTCGTTGCCCTCGCTGTCCACGAACAGTACGCGGTCGGCGTCGCCGTCGTGGGTCAGACCGATGTCAGCATGGGTGCGCAGCACGAGCTCGCGCAGGGGCTCGAGGTGCGTAGAGCCGCACTCAACGTTAATGTCAGTGCCACAATAATCGGTGTTGATGGCATGGACCGTAGCACCCAGGCGCTGCAGCGCGGCGGGCGTAGTCTGGCAGGAAGCACCGTGGCCGCAGTCAACGGCAACGACCAGGCCGTCGAGCCTCAGGCCATCAAGCGTATCGATGGCGTGGTCTACGTATGCCTTGCGAGCGTCCTTCATCTTGATAATGTGGCCCACGCCGGCACCGGTCGGCAGCGTATCGGCAGCCATGGCCTCCTCGGACATGACCCAGGCGCTGATCTCTTCCTCGACAGCATCGGGAAGCTTCATGCCCTTGCGGCTAAAGAACTTGATGCCGTTGAACTCCGGCGGATTGTGCGAAGCGGAGATGACGATGCCGCCGTCGAGCTCGTTTTGGACGGTGAGCAGCGCCACGGCCGGCGTAGGGATAACGCCGCAGCAGTGCGGACGGCCGCCCTCGGCCATAATGCCGGCGGTCAGAGCACTCTCGAGCATGGTGCCCGAAAGGCGCGTGTCACGGCCGATGCAGATATCCGGACCAAGGAACTTGGTCGCCGCACGGCCAAGGCGAAACGCGAGGTCGCACGAGAGGTCGGCGTTGGCGACGCCACGGACGCCGTCGGTACCGAAGATGTTCTGGGGCATAGGATCGCTCCTTCCCAAGTGGACAAAACGCAGTCGCCCACCCTAGTCGAAAAAGAAAAGCGGGACCCGCCGAGGAATCGGCAGGCCCCGCTTGTACATTGTATCTCGAAAGGAGATAAAACCTTAGCGCTTGGAGAACTGGGGAGCGCGGCGGGCCTTCTTGAGGCCGTACTTCTTGCGCTCGACCACGCGAGCATCGCGCGTAAGGAAACCGGCCTTCTTGAGGTCAGCACGGTAGTCGCCAGCGTTCAGAAGAGCGCGAGCGATGCCCAGACGCAGAGCGCCGGACTGACCGGAGATGCCGCCGCCATCGCACAGAGCGATAACGTCGAACTGACCGGCGGTGTCGGTCACCTTGAAGGGAGCAAGGGCGTTCTCAACGAGCTGATGACGGCCGAAATACTGCTCGGCGTCACGCTTGTTGATGGTCACCTTGCCGGTGCCGGGGACGAGACGGACGCGGGCGACGGCGTTCTTACGACGGCCGGTACCCTGGTAGACAACGGTGTTCTCAGCCATCTTTAAGCCTCCAGCTCAATCTTCGTGGGGTTCTGGGCAGCATGCGGATGCTCGGCACCAGCGTAGACCTTAAGCTTGGTCATCTGGGCACGGCCGAGGGTGGTCTTGGGCAGCATGCCGCGAACGGCGCGCTCGATGACCTTCTCCGGGTGCTTCTCCATAGCCTGGCGGAAGCTCTCAGCCTTGAGGCCGCCGTTGTAGCCGCTGTGGCGATAATAGGTCTTCGTGTCGGCCTTGTTACCGGTAAGCTGGACCTTATCGGCGTTGATGACGACAACGAAGTCGCCGCAGTCGCTGTTGGGCGTGAACTGGGGCTTGTTCTTACCGCGCAGGATCATTGCGATCTGGGTGGCAAGACGGCCCAGGACAGCACCATCGGCGTCGACGAGAACCCAGTTGCGCTGGACCTCGCCCTGCTTGGCGTAGTGAGTCGATTTCGAAATCACTTAGACTCCTCCATGTACAGTACGTGTTGTTACAGAGATTCACGGGGCTCTGCAAGTAACCCGTCCATATTACCCCGCTCGCCGCCCGAGTCAACAGGTATTTTGGCTCCGACCAGAGTTTCTGCACATGTCATCCACGAGCTGTGATTTTCCGGCTCTTTAGCTGTTGTCATTTTTTTTGAGGGTTCGCCGTCGCTAGCGCTCAACGAACTCTTGGATTTCCGCGAGCAGGCGCTTTGCCTCCTGACGACCCTGGATATATAGGTCCAAAAGCTTTGCCGAATCGTGCTCGACATGGCCGACCTCGACCGGCTTTTGCGGAGCGACGACCAACGCACGGCCCTCGCGCTCATACTTCCACAGGTGCATGCGCTGGATGTTGTAACGGTCGTGGCGCGTCTCGATAGCCTCGAGCAGGTAGGGGTAGTCGGCATAGCGGGCGCGCGCGGCAGGCATAAACTCGTAGGGCTTTTTCTCGTACGAGCGGTCCTGCGTGACAATGACAACCGCGCGATCGAAGCCCGCCTCCTCCAGCACGTGCTCGATGGGGATCGAATCGGCTACGCCACCGTCGACGTATTTGTGCCCGTCAATCTCGACCGGCGGCGTCACCAGCGGCAGCGACGTCGATGCGCGCACGGCGTCGAGATCGAGCACGGCGCTTTTGACCGGGAGATACGTGGCGGTTCCAAACAGCATGTCCGTCGCGACGGCGTACATCTCGATGGGGCTCGCGTCGAACGTCTCGTTGTCAAAGGGATCCAGGCGGTCCTGGACATCGTTGAAAATAAAGTCGTAACCCACAATAGAGCCCGTGGACGCAAACGATGCGGCGCCCATGAAGCGGCTGTCGTTGCAGAAAGCCAGGTTGATGCGGTTGGCACGGCCGATCTGGTGCGACTTGTAGTTCACGCCGTTGAGGGCGCCGGCCGATACACCATATACCGCCGGAATCTCGACGCCGGCCTCCATGAGAACGTCGAGCACGCCCGCGGTAAACTGCCCGCGAAAACTACCGCCCTCCAGGACGAGCGCGACCTTGCCGGCGTTCTTTGCCTTATCTTCTGCAGTCATATTGACCTCCTGCTGTTTCGTTTTGGCCTTCTTCTACCCAGTTTTGAGATGGAGAGCGCACAGGTTTTGGAGTTGAGGAGGACGGGGCGGCTGGCGGAAAGTACGTCCCGTTCTGAGGGGCGATTCCGGGACGCAGCTTCCGTAGATAAAAGCACGCCCTGCGCAGAGTTCGATTCTCCGCGGTACGGGGATTCGCTGATGCGAGGCAAGGCCAGCTGAAATTCGATAAACATCGCATCCGTTTTGGGTCGAGAGTTTGCGCGGAGAATCCGCGTATTTGCTTCGCAAATCCGCACCGGCTGCCGGCGTCCTCGCCCGCTCGCTACAAACGCTTCGCGTTTGCTTAACGCTCGCGCCCTGCATAGAGTTCGATTCTCCGCGGTATCTGTAAGTAATAAAAAAGCAGGTAGGTGCGTTTACCTACCTGCTTGTAACTATTGGTGGAGCTGGCGTTCATTCGGTCGAACACCTCGCCACCTGGACCTATAGCGCCAGGCAGCGACGGATTATCGCCCAAGCCGGCAGAATCGTCAAACGTGAACGCCACGCGCAGGCCGTCGTCATCGTCGGGGCCGCCCAGCACCACGCGCGCCACGAACGTGCGCAGGAGCTGCGCGTCGTCCACCTCGGCGGCGGCCATGCCCTCAAGCCAGAACAGCGCGCGGTCGTAGTCAAGGCGGGCGGCCTCAAGGGCCTCGGCCGTGCGCAGCTCGTCCTTGAGGAGCGCCTGCCGCCGCTTCAGCGCGTCTATGCGCTCCTTGCCGCCCGGCGGCGCGATGCCCGACTCGATGGCCGCCCATATGTTGGAGAACGCCGTCTCGATCTTGGCCAGCTCGCCCTTTACGGTCTCGCTCAAGGGCTTCTCGTCGGCGCGCTCCTCCTCGGCGTCGGCCAGCATGCGAGCGATGCGCTCGCGGCTGTCGGCGCTGCCCAGGGCCTCGCGCACGGCGTCGGCCACGCGCTTCTCCACGACATCGCGGCGCACGGTGCGCCCGCAGCTGCGGCAGCGGTAGTAGTGATAGGGCCTGCCCGACTTGCCCGTGCCGCTGGTGCCGGTCATCAGCCCGCCGTCGCGCCCGTCGTAGAGCTTGCCCGTGAGCGGGAAGTCCCACGCTTCGGTCTTGGCGCGGGGCCTGTGCGAGTCCTCAAGCATCCGTATCACCCTCTCCTCGTCATCCATGGGAACGATGGCGGGCATGCCGCCGGGCACGACCACGCCCGCGTAGCGGTACTCCCCGCCGTTCTCCCGCCGCATCAGTATGCGGCGCACCGTCTGGAAGCGCCACTTGCCGCCGCGCTTGGTGCGGTACGGCTCCCAGGCGCGCACCACGTCGGCCACCGACTTGCCCGACAAGACCATGCGCACGCCCAGGCGGATGGCGGCGGCCTCCTCCTCGTTGACCACGTAGCGCCCGTCCACTATGTCCCAGCCGTAGCGCACGCAGCCGTTGGCCATGCACCGCTCGGCGTTCTTCTGTATGCCGTCGCGTATGCGCTCGCCGTCGAGCGCGCTCTCGTACTCCGCCAGCACCTCCAGCATGCCCAGCTGCAGCACGCCCGCCGAGCCGTCCGAAATGTCCTCGCCCGCGTACAGTATCTCGACGCGGCAGCGGCGCAGCATGATGCGCGCCATGGCCATCTCGTCGCGGTTGCGCATGATTCGGGTAACTTTATATATGACCACGAAATCGAACAGCCCTCGCTTGGCGTCGGCCATCATGCGCTGGAACTCGGCGCGGTCGGTGTTGGTGCCCGTCTGCGCGAAGTCGCAGTACGTGGCCACCACGCGCAGGTCGTTCTCGGCGCAGTAGGCGCGGGACTTCTCCACCTGTATCTCTATGGACTCGCCGCGCTGGTTGTGGCTCGAGAAGCGGGCGTATATCGCCGCGCGCCCGCCCACGGCTACTCCATCTCGTCGGCGGCCTGGAACCACACCACCGTGCCGATCACGCGCACGGGTCCGTCGTCCATGCCGAAAATCATGTCCTCGTAGTCCTCGAAGCTGTCCGCCGACAGCATCAGCTTGGTGCTGCCCTTGTACCAGCGGCGCATGACCGCGCGGTAGTCCTCGGTCTCCACCACGGCGATGGACCCGTTGGCGGGCTGGCGGTCGGGGTCGACCAGCATGTGGCTGCCCTCGGGTATGACGCGGTTCATGCAGTCGCCCTCGACCTCCAGGGCGAACGCGCGCGGATGCCCGGCGCACACGGAGGCGGGCACCTCAACGCGGTGCGCCATCTCCTCCTCGTCGGCGAGCGCGCCGGCGTGCACGCGCCCGAGCGTGAGCAGCGGCACGGTTGCGCTGCTGGCCACCACGGGCATGGCACCGGAAGGCAAAACAACGCCATCTGTTCCCTCGTCAATAACCTCGCCTTTACTGATATTGAAATAATCCGCAATACGCTGAACTGCGCCCATGCGAGGCACTGCTCGCCCGTTTTCCCACTGAGATACGGCCATAGCGGAGACGGCGGCAACTTTGCCGAACTCCTCCTGCGTCATGTCGTGCTGCGTCCTAATCCTTCGGATGTTCTCGGCTATGCTCACGTGTCCTCCTTCCGCTGCGACCGTTAAAACCTTTTTACAGAATATGACAAATCTTCTTTACAGTCACTATATGTTTGGTTATAGTCTTAGGCATACCAAGCAAGGAGGTGATTCGATGGAATTGGTTGATGCGCGCAAGAAGGCACGGTACTCACAAGAGGCCGTGGCCGGCCTTCTCGGCATCTCGCGGCCCACGTACGCAAAGATGGAAAGCAACCCCGATAGCGTGACTATCGAGGACGCCAAAAAACTGGCAAAACTTTTCGGCGTGCGTGTGGCTGATATTTTTTTCGGCAGTAACGATAGTTAAACCTATAGATAGGAGACACACCATGACCACCAAGAGCCACCAGCCCGAGTTCGTCGCCGAGATCATCGGCAAAACGCTCGACCACCTCATCGACGACCGCAAGCGCGTGGCCGTCAACTTCGAGCTGGCCGAGAACGGCTGCATGGAGGAGACGCACGTCAGCCTCAAGCGCCGCATCGCGGCCATGTGGGGCTTCCAGACGAGCGGCATCGAGCTTCTGGAGGCGAGCACGACCTGGTTCGAGCTCGGCGGCATGCAGTTCAACGTCTACAGCTCCGTGCGGTTCAGCGTGAACGGCAAGGGCTGGAGCACCGACTTCAAGACCATCGCGCGCGACACCGCGTACGACGAGAAGGAGTAGGCCATGCTGAACGAGGTGACCGTACGGGGGGGTTCACCGCCCTCAACGTGAAGAGCGGCAAGTGCGTGCTGCAGTTTGAGCTGGACCCGAAGTTCCGCGACTCCATCCCCAAGCTGGTGGAGTTCACGGGGCAGATGCTCAACATCCACGTGTACGACGACCAGGAGGTGATGTTCGTGGATAGGGACACCGGTGAGGTCGCCTACGAGGACGCCCCGCTGCTTCTGCCGGGCGTCGCGGGCGAATGACCCCGATACAGCGCGCCATGTGCGACGAGTGCGCCGCCATGATGCGCGAGTTCTACAAGGACCCAGAGAACGAGAGGAAGTTCCAGGAATGGAAAAGATCAAGGGAAAGAGGGTGCGCGTCGCAGCCGGCAAGCGAAAGACGCGCACCGCAACGGTTCACTTCCGAACCGAGACCAGTGTAACACCCGAGCAGCGCCGCGAGAGGCTGCAGGCCGTTTTCGCCGCCCTGTTCGTCTGCGCGTGCATCGCCGCCACATGGGCGCTGGAGGCAACAGTATGGCCGAGGTAGACGCCAAGGCCCAGGCCCTCGTGGCCAAGGCGTGCGGCTGGGTTGCCTCGAACCCCGATACATGGGCGAAGCTGCGCCGCATCTGCTACCGCCTGATGCTGGAGGGCCACGTCATCCAGCGCGACAACGTGTACACCCTGGCGTGCCAGAACGGCATGACCGTGAGCGAGGCCAGCGAGTTCAAGCGCGACCACAACCTGTGGAGCGTGCTGTCCCGCTACATGGTGCTGCAGCGCCCCTCCATGCTGGCCGCCGTGAGCTTCCGCCGCACGCCGGTGGACTCCGTGGACCTGGTGGGCACGTGGGAGGCCATCGTGGGCCCAGCCGTTTTCGCCGCCTCCACGCTAACCGAGGCGCAGGGCATCTACGACAGGGGCGCGCAATGAGGTGCACCGTCACGGTCGAGGGCCGAATGCCGAGCCTGAACGACTACATCAGCGCCGAGCGCGCCAACCGCTACAAGGCGGCGGCCATGAAGAAGCGCGAGACGGCGCGCGTGAGGGCGGCGGCCATGCAGCAGCGCGCGCCGCGCTTCGAGCGCCGGGTGACCGTGCGCACCACGTTCTACGAGCCCGACATGCGCCGCGACGCCGACAACGTGGGCTTCGCGCGCAAGTTCGTGCTCGACGGCCTGGTGGCGGCGGGCGTAATCAAGGACGACTCCCGCAAGTACGTGGAGCAGTGCCCCGACAGGGTGCTCACCGACAGGGCGCGCCCCCGCGTGGTCGTGGAGGTGAGCGACGAGTGACCCGCCGAGACAAGGGCAGGCCACACAGGGCGTGGCGCAAGGCCGACCTCGACCGCATAGCCGAGCTGGCGGGAAAGGTGCCCGCCCGCGAGATTCGCCGCGAGCTGCGGCTGTCCAAGAACCAGTTGGATAACGCGCGGCGCGTGATCAACGCCAGCGGCGGCCACGTGTCCCTGCGCTGCTACCGCCACCGCCTGGAG
>CABQSP010000053.1:0-12091 GCA_902466855.1 uncultured Collinsella sp. | reverse complement strand
AACGATATGGCACCGTGGGGACACATATATGTCAATCCTGGTCTAACAGAGCCTTTTTTAATCCCCGTCCCAGAGAAATCATTATGCATAGAAAGTCATAATTATCATTTCGTAAACATTTCGATGAAATTAACGCCATGAGGCATGCTTGCGGTTACAATACCGCGAGGCCTAACTACACACCTTTAAGCCGGTCCTGTGAGACCGGGAAGGAGAATTATGGCGAACAACCATACCGCGGGCGCTGCCGCCCGCACCTTCGCGCCCAGCGAGCTTTGCCAGCGTATGCTGGCCAAAACCAGCAAGGGCACCTGCGGTCCCTGCATCCTGTATCTTGAGGATGGGACCATTTTTTATGGACGTGCATGCGGCGCCGAGGGCACCGCGACCGGCGAAGTCTGCTTCAACACCTCGCTCGAGGGCTACTTTGAGGTCATGACCGACCCGAGTTATGCAGGCCAAATCGTAACCATGACCTATCCGCAGATCGGCAACTACGGTATCGACGAGACCGACGTCCAGTCGGCCTTCCCCGGCGACGCCGTGCGCCCTGCGAGCGCTCCGGCCATGCGCGGCATGATCGTTCGCGACATGTGCGCCACGCCTTCTAACTGGCGTTCGGCCGTCAGCGTGCCGGAGTATCTGCGCGCCCACGGCATCGTCGCTATCGAGGGCGTCGACACCCGCGCTCTGGTGCGCCATCTGCGCGACAATGGTTCCAAGATGGGCATTATCTCGACCGAGATCTTCGACGTCGACGAGCTTGCCGAGCGTCTGGCCGCAGCGCCCACGCTGGTAGGCGAGAACCTGGTGAAGACCGTAAGTTGCCCCGCGCCTCATGAGTTTGTGGCTGCCGACCTGCCTGCCACGCATGACTTTGCACTTGCGGTTGCCGCTCCTGCCCGTCACAAAGTGGTCGCCTACGACTGCGGCGTCAAGCGCGGCATTCTGGAGGGCCTCGTCCGCGCCGGCTGCGACCTTACTGTCGTGCCGTGGGATACGCCTGCCCAGCAGGTGCTCGACATGAATCCCGATGGCGTCTTTTTGTCCAACGGCCCCGGCGACCCCGATGCCGTGGTGGAGACCTACGAGCAGGTGCAGCAGCTGATCGGCAAGGTGCCGGTCTTTGGCATTTGTCTTGGTCACCAGATGATTAGCCTGGCCTGCGGCGCCCAGATGGAAAAGCTTAAGTTCGGTCACCGCGGTGGCAACCAGCCGGTCATGAACCTGGTAAGCCGTCGCGTGGAGATCACCGCGCAAAACCATGGCTTTGGCCTGCTGTTCCCCAGCTTGGGCAATCTTGTCCCCGAGCTTTCCGGCGGCGAGACCGAGCATGCGGCCGATGGAGATCTGCGCGTCTGGGTGCGCCGCGGAATCGCGCCGGTCGTGATGAACGAGCGCTTTGGCCGCATTCGCCTAACACATGTGAACCTCAACGACGGCACCGCCGAGGGTATCCAGCTGCTCGACGCCCCGTGCTTCTCGGTCCAGTACCACCCCGAGGCTTCGCCTGGCCCCACCGATGCCCACTATCTCTTTACCGCCTTTACGCGACTCATGGACGGCGAGGAGAACTACCTGGACATCGACACCGCGAAGGACCGCCTCGCCGGCTGGAATTTTGCCGAGACCGCCGCGACCGAGACCGAGGAGAACTAACATGCCGAAACGTACTGACATCAAGCGCATCCTCGTCATTGGTTCGGGCCCCATCGTTATTGGCCAGGCATGTGAGTTCGACTACTCCGGCGCCCAGGCCTGCAAGGTGCTCAAGGAGGATGGCTTTGAGGTCATCCTGGTCAACTCCAACCCGGCGACTATCATGACCGACCCGGGTCTTGCCGACCGCACCTATGTCGAGCCCATCACTGCCGAGTTTATCGAGCGCGTGATCAAGAAAGAGCGCCCGGACGCGCTGCTGCCCACGCTGGGCGGCCAGACCGGTCTGAACGCCGCCGTCGAGCTGGCGAAAGACGGTACGCTCGACAAGTACGGCGTCGAGATGATCGGCTGCGACCTGGCCGCCATCGAGCGCGGCGAGGATCGCAAGCTCTTTAACGAGGCCATGGCCGAGATTGGCCTGGAGGTCGCGCGCTCGGGCTATGCCTACAGCGTGGCCGACGCCGAGGCTATCGCCGAGCGCGTGGGCTATCCCTGCGTACTGCGCCCGAGCTTTACCCTCGGCGGCGCCGGCGGCGGCATCGCTCACACCCACGAGGAGCTCGTCTCCATCGTGAGCCAGGGCTTGGAGCTCTCGCCTGCCCACGAGGTGCTGGTCGAGGAGTCCATCGAGGGCTGGAAAGAGTACGAGATGGAGGTCATGCGTGACCATGCTGGCAACGGCATCATTGTGTGCTCCATCGAGAATCTCGACCCCATGGGCGTGCATACTGGCGACTCCATCACCGTGGCGCCGGCGCAGACGCTCTCCGACCTTGAGTACCAGCGCATGCGTGTCGCCTCGCTCGCCATCTTGGAGAAGATCGGCGTTGAGACCGGTGGCTCCAACGTGCAGTTTGCCGTGAATCCCAACACCGGCCGCCTGATCGTCATCGAGATGAACCCGCGCGTGAGCCGCTCGTCCGCCCTCGCTTCCAAGGCCACGGGTTTCCCCATTGCCAAGGCCGCCGCGCGCCTGGCTGTGGGCTACACGCTCGACGAGATCGTCAACGACATCACCAAGGCTACGCCCGCCTGCTTTGAGCCCACAATCGACTACTGTGTGGTCAAGGTGCCGCGCTTTGCCTTCGAGAAGTTCAAGGGTACCGACCCCACACTCACCACGCGCATGAAGGCCGTGGGCGAGATTATGGCGATCGGTCGCACCTTTGAGGAGGCCTTTGGCAAGGCTATGCGCTCGCTGGAGGATGGCCACCAGGGCATTTGCGCCGGTGGCAAAGAGGGTGCCGATAAGATGAGCGACGACGAGCTTGCTCAGGCCGTGGCAACCCCGACCGAGCATCGCATCTTCTTTGTGGTCGAGGCCCTGCGCCGTGGCTGGGACATCGTTCGCATCCATGCCATCTGCGGTATCGATCCGTGGTACCTCAACCGTATCAACGATATGGTGCAGGTCCAGGAGAGCATCCGCGACCTGCGTGTGGAGGATATCGACGCCGACGCGATGCGCCTGCTCAAGCAGTACGGTACGAGCGACGCCGAGATCGCCGCGCTGACCGGCTCGGACGAGCGCTTTGTGCGCGCCTATCGCAAGGGTCTGGGCGTGGTTCCCAGCATGAAGACGGTCGATACCTGCGCTGCGGAGTTCTCGAGCGCCACGGAGTACCACTACAAGACGTACGAGAACATCTACCGCACGAGCCCGGATGCCAAGAAGTGCGTGGCTCCCGACGAGACCACGCCGGCGGACAAGCCCAAGGCGATGATCCTGGGCGCCGGCCCCAACCGCATTGGCCAGGGTATCGAGTTCGATTACTGCTGCGTGCACGCGAGCTACGCGCTGGCGGCCCGCGGCTTTGAGACCATCATGGTCAACTGCAACCCCGAGACCGTTTCGACCGACTACGACACGTCCGACCGCCTTTACTTTGAGCCGCTCACCTACGAGGACGTCATGGACGTTATCGATGTTGAGCGCCCCGACGGCGTCGTGGTGACGCTCGGCGGCCAGACCCCGCTTAAGCTGGCGCGCATGCTCGAGGAGAGTGGCGTCAACATCATGGGCACCAAGCCCGATGCCATCGACTTTGCCGAGGACCGCGAGCGCTTCGCCGCTCTGCTCGACAAACTGGGCATTATGTATCCGCCGGCGGGTCAGGCCACCTCGTTTGAGGAGGCCGAGGCCGTTGCCGCACACATTGGCTACCCGCTGCTGGTGCGTCCGAGCTACGTGCTGGGCGGCCGCGGCATGATGATCGCCTACGATGCCGAGCATCTGCGCGATTACATGGCCGAGGCCGCGCGCATTAGTCCCGACTACCCGGTGTATCTGGATCGCTTCTTGGAGGGTGCGATCGAGTCCGATGTCGACGCCCTGTGCGATGGCGAAGAGGTCTACATCGGCGGCATTCTGGAGCATATCGAGGAGGCCGGTATTCACTCCGGCGACTCTGCGACCTGCATTCCGCCGTTCAGCTTTAGCGAGAGCCTGCAGGCGAAGCTCCGTGAGACCACGCGCCGCATCGCGATGGCGCTGGGCGTACGCGGCCTGGTCAACGTACAGTATGCCATCAAGGGCGAGACCGTTTACGTGATCGAGGCCAACCCGCGTGCCAGCCGCACCGTGCCGTTTATCTCCAAGGCCACCGGCGTGCCGCTGGCCAAGTGTGCGGCGCGTATCATGGCGGGCGATTCCATCGCCAGCCTGGGCCTGCCGAGCGACGAGCGTCAGCTGGACTGGTTCTGCATGAAGGAAGCCGTTATGCCCTGGGGTCGTTTCCCCGGTGCCGACGTTATCCTGGGGCCCGAGATGAAGTCGACGGGCGAGGTCATGGGTATCGCCAAGAGCTATCCCGAGGCATATGCCAAGACGCAGCTGGCGATTGACTACAAGCTGCCCGACCCGAGCGCCGGCAAGGTGTTCATCAGCGTGTGCGACCGTGACAAGCGCCACATCCTTTCGGTCGCGCGTATCCTGCGCTACCTGGGCTTTGATATCTGCTCCACCGAGGGCACGGCGCGCGTGCTGCGCGGCGGCAACGTGACCTGCGAGGTCGTGGAGAAGATTAGCGGCCCGCACGACGGCGAGCGTCCCAACATCGGTGACCTGATCGCCGATGGCAAGATTGCGGTAATCATCAACACGCCGTACGGCCCGGGTTCGCGTGGCGACGGCTATCTGTTGCGTACCGAGGCGGTGCGCCGCGGCGTGACCTGCGTGACGGCGATGTCTGCCGCCAACACGTACGTGAGTGCCATCGAGGCCGTGCGTGAGGACCAGCAGGGTCACGGCAGCGCCAACGACATGGGCATGGACGTCATCGCCCTGCAGGACCTGCCGCAGCACACGGTGTAATGTGACCTGGTCGGCCGGGGCGGCAGTCGGACACTTTCTCTCGGAAACTGGGCTTCGCGAAGTTTTCCGAGAGAAAGGTTCGCCTCCCGCCCCGGGCTGCGGTGACTTGGTTGCACCGTGCGCTGCCGAAGGGGCTTTGCGCGATGACTTAGGCTAAAGAGGATGCGGATGTCGAGTGAGGATTTTGTTCCTTGGGGAGCTTGGATTTGGGCTCTGCGTGGGACGGAATCCTCGCTCGTTTTGTTGATGGGACATTTTCCTCGCTCGGTTGCCCACGGACCGTGCGCTCCGGCTATTGCATCTTCGTGGTGAAGGTCGTCTTGCCGGCGGCGATGTGCACGTGGAGTTGGGTTCGACTGTCGCAGCTGATGAGGACGCCGACTTCGAACGGGGCTCCCGTTTTGTCGTAGGTGGAGCGCACGATGCGCATGGCCGCCTTGCCGGTGGTTTGGCCCAACAGGCTGGCCTCGTGCTTGTCGAGGTTGACCGCCTCGTAGACGGCGTCGACGCTCGCCGGGAGGATGCCGGTCTTCCCGGCGATGTAGGCATAGAGCGAGCTTTCCACATCCCTGCGCGCGAGCTCGGGGCAGAGCTTCACGGGGATGTAGACATAGTTGAGCTCCATGGGCTTGTCGTCGGCAAGGCGGGGGCGACGGATTTCCCACATGGGCGTTCCTTCGGGCACTTTGAGTCCCGATGTGATGCCGCGGACGTGTTGGCGGACGAGAACTCCTCCGATGCGCAGGTGCAGGCGGCCTATGGCCAGCTCAAGCTTGCGATCGAGGGTCTCAAGGATGCCGAGCAAGGCGGAAACCTGTCACCCCGGGCTTCCGCACAGAGTCGATTAGGGGGAGGGACAACCTCGCCCGCGTCGCGCTTGCGATAGATTGACAGGAATTATTACGCAAAATCTAAGATGTTTCAAAGACGCGAAGTAGATGATATATTTTACTTCGCGTTTCCTAATGGTTTTGAATTTTGCGAAGTAGGTTGCCATGAAACTTATAGATCGCCCGTTCTACATGAGCAAGCTTTCCAAGGTGGCAGGTACGTCTGATATCAAGGTGATCACCGGAATCAGGCGATGCGGAAAATCGAAATTGCTTGAGGCGTTTGCCAGCCAACTTCATTCAAACGACCCCTCGGCCAACGTCATACACGTCAACTTCAATCTACTTGAGTTCGAGCCGTTGGCGGAATACCATGCGCTGCATACATATGTGGAAAAGCACTATATCGAGGGTTGCCGGAATATCGTCATGATCGACGAGGTCCAGATGTGCGAAGGGTTCGAGCGGGCTATCAACAGTTTTCATGCGTCAGAGAAATATGACATTTACATCACGGGGTCGAATGCCTTTCTTCTCTCAAGCGACCTCTCGACGTTGTTCACGGGAAGAACGGTGGAGATCGAGGTCTTTCCGTTTTCACTTGCGGAGTTCTCGGCGTATCACGAGATCACTTCTCCAGCCGAGGCCCTTGCTCGCTATGTCCGCGAGGGAGGAATGCCGGGTTCCTATATCTACCAGGACGAAAGGATGCGTTTCTCATACATCTCGGATGTGCTTGAAACTCTTATCCTGCGCGACATCAGACAAAAATATCGTATACGTAATACGGAGCAGCTTAAACGTTCCTGCGAGTTCCTGATGGATAACGTCGGAAACATCTCTTCTCTCAAGGGGATGGCGGCCGAGCTGTCACGAGCGAACCTTAAGATAAGCGACAAGACGCTGGCTGTGTATATCGACTACCTGTGTAATGCGTTTGCGTTCTACCGGTTTCGTCGCTTTGACGTCTCAGGAAAGAAATACCTGTCGACGGGAGATAAATACTACCTGGCCGACCATTCGTTTCGCTACGCCGCGCTTGGCACGAAAAAGCTCGATTTTGTCCATGTTTACGAGAATATGGTGGCAATCGAGCTTATGCGTCGCGGATGGGAAGTCTACGTGGGCGTTCTCTACCAAAAGGAAGTAGACTTTGTCGCCATCAGGCGTGACCGCCGTGTCTATATCCAGGTGAGTGACGACATTTCCCAGGAAGCGACGCTTAAGCGTGAGCTTGATCCGCTGCGACGGATTCGAGACGCCTATCCCAAGTGCGTCATCGCCCGAACAGGGCACGAAACGACTGATTGGGATGGCATCAAGGTCGTCGACCTGGCACGATGGCTTATGGGTGAATCAGGCGAGCTGGCCGTCTAGCACGCGTTGACGCGGGCTGAAACGAACGAGCGAGGATTTCGTCCCGCGAGGAGGCCAATACGGCCCTCTTCGAAGGACGGAATCCTCGCTCGATCTCTTGGCGGGATATTTTGCTCGGTCGATGATCAACGGTTGGTGGAAAGCGATGCCTCGTCCGTGTCACCATTCCGTGATTGCTGGTATTTTCTGCATGCTAAAATGAATGCATAAAAGACTTTATATTTGGAGGTCTCGATGCTTGCTTTAAAGATGCTCGACAATCTTGTTCCCATCAGCGATTTCAGTCACGGTAAGGGTTCGGCTGCTTTTTCGAAGGTTGGGGACGATAATCCCGTTGTGGTCC
Organism: uncultured Collinsella sp.; assembly: GCA_902466855.1. GTDB lineage: Bacteria > Actinomycetota > Coriobacteriia > Coriobacteriales > Coriobacteriaceae > Collinsella. Next base: position 4,566 of record CABQSP010000053.1, on the reverse strand, counting down.
TTAAACACAATAAGCCGGCATTCGTTATTGTGACGCCCGATGAATACAGGGAGGCGAAGCAGGCGGAGGAGGACCTCGCCTTGTTGACGTTGGCCCTTAAGAGGACGGCTGCGACAAGCGATGATGAACTCGTTTCCCTATCTGATGTTATGGCAGAGTTGGGTGTGGGCCAGGACGAACTCGATCAGATGGATGAGGTCGAGTTTGAATGAGCGGGTACGAAGTCGCTTTCTACCCGGATGCTCTCAAGGATGTTAAGCGTCTGGACGGCTCCCAACGAAAGAACGTGCTTAAGGCCATCGAGAAAATCAGAGCGAATCCATTGTCGCAGAACGAAGGCGGATTCGGTAAACCCCTTGGAAACAAGGCCGGTACAGATTTGACAGGCTTTATGAAAATCAAGCTCAGAGGAAGTGGCATTCGGATTGTGTATCGCCTCATCAAGATAAAAGGGAAAATGGCCATCGTCGTGGTGGGCGCTCGCGAAGACATGGAAGTGTACCGAACTGCCCAAAGGCGAGCGGTTGATTTTGAGAAGTGGGCGGAAGAAAATCTCTAGCTTCATGGGTGAAAGACTGGTATGCGGCGATGCGCTCCAGACACACGGGTTTTGGCAAGGCTCTGGCGATTAGAGGATTCGCCAGAGCCTTTTCCTATCCGTGGAGTACTCCTCTTGGACAGTTAGTTCAGATTTGTATTTATTTGAGGCCGCGTGGAGGGCGATTTGGGCTCGATTGAGCTGTTTTAGGTGGTCTGAACTGATAAAGGTGTACGGGCAAGAGGTAGCGCGCACAGTCGTGGTGTAAGAAGCAAGGGAGGGCCATCGCCTAGAATCGTCAGTGCCTAGATATTCGACGAAAGGAAAGACGATGGCCCACAGCGACATTCTATCCCAGCCGGACCGGGGGCTCGGCCTCGACCGGCCCCAGACCGAGGCCCTGCTCGCGCTGTTCTCGCGGTGCGACGACCTGAGGGAGTTCGGCAGGGAGGTGATCCAGTCCGTGGTCAACGCCCTGATGGACTCCCAGGCGCAGGAGGCCTGCGGCGCGCCCCGCGGCTCCAGGTCGCCCGAGCGCGTCAACAGCAGGAACGGCTACCGCGAGAGGTCCCTGTCGACCTCCCTCGGCGACCTCGAGCTGCGGGTCCCCAAGCTGCGCGAGGGGACCTACTTCCCCGAGGGCATACTCAAGCGCTACACGCGCGTCGAGGCGTCCATGGTCGCGCTCGTGCGCGAGATGTACGTCGCTGGCGTGAGCACCCGCAAGGTCGGGCTCGTCGCCGAGGAGCTCGGCGTCTCGTCGCTGTCCAGCTACGAGGTGTCGGCGCTGTGCGCCGGGCTGGACGAGGAGGCCGAGGCGTTCAGGACCCGGCCGATCGAGGGCGAGCACCCCTACGTGTGGCTCGACGCGACCTACATGGAGTGCAGGACCGGCGGGCGCTACGCGAGCGTCGCGCTCGTCACGGCGATCGGCATGTCGTCCTCCGGGCACAAGGAGTTCCTCGGCTGCGCCTGCTTCGACAGCGAGAGCGAGGCCGCCTGGTCCGAGTTCCTCGGCTCCCTCAGGGACAGGGGCCTGCGCGGCGTGAGGCTCGCGGTGTCCGACGCCCACGCGGGGCTCGTCGCCGCCGTCTCCAGGGTCCTGCCGGGCTGCTCCTGGCAGCGGTGCCTGACGCACCTCCAGCGCGACATCAGGGGCCACGTCCACAGCCTCGCCGGCCAGGCTGTGTTTCGTCAAGAGGATTTGAGCAAAAAGAGCATCGGAAATTGAGCAGCCTGAGCATCGGAAGCGCGCACGCTTTTTGAGCGGCTAGCCCTCCTGCATGAGGGCATGGCGGACGCGGTAGGACTCGCCGCGGAACTGGACGAGCCTCCCGTGGTGGACGATGCGGTCGATCACGGCGGCGGCCATCTGGTCGTCCCCGAACACCGACCCCCACCTGCTGAACTCCAGATTCGTGGTGATCACCACCGACTGTCTCTCGTATGCGTCGGCGAAGACCTGGAAGAGCAGCCTCGCCCCGTCCGCGTCGAGCGGGAGGAACCCGAGCTCGTCGATGACGAGCAGGCGGGCCTTGCCGATAAGCGCGGCCTCCCGGTCGAGCCTCCCGTCGTCGCGGGCGCGCCTCAGGCGCATCACGAGCGAGGACGCCGTGAAGAAGCGCGCCTCGAGCCTCCTCTCGCACGCCAGCGCGCAGAGGGCCGACGCCATGTGCGTCTTGCCGGTGCCGACGTCGCCCATGAGCACGAGGTCCTCCCTGCGCCCGACGAAGTCGAGCGCGAGCAGCGACTCGCGCCCCATGCCCTCCGGCCACGACACGGCCGACCAGTCGTAGCCGTCGAAGGTCTTGGGCGCCGGCAGCGCGCAGCGCCTGAGCAGCGTCGCGCGCTTCGAGGCCTCGCGGCTGGACCTCTCCGCCTCGAGGTAGCCCGCCAGGTACTCCACCTGTTTCGGGGTGCCGAGCCTCGACCACTCCTCCAGGACGGCGGTGGTGAGCGAGCACGACCGCCCGGCCTCCACGACCCTGCGGGCCAGCTCCTCGCTAGCTGCCATCGGCGACCGCCCCCTTCAGGAACCCGTCGTAGACCGACAGGTCGGCCCCGCCGGCCCCGCCGCCGCCTCCCGCGATGCGTCTCGCCAGCACGTCGACCGTGGCGTCGTCGGGGACGCGGCCGCCCTCGACGACCCTGAGCGCCGCCTCGCATGCCGCCTCGAAACCCGAGGACTCGCTCGCCCGGCCGATCGACCTGAGCGTGCGCCTCCTGCCGGCGGAGTCCATCCGGTCGATCCCCTCGACGAGCCCCGGCGGCATGTCGCGCCTGATCGTCGACTCCCCGAAGGCCCTCGGCCTGGCGATGATGGCGGGCACGAGCGAGAGGGGGTTCCGGACCGCGGGGCCCTCCCCGAAGGCCCTGGGGAGGACGGCGACCCGGCGGCCGCGGTCGGCGAGGATCTCCACCGTCGACGCGCGCATGCCGACGAGCAGGCTCCGCCCGTGCCAGGCGGGCCCGGCGACGTACTCGCGCCCGTCGGCCTCGACGTAGCCGCGCTTGTCGGCGCGGGCGGTGACCCACCTCACCGCGTCGAACTCCACGCCGGGAAGGGCGCGCATGGCGGCGAGGTCCTCCCGGTAGGCCTCCCCGTGCGGCCTGCCGTCGCGGCAGCGCGCCGCCGCGTTGACCCTCGCGCACCCCTCGGCGAGGAACGCGTTGAGCTCGGGGAGCGCGCCGAACGCAGGCACGGGGACGAGGAGGTTGCGCCGGAGGAACCCCACGGCGTTCTCGACGGAGCCCTTCTCGTTTCCCGAATAGGGGTTGCAGTACCGGCTCTCGAAGCGGTAGTGGGCTCTGAACTGCGAGAACAGCCTCGATTCCGTGACCTCGCCGCGTACCATCCTGCCCGCCTCGGTGGCGTTGTCGAGCACCATCGCCGCCGGGGCGCGGCCCCAGCGGCGGAAGATCTCGAGCAGCCCGGCGCACAGGCACTCCGACCTCTGCGACATGAGGGCGACGCACTGCCGGTCGTTCGAGTGCGGAAGCGTCGCGACCAGCAGCTTGAGGTCGAGGGTCCTCCCGCCGACCGCGGCGCGGAAGTTCCCGAAATCGACCTGGCAGGTGCCGGGCGCCCACTCGAGCTCGAGGTACCCCTCTCCGCCCGCCGCCGCCCGGGCGAGCCTGAGCTCGCGGACGAACCTCTGCACGGTGGAGTAAGAGCCGCCGTAGCCGCGCTCGGCGACGAGCCTGTCGTAGATCCGCCTGGCTGTGTGGCGCTGCTTCCTCGGGGCCCCGAGGTCGGCCTCGAGAACGCCCGCGACCCATTCCTCGTTGCCCTCGAGCGCGGGCCTGCCCCTCCTCCGGGGCATCGGCGCGGCGGGCGACATGTCCTCCATGTCGGCGTACTTCGCCACGGTGTTCCGGCTCACGTGGAGCATTCGGGCGATCTCGGACCTCGAGCGCCCGGCGGCATCCATCGACCGTATATCATTCACTGTGTCCAGGGGCACGGTCATCTCCTCCATCCTTCCCGGGCGGGCTCGCCAAAGTAACCGCCCGGGGAAACCATACGGCGAGGGCCGCGCCCCCGGTCCCCGGGGCGCGGCCCTCTTGCTTAAACTGCTCAATTTTTCGTGCTCACGGTGCTTATTTCCCAGTGATCACTCGGACCACTTCTTAGTGAACATCAACACCAGGCGCTCGCCGCCGACCTGGTCCGGGCGTGCGCGGGGCAGGCCGACGCCGACGTCGCCCGCGCGGCGTGGGACCTGGCGGCGCCCAGGGTGCGCGCCCTCTCCCGCGCGGCCGGCGACGTCTTCGAGGGCGCGAGGGAGGACGCGCTCGCCTTCATGTCCTTCCCCCGCGAGCACTGGCAGAAGATCAGGACGAACAACGTGCAGGAGCGCGCGAACCGCGAGATCAAGAGGAGGTACCGCTCGGTGCAGTCGTTCCCCTCCGAGGCGTCCATGATGCGGCTCGTGTGCGCGGTGCTCGCCGGAGAGGAGGGCAGGTGGGCCGCCCACCGGGTCGCCGCGCCCGAGTCGGCCGCCCGCGCGTCCGCCCCGGCCCCGGCC
>CABQSP010000052.1:0-12254 GCA_902466855.1 uncultured Collinsella sp. | reverse complement strand
TCGTTTCAAGGCACCTTGCTCGCTCTGGCGGGATTTCGCTCATATGACCCAATCCGCTGTCAAGAGCCACAATGGCCCCGCCGACCGCTTGCAATCGGTCGGCGGGGCCTGCCGTTGAACCCGTCCCGGTCCGCCCCCGGCATGTCGTCGACGCCTTCGGCTCAGTCTCATATCCGCGGATACCGTTCTGTCGGCCCGCACTCCATTCCTTCGGCGGGGCTCCCCAAGTCTGACTACGCGCATGCGGCCGCTGCCGCGCGCCCAGCGAAAGCGGGGGTATCCCCGAAGGCTGCCCGGCTCGCCGGGACGGGGGCTATGTCTATTCGGTCGCCTCCCGGCACATCGCGCCGAGGGCCCACAGCCACCTCACGAGCTCGGCGGCGGTGGCGGCGTTCGCCTTCGCCTGGGGCATGCCCCTGGCGAGCATCTCCTCGCGGCGCCGGAGCAGGCGCTCGGAACCCTTCCTCCCGTGCATCCTCACCTCGAGCGGGACGCCGCTGCCCTTGGGCATCAGCTTCGGTTGGTGGCTCGCCTGGACGTAGCTCCAGGACCCCTCGACGGCCAGCCTCCTGACGAGCGCGTCGCCGGCCCCGCTGATCCCGCCGAGGCGCACGGAGTCCGCGCTCGACCTCTGCTTCGGGGCGAGGCCGAAGTAGGACGTCACCTGCCTGCCGGAGCGGAACCTCGAGAAGTCGCCGACCTCGGACGCGAAGGCGGCGGCGAGCGCGAACCCGCACCCCTTGATCGACTGGAGCGCCTCGACCTCCGCCGAGAGGGGGCCCGCCGCGACGGCGGCCCTGTACTCGGCGAGGAGGTCGTCGCGCGTCTCGGCGGCCGCCTCGACCTCGTTCCTCAGCGCCGCGAGCGCCCGGATGCCGCCGTCGTCGGCGGGCCGGACCTTGTCGAGCCACCTGAGGAAGTCGTACGTCCAGTACCTCCGGGGGTTTCCGGCCGGCGTCGTGCCGCCGTAGGCGTAGCCGCGGCGGGCCAGGAACGCCAGGAGCCGCTGCTTCGCCGCCGCGAGCCTCGCGGTCGCCGCGTCGTGGGCCCCGGCGAGGTCCCTGAGCCCCTCGATCTCGGGGGACGGCACCCATACCGGGGTGATGTCGTGCGACAGTATCGCCTTGGCCATCCTGGCCGCGTCGTTGCGGTCGTTCTTGGACGAGAGGTCGGCCGCCGACCTCGGGACCTTGGAGACGGCCGCGACGACGCAGTCGACGCCGAGCCCGGAGAGCTCCCTCTGCGGGGCGAAGCCGAGGTAGCCGCTCTCGTAGGCGGCGAGCGACGGGCCGGGGAAGCCCGACATCCACTCCGCGACCTCGCCCCAGGGGTTGCCGCGGAACCTCCTCGTCACGGCCTCGCCCGTCTCCGCGTCGAGCGCGCAGACGGTGGTGGACCTGAGGTGTACGTCCATTCCGAAGGCGGTAGAATATCTAGGCACGGGAGCCTCCCAACCTCGTTGCGGCGCGGCTGCGCCTCTGGCACTTCAACAACATTGTCGCAGCCCCGACCCGCGGTCACGAGCGGGGGCTCCTGTCGTTTCCGTGCCCCTGGATTGGGTCATAGTGTCTGACGTATGCTCAACCTGCAACGTAATTCAGCCCCAAGCAACAAAGGCCGAAGTCCCGAAGGGCTTCGACCTTTGTTTTTCAGCAGCGTCCAGCGCAGCTTATCGATTCTCAATTGACCCGATATTTTTGAGCTCGATGGAGATGAGGCCGTTGGGCTCGTTGACGAACTCGATGTACTCGGAGTTGGAACCCATCTCGGCCGGGAAGCTGATCTCGATACCCGTGTCGGTACGGATCTTGTGATTGCGCACGGCAGCGCGCTCGACCTGCTTGCGCTCCACGGGAACGCGCTCGGGAACCTTCTCCTCGGTCAGTGCCGCGCGCACGCTTTCCTTGATGACCGGTTCGTCCTCAAAGACCTCATCGACGATATCCCAAGGCGGAAGCTCCTCGTCATCCTCGACCTTCTCGGCCACAGCGGCCTTAACCTTAGCGAGCGCTACGGCCGTATTGGCGCCGTGCTCCTCAGCGACCTCCTCGACCACACGCGTCACGGTGTCGATGACTTCCTTGCCCGATACGCCCGTATCGCATTGCAGCAGGCCATCGGGGATAAGCATGCGGTCCTCGCCGGCGATCTTACGCTTCTTATCCACATAGCCGATCTCCATGGTGCTCGCGCGCACGATGGCATAGCTTGGCACCTTCTGCGAGGGGTTTGGCAGAATGGCATAGTGGCGCGCGATGTCGTTGCGCACCTCCCCCTCCTCGCGGCCCACTTCGTGCATAAAAGCCTGCTTGGAGCCCAGCAGCATCACGGCAAACCAGCGGGCATCCTCATCGTCGTCAAAATCGGCCACGAGCACGTCGGTGGACTCGGCTTTCTCGGCTTTGGTGAGCTCGGAAGAGATGAACTCCGCAATCTGCTGCGACAGGTCCACGAACTCGCGCTCGCCAAAGAAATAGCCCTTGAGTTCGCCGCCAAACGCAGAGTTCTCGGCAAACGTGGCGCGTTTATTGTCGGCCGAGGTGCGCGCGCGGCGCAGATGCGTGGTCACGAAGTTGCGCACGGTACGGCTTTCGATATCGAGCTCGCGCTGGCTCATAACGTTAACGGCAGAGTCAAAGTCCAGGATATGCAGAATCGCGTGATTGATTTTCATATACGGCATTCCGTTCTAGATCGATTTCGGCACGAACCAGTATAGCGGTCGAGCCCGCCCCAGGCGCATCGAAGATTGGCGCATCGGGGACAGGTTGCTTTGTATCAATGGCTAGCGCAGGAGCTCGGACTGCCAAGCCTCGAGCTGTTCTGCCAAACTCTTGCCGGCAGCGGGCACGTCGATCTGGGGTCGTTTGGGCAACAGTGCGCATTTAAGGATCGCCACGATGGTCTGCGAGATAAAGCGTCGCGTATCTTTGTCAAAGCCTTGCGCAGCCTGGAGCATCACGGGCAGACTCTCACGCAGATTTCCTGCGATATCCGCAAACCGTTCGGCGTCCGTAGCCTCAAACACGGAGAACAACGCATCTACAAAACGCTCGCGCTCGCTAGGTGACACTGCAAGCAGCATCTCACGAATGGAGCCATCGACGTATCGAGCACCGGCGGACAGGCGCTCACAGTATACGAAGTCGCAACCATCAACCACCCAGCTAAAGGGATTGTGCTGCAGCAGGCTGAACTCGGTGCTCTCAACGATGGCATAGTCCTCTTGTGTCTCGAACATCATGCCGAAGATCGACGACCGAGGTAGCGTCTTGTCGATTCGACCGGAAAGATCGGCAAAGGCGTTGCCGTTCAGAAACTCCTCGACGAAGCCCGGACCATCATGGGAATACGCCCGTTCGATTCGCTCACGGGCGACATCGGAGCACATCGCCGCACCGTACACCGCAAGGTTTCCGCCCTTGGAATGACCTCCGCACAAAAGCGGCCCGTCGATCGCATCCGCCGCCTCGTCCACATAACGCGCCGCGGATTCCTGGGCCGGTACAGGACACCGGAACGCCATGTTAAAGTCCTCTTTCCAGCCCACAATCGTGCTGTCGGTCCCCCGGAAGGAAAGATAGCTAAACCCCGCCGGAAACCGGAACGCCATGGCTGCAAACTGCTCCGTCGCCACCACATCGCTCACGGCACGATAGCCGCAAACGTGCACGCCGCGGTATCTGGGATTTGCTGCCACGGCCTCCAACAAGGCCCTGCTTCCCTCTGGGTCCCACAAGTCGTCAATCATGTCCCGGTAGCACTCGGCACGCAGCAGTTCGCGTACGTCTAGGCCCTGCCAGTTCGTCAGCCCCGCCATATCACCCGGCAAGCGCAAATAGGACAACCACGCAAAGACCAGGCTATCCACCGCGCAGAACGGCCGCTCCTCAAAGGGATCAAACGCCGTCTGGACATAGGTCAAAAAATTAGGCGAATCCGACATGGCCCTCCCATCAACTATGGTGCATTGGAGTCAGGTTACTTTGCACCAAAAAGGCGCCCGGGCCGTGTGGACCCGGACGCCTTCATTGTAGCTTATCGCTCTAGCGAGCTTGATTTAGCAGGAGAAGTCGACGCTGTCGATGATGTCCTTGAGGGCCTTGGCGGAGACGGTGAGCTCATGCTGCTCGTCGTCGTTCAGCGGCACGGGGACGCGGCAGACAACGCCGTCGCGGCCAACGACGGTCGGCATGGAGATGGCAAGATCGGACAGGCCATACTCGCCCACCATGAGCGAGGAGACAGGCAGAACGGTCTGCTCATCGCGCATAACGGCGGTGCAGATGCGCTTGACGGCCATGGCGACACCATAGTAGGTGGCGTGCTTCTTCTCGATGATGGTGTAGGCGGAGTTCTTGACGTCCTCGGCGATGCGCTTCTCGGCAGCCTCATGCTCCAAGTGGCCGTGAAGCTCACAGAAGGTGTTCAGCGGAACGCCGGCAACCTGAGCGCTGGACCAAGCGACAAACTCGGAGTCGCCGTGCTCGCCCATGACATAGGCCTGGACATCGCGCGGGTCAACCTCGACGTGGGCACCAAGCATCTGCTGCAGGCGGCCGGTGTCGAGCACGGTGCCGGAGCCGATGACATGGCCCTCGGGCAGGCCAGACATCTTGATGGCAGCATAGGTCAGAACATCAACCGGGTTGGAGACGATTAGCAGAATGCCGTCGAAGCCGGACTTCTTAATCTCGGGAATAATGGACTTGAAGATGCTGACGTTCTTGTTGACCAGGTCCAGGCGGGTCTCACCGGGCTTCTGGGCAGCGCCAGCAGTGACGACGATCATGGCGGCGTCGGCGACATCGGAATAATCGCCGGCGTAGATCTTCATCGGCTCGGCAAACGTCATGCCGTGCGCGATATCCAGGGCCTCACCCTCGGCACGGTTCTTGTCCACGTCGATGAGGACCATCTCGGAGAACAGACCACTCTGCATCAGTGCGAACGCCGAAGACGAACCGACGAAACCGCAGCCGACAATAGCGACCTTCTTCTCGTTAACCATTAGAAACTCCCATCTCTCTCCACAAACAAGCCGCCCGGGAACGACCCGAGCGGCTTGTCGTAATCCCAATACATCCAATCGGGACTTTGATTATGCCCCTATTCGCAGCCAAAAATCGACCGTTTACCGAAATTGTTTGCAGTATTCGTAAAATAACTGCGCGAAATCGGTTTCGAGCTATTGACGAGTCGAAATAGGTTTCTAATACAGGCCCGCCTCGCGAATGGCCTCGACAGCCAAAGCGATCTGATCGGGCGGTAGGACCAGCGCCATGCGCACGTGCCCCTCGCCCGAAGGACCAAAGCTCGCGCCCGGCGTCACCACAACGCCGGCCTTCTCCATGAGCTCCTCGCAAAACGCCATGGAATCGGTGCGACCACCGGGAAGCTTGGCCCACACAAACATAGAGCCATGCGCGTTGGGACGCTCCCAGCCCAGACCCTCAAGACCATCGCACAGGGCATCGCGGCGCTCCTGGTACTTCAGACGCTGCGCCTCGACCTCATCGCGCGGGCCATTAAGGCACGCGATGGCGGCCTTCTGGATCGGGAAGAACATGCCAAAGTCAATCTGGCTGCGCAGCTTGGCGAAGGCCGAGACCACATCCTCGCGACCGACCAAAAAGCCGATACGCGCACCGGTGACGTTAAACGACTTGGAGAGCGAGAAGAACTCAACGCCCACCTCGAGCGCGCCGGGATACTGCAAGAAGCTGCCGCCCGGCTCGCCGTCGAACACGATGTCGGAGTATGCGTTGTCGTGAACGATGAGCAGGTCGTGCTCGCGGGCGAAAGTGATGATCTCCTCGTAGATCTCGGGCGTGCGCACCGAGCCGACCGGGTTCGCGGGCAGCGACACGATCATATACTTGGCACGATCGGCCACCTCGGGATCGATACCCGCCACATAGGGCAGGTAATTATGCTCGGCAACCAGCGGATAGTATTCGAGCTTGGCATCGGCGATCTTGGCACCCGCCTCAAAGACCGGGTAGCACGGATCGGGAACCAGAATGGTGTCACCCGGATCGAGCAGGGCCAGGCCCAAATGGCCCACGCCCTCCTGCGTGCCGTTGCACGACTGCACCATAGACGGCGTAATGCCCGAAACGCCAAAGCGACGCTCATAGTAATCGCACACGGCTTGCTTGAGTTCGGGCAGGTCGCGCAGGGCATACTTCCACATCTCGGGATCTTGGGCTGCCTGCGTGAGCGCCTCGACCACGTGGTCGTACGGCTTAAAGTCGGGCGTGCCCACGCTCATGTTGTAAATGGTCTTGCCCTGAGCCTTCAGCGCGAGAAGCTTGTTGTTGAGCGAGGCGAAGACCTCCGCGCCAAAGCGGTCGAGACGCTGCGATGCCTGCATGGTGCCACCTTTCGATATGAAAAACGCGGCGCTCCGACAAGAGCGCCGCGCGATACGGGCCATCAGATTGCAAAAGTGTAACGCTTGCAACCCCCGTATTGGTTCAATTTAGCCAACCTTAGTCAACTGGATTGAGCGCGTCGATCTGCGCAAGCCACAGACGCGAGCTAGCGTCACTCGGCATACGCCAATCGCCGCGCGGACTGAGCGTCACCGAGCCCACCTTGGGACCATCGGGCAGGCAGCTGCGCTTAAACTGCTGGGCAAAGAAGCGACGGTAGAACGTACGTAGCCACGTGTGGACGGTCTTGGCGTCGTAGACGCCCTCGAAGCTCTTGAGCGCCATGCGGTAGATCTTGCCCGGCTCAAAGCCAAAACGCAGCAGGTAGTAGAGGAAGTAGTCGTGCAACTCGTACGGGCCCACCAAATCCTCGGTCTTCTGCGCAATCTCGCCGTCGCCCGTGGGCGGCAGAAGCTCGGGGGACACCGGCGTATCGAGGATATCGAGCAAGACCTCGGCAATGCGCCCGCCAAAGACATCGGCAGCATAGCGTACCAGATGGCGCACAAGCGTCTTGGGCACGCTCGCGTTGACGGCGTACATGCTCATGTGGTCGCCGTTATAGGTAGCCCAGCCGAGCGCCAGCTCCGACAGGTCGCCCGTGCCAATGACAAAACCGCCAGCCTGGTTGGCCAGATCCATCAGAATCTGCGTACGCTCGCGCGCCTGGCTGTTCTCGTAGGTCACGTCCTGCACAGCTGGATCATGCTCAATGTCCTTGAAGTGCTGCTCCACAGCCGCGTGGATCGAAACCTCGCGGAAGCTCACACCCAGGTCGCGAGCGAGCGACTCGGCATTCGACTTGGTGCGATGCGTCGTGCCGAAGCCGGGCATGGACACGGCTGTGATACCAGTGCGCGGCAGCCCCAGTGCATCGAAGGCACGCACGGTCACAAGCAGCGCTAGCGTGGAGTCCAAGCCGCCCGAAAGGCCGATAACCGCAGCCTTGGTACCCGTGTGGGCAAGGCGGGTCTTGAGGCCCGCAGTCTGCAGATCGAGGATCGTCTCGCAGCGCTCGGCCAAGTCGCCGTGGTCGGCCGGCACAAAGGGCGCGCGCGGGAAAACGCGGTCGATATCGCAGGCATCGCGCAGGACAGGTTCTTCGGCCAGCACGCCCTCAAACGAAAACTCAACGGTCGTGGCCTCCGGCGCATCGTCGGTGCGCGCCCACGTCGTCGAGCGACGGCGCTCGGCAACCAGGCGGTCAAGGTCAACGTCGGCGATGGCCATATCGCAGGTAAGCAGTTTGGTGGCGGCGAGCTTGGAGCCATTTTCGTAGATAAGGTTCTCGCCCGCAAAGACCATGTCGGTCGTGGACTCGCCCTCGCTCGCGTCCGCGTAGGCATAGGCGCAGTACAGGCGTGCGCTCTGGTTAGAGATGAGGCTGCGGCGGTAATCCGCCTTACCGATAATCTCGTCCGAAGCCGACGGATTGAGGATCACCGTCGCACCGGCAAGCGCCATCTCGGTCGAAGGGGGCGCCGGCACCCACAGGTCCTCGCAAACCTCAACGCCCAGCACCATATCCTCGGCACCCTCATCACAGCAGCGGTAGACAAGCCCCGAACCCAGCGGAACCGGACCCTGACCGGCAAATTCAACCCACACGGGATCCGCAGGCGACGGAGCAAACCAGCGACGCTCATAGAACTCGCCATAGTTGGGCAGATACTTCTTAGCCGTAAGACCCAAAAGCTCACCCGCACAGCACACGGCGGCGCAGTTGTAGATGTTTTCAGCCACCGCAACGGGCAAGCCAACGGTAAAGACGATCGGCAGCTCACGGGTTTCATCGAGGATGTGCACCAGCGCTGCTTCGCAGGCATGCAGCAGCGTGCGGTTATGGAACAGATCGGCCGCGGTATAGCCGGTCAAGTTAAGCTCGGGCAGTACCAGCGCGCGAACGCCACGCCCGGCAGCATCGCGAACAGCCGCCAGCGCAACCTCGGCATTGCCCTCGACATCGGCCACGCGAATCCGCGGCGAGGCCGCCGCCACACGCAAAAAGCCATCAGACTGAGAAAGGTGAAGATTCATAAGAATGCTCCCGTGCGTAGACGCTATTCAACACAATTAGCAAGCCCTATTGTAGTTCAACCGCCGGGTGGAACCGCATCCCACCAACTTGGTGAGCAATTGATGAGTTGATGGTATCTGTTAAATGTCACGTACGATTCACATCTGGTGGGTACCCTGATGGCTACACGAAACGAAGCAGATTTACACCGGGAGGACCCCGTATGACAACCAAGTACACCGACGCGCCGCGCACGCGCGTCATGACGCCGGCATCGCTCAACAACGGCGTACACGAGAACCATTCCATTGGACAGACCATGGCCATCGCGCCCAAAAAGGGCCTGTTCGACGACATTTCCATTCCCCAGATCATCGCCGGCGCCGCAGCTGCCGCCACGAGCGTGGCGCTTGCTTCAAAGATCGGCATTGCCGGCTCGGTGATTGGTGCCGCTGTGAGCTCAGTCATCACTGTTGTGTCCTCGCAGGTCTATCGCCACTTTATCTCCGCCAGCGCCGAAGCAATCAAGGGCACGCATGCCGCTGTCGACTACCCTGCCGGCGCCTACGAGCCCGTTGAGCCCGATGTCGAGGAGCACCTAGGTGACGCCGCGACCACGCAGGAGATGCGCCAGGTTGCGGGACGCGCGACCACGGCGCGCGTCGCCCCCAACAGCCTGCGCGCCAAGGCGGCGGCAGAGCGCAGCCAGACACAAAAGAAGGTCATCGTCTTCTCGATCGCCATCGCCATCGTCGCGGTCATCGCCTGCGCCGGCGCCATCCTTATCACCACTGCCGGTGAGGGTCTGGACGAGCGTCCCGAGCCAATCCTGTCGTCGCGCACGACCGAGAGCGATGCAAATGGCAACACTCAGCCGCAGGATCAGCAGGCACAGACGGACGACACGCAAGACAGTCCTACCTCTGCCAATTCGTCCTCGAACACCCAAAACCAATCGCAGGGCACCGATTCCTCTATGGCCAACAGTGGCACGCCGTCCGGCACGACCGACTCAAGCCAAACGACTGACGGTTCACAGCCGAACACGGGAGGCCAGACGAGCGACACCACGTCGGGAACGGGCACGGCAGACAGTAACAACACCAACAGCTCGAGCGGAACCGCTTCCGGCACGGCATCTGACAACTCGAGCCAAGGCACGGCATCGGGCAACTAAGCACGTTTGCCTCTCATAGATAACCGACCTGTACAACGGGCGCGAATCGAAAGCGGTTCGCGCCCGTTTGCCTTGGGCGCCGCCATGGCGAACGCCATGCGATGGTAAGATGCTTTACATGTGTAAAGAGGAGATTTGCCATGAGCAAGACAATAGTTAGGCCCACGCTATCGCTGGGCAACCACATCTATCTGTATCGCCTGCTGCGCGATGCGATTGGGTGCGGCAAGCAAACGTTTATGACGCAGGTCGAGGAGGCGCTCGCCGCTGGCGACATGGCCGCTTATGACCTGGGCTTCGAGTCCACGCGCGAGCTGCTCGAGGAGCTCGATGACTGCATTAAGCTGACCGTCTTTAAGGGCGGTCGCCTGTATGCCACCGTCATCGCCAACGAGGCATGGGATGCCGCCCTTGCCAAGGGCGAGGACAAGCCCAAGGCTGCCAAGGGTGCCAAGCAGTCCTACAAAAAGAAAAAACGCGGCGAGAAGGACCTCAAGGCCGTGCGTCCCAAGCACGTTAAGCGCTCCGAGCCCGAGCCCGTGGCCGAAGTCGCTCCGGAGCCCGAGCCCGAGGCAGAGATCGAAGTCGCTATTGAGGTAACGGCAGAAGCCGAAACCGAAATCGCCGCCACGACCGATCCCAAAGTCATATCCGAGCAGGAAGCCACTACGGAGCTCAACGAGGCTCCCAAGTCGACACCCGAAGAAGCCGCTAGCCAACCTGAGGCGCCTGCGCTCCAAAACAGCGATGTCTTTGGCGACGAGGCCGAGGACGATCAGCCCGAAGAGCCCGCAGAACAGGACGCTACCGAGGCGGCATCGGAGCCCGAGGCACCGCAGCCTGCCATCTCACTCACGGTCGTCTATGACCCCGAGAACGCAAACGCCGGCATCACCACCATGGCATCCACGCCCATCGAGGCAAAGTCGAGCGTCGAGAACGAGAACGCGACGCAGGTTGAGGTTGAAACCGCAGTTGCAGACGCGCCCGTCACCGTGAAGCCCGCAGATTCCGAGATCAAGCCGGAAGTAACGTCGGAGCCCGCACCCGTCGTCGAATCCGTGCCCGCCGCTGCTTGCGATCAAATTCCCGCATCCGCACCGGCTTCGGCACCCGCAGCGGCCCCAACCCCCGCACCCGTAGCGCCCGCCATCCCCGAGGACTTCCCCGTCGATTTCGCAACCGAAGTCTTCTGCCCCGGCCCGCTTCTGCACCAGTTGTCGACCTATCTCCCCTACGGCGCCGACACGCTCGGCATTGTCGGCGAGTACTACTGGATCGCCCGCGAGCGCGGTACCATCGAGGCCGCGCGAAACCGCGCAAGCTTCCCCCTGCGCTACACGCAGGCCGGCGAGCGCCGCGAGGTTGCCGTGCGCATCCGCCGCAACACCACCGGCGGCCTCGGAGCCGCCTGGGCCATCGATAAAGTCGAAGAACCCGAGCAGTAACGACAAACGGCTCAAATCCAAACCCGGATTTGAGCCGTTTTTATTAGCATTCATCGATGTTCCGTGACCAACAGCGAGCGGGCCGCAAGTGCCCCAGGTTGCCGTGAAAGAGGAGCGACGCGTACTTCGGTACGCGAGCGACGGTTTGAACGGCAAGATGGGGTGTTTGCGGCCCGCGCAGCGTCGAGCAGTTACGCGGTTCGGAAAACCGCGTAACGATCTAGTCGCGCGTCAGCTTGCGGTGGATACGATGCGGCTGGGCCGCGTCCTCGCCCAGGCGCTCGATGCGGTTGGCCTGATAGGCCTCAAAGTTGCCCTCGAACCAATACCAGTTGCCCGGATTCTCGTCGGTGCCCTCCCACGCCAGAATGTGCGTGGCGACGCGGTCCAGGAACATACGGTCGTGGCTAATGACCACAGAGCAGCCCGGAAACTCGAGCAGCGCCGCTTCGAGCGAGGACAGCGTCTCGACGTCGAGGTCGTTCGTGGGCTCGTCGAGGAGCAGCAGGTTGCCGCCCTGTTTGAGCGTGAGCGCCAGGTTCAGACGGTTGCGCTCGCCACCGGAGAGTACGCCAGCGCGCTTCTGCTGGTCCTGGCCCTTAAAGCCAAAGCTCGCCACGTACGCGCGGCTCGGAACCTCGGTCTCGCCGACCATCATGTGGTCCAGGCCATCCGAGACGACCTCCCACAGGTTCTTGTCGGGGTCGATGCCGGAACGGTTCTGGTCGACATAGGAGATCTTGACGGTCTCGCCCACCTCGAGCTCGCCCGAAGTCAGCGGCTCCAGACCCACGATGGTCTTGAAGAGCGTAGTCTTGCCCACGCCGTTGGGGCCGATGACGCCCACGATGCCGTTGCGCGGCAGGGTGAACGAAAGGTCGTCGATGAGCACACGGCCATCGAACTCCTTGTGCAGGTGATGGGCCTCGAGCACCTTGTTGCCCAGACGCGGGCCCACGGGGATGCGGATGTCGGTCCAGTCGAGCTTCTGGCTTGCGCGGGCCTCGGCCTCCATCTCCTCGTAGCGAGCCAGACGGGCCTTGTTCTTGGCCTGGCGGGCCTTGGGCGAGCTGCGTACCCACTCGAGCTCGGCCTCCATGCGCTTGGCGAGCTTAGCATCACGGTTTCCCTGCGCCTCGATACGCGCGGCCTTGGTCTCCAGATATGTAGAGTAG
>CABQSP010000051.1:0-12451 GCA_902466855.1 uncultured Collinsella sp. | reverse complement strand
TCGAGCCGTTACGCGGTTCGTAGAACCGCGTAACTAGTTAGTACATCTTTGCGCCGGCGGGGATGGAAGCGTCGAGCTGGATCAGGTTGAGACGCTCCTCGCCCTCCTCCTCGTGGATGGCACTGATGAGCATACCGCAGCTGGGGATGCCCATCATCTTGCGCGGAGGCAGGTTGGTGATGGCGAGCAGAGTCTTGCCGACCAGGTCCTCGGGCTCGTAGTACTCGTGAATGCCGGAGAGAATGGTACGGTCGGTGCCGGTGCCGTCGTCGAGCGTAAAGTTCAGCAGCTTCTTGGACTTCTTGACGGCCTCGCATGCCTTGACCTTCACGGCGCGGAAGTCGCTCTTGGAGAAGGTATCAAAGTCGACGAACTCCTCGAACAGCGGCTCAACGGCGATCTTGGAGTAATCGAGCGTGGGCTTAAGCGACGTAACGAACGGGCTCGCGGCGTTGCCGGCCTCGGCAGCCTTGGCAGCAGCGGCACCGGACTGGAAACCCTTCTCGGGCTTCATGTGCGGGAACAGCAGCACGTCGCGGATAGAAGCCTGGTTGGTGAGCAGCATGACCACGCGGTCGATGCCGATGCCGATGCCGCCCGCAGGAGGCATACCGTACTCGAGGGCGCGCACGTAGTCCTCGTCGTACTCCATGGCCTCGTCGTCACCGCCGGCCTTCTCGGCCATCTGAGCGGCAAAGCGCTCGGCCTGGTCGACCGGGTCGTTGAGCTCGGAGAACGCGTTGGCGTACTCGTGACCGGCAATAACCAGCTCAAAGCGGTGCGTCAGGCGCGGGTCGTCCTCAAAGCGCTTGGCAAGCGGGCTGACCTCGATGGGGTAATCGCACACGAACGTGGGGTTGACGATGGTGTCCTCGCCCAGCTCATCGTAAATCTCGGCGATGATCTTGCCAGCAGTCCACTCGGGCTTGATCTCCAGGCCCTTCTCGCGCGCGGCGGCAGCAAGCTCCTCGACCGGCGTGTCGATGGTGACCTGCTTGCCGAGCACGTCGGAGACGATGTCGGTCATGGGACGGCTGGCCCACTCACCAGAAAGGTCGATGGTCTGGCCCTGGTACTCGATGACCTCGGGGTTGCCGATGGCCTTGTTAGCCGCCTTAATGACACCCTGGGCGAGCGCCTTCATGCCCTCGAGGTCGGAGAAGGCACGGTAGGCCTCCATCGTGGTGAACTCGGGGTTGTGGGTAAGGTCCATGCCCTCGTTACGGAAGATGCGGCCGATCTCGAACACGCGTTCAAAACCACCGACGATGCAGCGCTTGAGGTGCAGCTCGGTGGCAATACGCAGGTAGCACTCCTGATCGAGCGCGTTGAAGTGGGTAATGAACGGCTTGGCCGTGGCACCACCCTGGATGGTCTGCAGGATGGGGGTCTCGACCTCCATGTAGCCGTCGGACTCCATAAAGCGACGGAAGGTAGAGAGAATCTGCGAACGCTTACGGAAAGTCTCGCGAACGTCGTCGTTGGCGATCAGGTCGACATAGCGCTGGCGATAGCGGGTCTCCTTGTCGGAAAGACCGTGGAACTTCTCGGGCAGCGGACGAACGGCCTTGGAAAGCAGGGTCGCACTCTTAGGGGCAACGGAAAGCTGGCCGCGCTGGGTGCGCACAACCACGCCGGTCACGCCCAGGATGTCGCCCAGGTCGAGGGCCTTGAGCGTATTCCAGGCAGCCTCGTCCATGTCGTTGATGCGGCAGAACAGCTGAATCTCGGCAGTCGCATCGCGCACGACGATGAACATGATCTTGCCCTGGCCGCGCTTGGCGACTACGCGGCCGGCGATCTTCACGACGTCCTCGGTGTCCTCGCCATCGGCAAGCTCGGCGTACTTAGTCTCGATATCGGCGACGTAGTCCTCAAGCTCAGAGTGCTCGGGATAGGGGTTCTGGCCCGCCTCGAACAGGGCGGCGCGCTTGGCCAGGCGGGTGGCGCGCTCGTCGTTGAGCGTCGATGCCTGATCTGCGGCGTTCTGGTTCTCTGCCATAAGTTAGCTCCTCAAACTAAAACGCTCCCCAGGATTCGGTCCCAGGGAGCGAAAACATACCTTTACGCGGGACCGTGGTCTAGCGTGCGATCTTGGCGATGGTGTAGACGCGAGTCTTGCCGGAAGGCGTAACGACCTCGACGGAGTCGCCCTCGCCGTGACCGATGATGGCGTGACCGACCGGAGACTCGTTGGAGATCTTGTGCTCGAGCGAGTTGGTCTCGGTGGTACCGACGAGCGTGACTTCCATGACCTCGCCGTTGGGATCAATCAGCGAAACGGTGGAACCGATGGAGACGGTCAGATCGCCCGTGGTGGCAGCAACCTGAGCGTTGGCAAGAATGGCCTGGATCTCGGCGATACGGGCGGCGTTCTGGGCCTGCTTGTCCTTGGCGGCATCGTACTCGGAGTTCTCCGAAAGGTCGCCGAACGCGCGGGCTTCCTTGATGTCCTCGACGATCTCCTTGGCGTAATCGCCCTCACGCCAAGCGAGCTCCTCGACGAGCTTCTGGCGGCCCTCAGCGGTCAGTACGATCTGGCTTGCGTCCATACGGATATCTCCCCAACTCTGATCAAACAATCAACTGTCAACAAAACGAAAAAGACCGGCTAGCCTGCGGGCAAGCCGGTCAGGTGCTCACCCCAAAGGGATGGGACTACTCTGCGTCCGCGTCGCTGTCCTCTGCCTGCTTCTTCTTGGCAGCAGCGAGCTTGGCCTCGAGCTCAGCGATCTCCTTGTCCTCCTCGGACTGCTCGACCACGACCTCCTCGGCCTGCTTGGTCTCGGCCTTATCGTCGCCCTCCATACCCTCGCGGATATTCTTGACGGTAGAGCCGAGGGACTTACCGAGTTTCGGCAGGTTCTTGGGCCCGAAGATAATCAGGACAACGACGAGAATAATGATGAGCTCAGGAGCCCTCAGTCCAAACATGTAGACCTCCACAATACAGCGAGACAAGCTCGAATGAGTATACCGCGGGTATCGCGGTATCACAACACTAGCTAAAAAAAGGGACCGCAAGAAGCGGTCCCTCCTCATGCTCTGGTCGGGTTGACTGGATTTGAACCAGCGACCCCTGCGTCCCGAACGCAGTGCTCTACCAAACTGAGCCACAACCCGTTAGCTCGACTATAGTAACAAAGATTTTCGCCGCGTGCTAGAGAAATTTTTATTTCTTTGGCGCGTCGATTTGAACCGTGTTGGGAATAAGCTCAGTCGCGCAGGCCCACCAGCCATTTTGCTGGGCAGCGTCGGCAAGCCTTTCGACCGTGGCAGCGGTGTCGCAAATGGCAAACGAGCAGGCACCCGATCCGCACACATCTACAGCAACGGTTCCGTCCTGTTTACGCAGCCAGTCGAGGACCGTTTGAATCTGCGACTCCATCTGTGCGGAAATGACACCCAGGTTGTTATGGATGAGTGCATATGCCGTCTCGGCATCACCAGCACGCAAGGCAGAAGCTATCGCGCCGGGCTTGTCCGCAGGCACCGGGGCCTCGTCAAAACGTCGATAGGCTTCAATTGTCGAAACGCTTGCCTCGCGCGGCTTGACCAGCACGACGGGCGTCGCGGGCAGCGCGGGGTACTCAGTTGCCAGCACGTCTCCCCCACCTACGTAGAACGCAGGACTCGCGTGCAAAAAGAACGGGACGTCAGCACCAATGCCCCGCGCAATGTCGTCGAGCGCTGGGTCGGTGCGATCAATGCCCCAGAGCTCCGCCAAGGCGACAATGACCGCGGCCGCATCCGTCGAGGGGCCGCCCAAGCCGGCGCACAATGGAATGCGCTTCTCAATCGTCACGCAGATGTTTGCCTCGCGACCATAATGCTCGGCCATAGCAACCGCAGCCCGATACGCCGTATTCTTTTGCATGGGAAAATCTGATGCCGGAACCGTCTGGACGGTCAGCGCCTGCGCCGGCGTGACCGTCACGGTATCGGAAAGACCGACGGCCGCCATCAGGGAATCGACCCTGTGGTAGCCGCGGTCATCGCGCTCGGTATGAACCCCCAGGTAGAGGTTAATCTTTGCCGGCGCGGAAAGGGTCAGGGACCAATCGGTCACCGCTAGTGCTCCTCGAGCTGATTGCCGAGCGGAGTAAAAATGTGCTCGCCGCTCTCGGGGTCGAACAGCTCGACCTGGCCGGTGAGAACATCAATATACTGGTAGGACTGACGCGACTTGCGGCCACGGCGCTCGTCGACCTCGACGATAAAGACTGCCGGATGGACGCTCTTGATGGTGCCCATGCGCTCGACGACGCGGGTGCGGCCCATGTTGGCCTTCACCTTAACGCGATCGCCCACCATATCGGTCAGCTTCTCGTGGATGTCGTCGACGTGATTGACTTCCATCTCTTCCATGAACAGGGCCTCCAGAAGGTGCAATTCAAAAAGGGGATAATACCCCTAAGATAGACAAAACTCTAATACTATAGCACCCTGTTGTGGCCATACGCAAGTAGCTAAAAAAGCCCGGTCCCAAATACGTACCAGACGACAACCTCGCATGACCAGTTGTTACGCGGTTTAGTAAAACCGCGTAACCTAAAGGTTGTCGGTATCGAGGACGATGGTGAATGGGCCGTCGTTGATGAGGTCGACCTTCATGTCGGCGCCAAAGATACCGTGCGCCACATGCTCAACGTCCTCGTGCACAAGCGTCAGGAAGTACTCGTAGAGCTCGTTGGCGACATCGGGGGCGCCGGCATCCGTAAACGATGGACGGCGGCCGTGACGGCAATCGGCGAACAGCGTGAACTGCGACACCACGAGAACCTCGCCGTCGACATCGGCAAGTGCCAGGTTGGTCTTGCCGTTCTCGTCCTCGTTAATGCGCAAGCCCCGGAGCTTTCCCCACAGCTTATCGGCCTCGGCGCGCGTGTCGCCGTGGCCCACGCCCAGCAGCACCAGATAGCCGCGCCCAATTTTGCCCACGCACTCGCCGTCTACCGTCACGCCGGCGTTGAGCACGCGCTGCACCACCGCACGCACGGCCTACTCCTCGCCCGTCAGTTTGGCGGATAGGTGCTCGAGCGCATGGAATCGATGGCTGATGGCGTTCTTCTCGTCCGCCGTCAGCTCGGCCATGGTCTTGCCCGGCGTGTCGACCGGCAGGAACAGCGGGTCGTAGCCAAAGCCGTGATCGCCGCGGCCCTCGTGCGCGATAACGCCCTCGCAGGCGCCCTCACCATAGGTGACCAAACCGTCCGTGTCGATGAGCGCGACGACGCTCATAAAGCGCGCAGTGCGGTCCTCGTCGGCCACGCCCTCCAGATTCACGAGCAGCTTGGCATTGTTGGCGGCATCGTCGCCGTGAACGCCCGCGTAGCGCGCGCTATACACACCAGGCTCACCGTCCAGCGCGTCGACGACCAGGCCCGAATCGTCGGCAATGGCCATGAGCCCCGTCTCTTCGACGGCAGCCTGCGCCTTGATGATGGCGTTCTCCAAAAACGTCGTACCGTTTTCCTCGGGGTCCTCAAAATCGCCCAGCTGACCGAGCGCCACAAAGCGAACCTCGGGCATAACCTTGCCCAAAATGGCCTCGATCTCGGTGAGCTTATGGGCGTTGCCCGTTGCCACGACGATGGTCGCCGCCGGGTCGAGGGTGTCGATGTCGATCTTCTCAAGTGCCATGAGTGGCCTCCTTGTTCTTATAACAACGCCACACAAAAGGTAATTAGGCTCTCAAGCCCCTCCCCTCGCGCGGCAGCAGCCTTACAGTTCAGCGTTTCCGCAGATAAAACCTGCCAAAATAAACCTGTCCCTTTTTGGCAGGTTAGGCGAGGGCTTGGCGCTGGAGCTCGATGAGCTCGGCAATGCCCTTGTCGCCCAAATCGAGCAGGGAATTGAGGCGCTTGCGGTCGAAGGGCGCCTGCTCGCCAGTGCCCTGAAGCTCGATCATCTCACCGGTATCGGTGGCGACAAGGTTCATGTCGACCTCGGCGTGACTGTCCTCGGAATAATCCAGGTCGAGCAGGGTGTTGCCGTCGACAACGCCCATGGAAATCGCGGCGACCTGGCCCGTGAGCGGAATGCGCTCGAGCTTACCCGCCTCGACCCACATGGCAAGGGCGTCGTGCAGCGCCACCCAGGCGCCGGTAATGCTCGCCGTTCGCGTGCCGCCGTCTGCCTGAATCACGTCGCAGTCGACGGTAACGGTGTACTCGCCGAGTGCCTTCATGTTGACGACGGTACGCAGGCTGCGACCGATGAGGCGCTCGATCTCCATGGAGCGGCCCTTGCGGTTGGCATGCTCGCGCTTGCAGCGCTTGCCGGTCGATGCCGGCAGCATGGCGTACTCCGCCGTTACCCAACCGGCCTTGGCGCCCTTGCGCCAGCTCGGCACGCCCTCCTCGATGGTGGCAGCGCACAGCACGCGCGTATCGCCAAACTCGGCCAGGCACGAACCGTGGGCGTGCTTCATGACGCCGCGGGTAAGCTTGATGGGGCGCAGCTCATCGGCAGCGCGGCCGTTGGCGCGATTGACCTGCATATACTCCATGGAAAAATCCTTTCGGCAAAAGGTGAACGTGAGCCCTTGGTCGGTGACCTTATATCTATTTCAGTTCGTCGATATCGATATGCTCAATGCTCTTGAGCGGCTGGCCAAAGATAAAACTGCCCGCCACCGCAAACTCGGCAATGTTATCGGACGTCGTTGCAAAACGATGCTGCGGCTCGGCAGCATCGCCCGCCAGCTGCTCGCGGCGCGTGAGAATATCGGTCAGCTCGCGCGTGGTCTCCTCGGCGGAGCTCACCACGCGCACTCCGGGACCCAGCGTATGGCGAATAGGCCCCACGAGCAGCGGGAAATGCGTACAGCCGAGCACCACGGTATCGATGCCGTGGTCGCGCAGCGGTTCAACCGTGGCGCCGACCAGCGCGCGTACGGCAGGCGTATCAAAGATGTCCTCGTTCTCGAGCCACTGCTCTTGCAGATGCGCACCCGAGGCGAGCTCGTGCTCAACGACCTCGACAAAGCTCGAGGCAGGGCAGCCGTATACGTCGACGCCGGCATCCAGGTCCTGAATGGCACGCGTGTAAGCGCCTGAGCGAATGGTGAGGTTGGTGGCGAGCACGCCCACCCGGCGCGTGCGGGTGCTGTTGATTGCCGCGCGTGCGCCCGGTGCAATCACACCGATGACGGGGACGTCGAGCACCTGCTGGGCCAAACGCAAGGCCGCAGCGGTCGCCGTATTGCAGGCGATGACCATGATCTTGACGTCGTGCTTCGACAGCCAACGGCCCGCCTGCAGCGCAAACGAGCGCACCTCGTCCTCGGTGCGGGTGCCGTAGGGGCAGCGCTTGGTGTCGCCGAAGTAGTAGACGGACTCGTGCGGCAACGCCGTCGCAATCGCGCGCGCAACCGTCAGACCGCCTAGACCCGAGTCGAATACGCCAATGGGGCGTGTGTCGCCAGCCAGATTCTCGATATCGGACATTACCTCACCAGATTCTCTCTCGAAAAGATATGGCTCAGAACGATAGGACCGCACTACGAGCGGGCCGCGACGAGCAGCTCTGCCGTTGCCGCCCAGCCGTCGACAATCTTTCCGCGCGTGACGTAGGCGTTATCGCAGGCATCCAGGAACTCGGGCGCGCCGGCGCTGGTCAAACCGTTCTCGACCAGGCAGAACGTACCCACGTGGTCAGCCATGTAGAAGTCGGACTCGGAATCGCCGAGCGCCAGCGTCTCCTCGCGCTCGATACCCAGGCGCTCACAGAAACGTGCGATGGCAACGCCCTTGTTGAGGCCGGCGGGATTGATGTTAAACGCGCGGCCGTCCTCGACGCGTTCGAGCTCGAGCGTCGTCGGCTTGGACAGATGCGTCAGGTGACCGTTGCAGGCCCAGACCAGGCCGCAGCCGGCCTCGTCCAGGATGGCCTGGACCTCGTCGTCGGGCACATCGCCGCGCATGCCGACGGTGACCTCGCGGTACTTGTAGCCAGTCGACATGTCATTGTGGTACTCGATCTTATGCGGCCAGCGGGCGAGAATCTTCTCGCACACGCCGGTCTGCTCGATCACCTGATGCGGTGTGAGGCCGCAGGCGGGATCGTAGGGCATGTCGCCGGTCAGATACTCCCAATCGTTGGCCTTGAGATCGTACATGACCAGGCCGCCCATCTCGCCGATATAGGAGTTGAGGCCGAGCACGCGCGCATCCTCGTGGATCATGGTACGGTTGCGGCCCGAGGTGGGAACCACCTGGATGCCGGAGCGGGCAAGTGCCACGACAGCCTCGACGAGCTTGGTCGAGGGGTTGCCGTCGTTGTCGCGCAGCACGCACGAGCCGGGCGCGAGCATGGTGGCGTCCAGGTCGGTAAAGACGTACTTAACCTTGGCAAGACGCTCGCGCATCTCGCCCGAAAGCTCAGCGACGGTCGGCAGGGTATTGTGGGACATGGTTACTCCGTTTACGTAGAAGGATTTGGACTTGGACGGCATGTTTTGATTGAGGGAACACGCTTATGGCGACAGCGCACTCAGGGCGCCGCCGCCATCATGGTTCATTAGCCAAACTGGGTAACATCGATCAGGCGATTGGCCAACGAAAGGTCGCTCTCGATGGGCACGAACTCGTCGCCCACGTGCATGAGCTCCTCGTCACCCTTTGCCAGCAGCAAGACAATGGTAGGAGCATCGGGGTTGACGTACTCCTCGCGCGCCGCCTTGAACGCCGCACGCACGGCAGCTTCGCGATCGAGGATGATCTTGTTCGGCGTATCGTCGGGAACATGTTCGGCAAGCTCGCGACAGACCTTCATCGGGTCCTCGTGAGCCGGGTCCTCATTGGCAAAAATCATCAGGTCGGAATATGGTGCGGCCTCGCGCGGAAGCTGCTCGCGGCGCTCCTGCGCCTTGCCGCCGGCAGCGCCAAACACTGCGATGACCGGGCTGGCGGGAAACGCGCGCTTGACCGACGAGAAAAGCGAACGGAACGAAAGCTGGTTGTGCGCGTAGTCGACGACACAAATCACGCGGCCGTCCTTCGACTCCACGACCTCCATACGGCCCGGCACACGCAGTTTGGAGAGGCCCTTCTTGATAGCCTCGATACCGATGCCAATCTCGCGCGCGGCGGCGATAGCGACCAGCGCGTTCTCCACGTTAAAGTCTCCCGCGATACCCAGCAGGATCTTCTCCCCCGCCTCGGACTCGTCGGCACACAGGCCATGCAAGTTGAACTCGATGCTAAAGCCGACCATGCGTACGTCGCTCGCCCACAGGCTTGCCTCGGGATGCTCGACGCCAACGGTCACCAAGCGCTCGGCCGTCGACGCTGCTTCCAGCACACGGTCAACCTCTTCGGTGCCCAGATTCACCACGGCGGTCTTTGCCTGGTCAAAGATCCTGAGCTTGCTCTCAAAATAATCCTCAAACGTGGGGTGTTCAATCGGCGAGATGTGGTCACGCCCGATGTTGAGGAAGCACGCCACGTCAAACGGCAGGTTCTCGACGCGCTGGTACTTGAGCGCCTGGCTCGAAACCTCCATGACCATGGACTGGCGACCGGACGTGCGACAGTTGGCGATATGGCGCCAGACCTCGGGGGCCTCGGGCGTGGTGTTGGTGCTCTCGTAGCACTCGATACCATCGTCGGTACTCACCGAGCCGATCATGCCGCAGGACTCGCCCGCCGCTTTGATAATCGACTGAAGCATAAAAGCGGCCGTGGTCTTTCCCTTGGTGCCGGTGATGCCCACGATCTTGACGTCGTGGTCGGGACGGTCGTAGACCTCCGGCGGCAGCAGGGCCATGGCCGTGCGAACGCTATCAACAACCAGCATCGCAGCACCGCTCTCCTGCGCCAGCGGCTCCAGAGACTCGACCAGCGACTCCTCGCACACAAATGCGACGGCGCCCGCATCGAGCGCCATGCTCAAAAACGCGGGCTTAAAGGCAGCACCTTTGCAGAAGAACACGTCACCTGCCGAGACCGCGCGCGAATCAAACGAGCAGCCGGTCACGGCACGCTCGTCAACCTGCTCTGATGCGCGCAGCTCGCCGCACACATCGAGAAGCTTGGCAAGCGTATCGACCGTGGTCACGGTCGCGGAATCCGAATGGTGCATCTTTCACCTTTCTCAGCCATTTGGCAGGGACGGTTTTCATAGTAACTGAAACGTGCTCGCGCAAAAACGGCTCCCGGAGGAGCCGTTACGCGCAGGCATTCGTAAGCCGAGACTAGGCAGCCTGAACAGCGGGCTGATCCTCGTCGATAAAGAAGCGCTTGTACCACACTAGGAACACGAGCGGCGTATAGATCTTGCGCTGGAAATCGCCCTTGCCCGCAAAGTGCAGATCGAGCAGGTGCATGAGCTCGTCGGTATTGAAGAACTCACTTGCCCACGGCGCGGTGAAGTACTCCTTGACATAGTCGTACCACTTTTGCTCGCGCAGCCAGTAGACAATCGGCACCGGGAAGCCCACCTTGGGACGGGTGGCCCACTCATCGGGCAGCGACTTGTTGGCAGCGTGGCGGAGTACCTGTTTGTTGCCGTTCTCGTTGATGCGGTAGCGGTCGGGAATGTGCTCGGCGAACTCCATGACTTTGCGGTCCAGGAAGGGCACGCGCAGCTCCAGTGAGTGTGCCATGCACATCTTGTCGGCCTTGAGCAGAATGTCGCCCGGGAGCCACATGTTCATGTCCAGGTACTGCTTCTTGACCAGCTCGGGCTGACCCTTCACGCGCGCATAGATGGGAGCGGCAAGCTCGAAGGCGCCATCGCCGGTGTTGTACTCGGGCTTGAGCACGCCGTCGACCTCGCGCTCCGGCCATACCAGAGCCTGTCCCAGGAACGACTTCTCGGGGATCTCGGCACCCTTGACCAGGAAGTTATGTCCCTTGAAGTACGGCATATGCAGCGCCAGGTTACCGAGCGCGCGACGGATGGGCAGCGGCACCATCTTTTTGTACTTGCGCACCGGGACCGTGTCCTCGTAGTAGGCGTAGCCGCCAAAGAGCTCGTCGGCGCCTTCGCCCGAAAGCACGACGGTGACGTCCTTGCGGGCCATCTCGGCCAAGAACCACAGCGGCACGGAAGACAGGTTGGACTGCGGCTCGTCCATGTGATACTGGATGTCCTCGAGCGCACCGAAGAACTCGTCGGCGGTAATCATCTTACGAACGTTTTCGACGCCGAGCTTATCGGAAAGCTCCTTGGCGTAGTTGGTCTCGTTGAAGTTCTTGTAGTCAAAGCCCACCGAGAAGGTCTTGTCGGGCATGAGGCAAGCGGCGATGTAGCTGGAGTCGACGCCACCGGAGAGGAACGACGCGACCTTGACGTCGGCGATGCGATGGGCCTCGACGCTCTCGTGCACGACTTCGTCCAGCTCATCGACATACTCTTCGAACGGCTTCTCGACGGCAGAGTAATCGCAATCCCAGTAGCGCTCGATGTTCATCTTGCCGGTCGGGATATCGACGGTAAAGTAGTGCGCCGGCGGCAGCTTGTAGACACCCTCGAAGAAGGTCTCCTCGGTTGCCGAATACTGCAGCGTCATGTACGGACGCAGGGCCTTTTTGTTGACCGCCTTGTGGAAGTGCGGGTAGTCCAGGAAGCTCTTGATCTCGGAACCAAAGAGCACGCCCGGAGCGCCGTCGCCCGCATCGGCCATGGGATAGTAGTAGAGCGGCTTGATGCCAAAGATGTCGCGGGCGCCAAAAAGCTTGTTCTTCTTTTTGTCCCAGATGACGAAGGCGTACATACCGCGCAGGCGATCGAGGACGGCCTCGCCCCACTCCTCGTAGCCGTGTAGGAGGCTCTCGGTGTCGGCGCCGCAGTGGAACTTGTAGCCCTTGGCCTCGAGCTCGGAACGGAGTTCTTGGAAGTTGTAGATCTCGCCGTTGAAGACAATGACGACGCTGCCGTCCTCATTGGCCATGGGCTGAGCGCCGGCCTCGGTCAGGTCGAGGATCGACAGGCGGCGGAAGCCGAGGGCAACGCGGCCGTCGATAAACTGACCGCCCATGTCGGGACCGCGATGGACGATGCGGTCCATCATCTTGGTGAGCACCTCGGATTGGTTATCCGTCCCACCGACAAAACCGACAAAACCGCACATATACTATCCCCTCTGCTGTTGCTGGGCATCAAATCGAATCAGTAGCTTTTGAGTATACCCGAGGGCGTAAAGAGGGGCGGAATGTTCAGGCAATCTCAACTGAATCAGCTCCGCTGTGACACGCGCGAGTTACCTTTAATGGATATGAGGTGAATGAGGCGATTGTTTTGCTATACTCTCTCCGCACGGGCGATTGGCGCAACGGTTAGCGCAGGTGCTTTACACGCACAAGGCTGGGGGTTCGAATCCCTCATCGCCCACCACTGAATTGGAAACGGTCCTCGAAAGGGGACCGTTTTTGTTTGGGCCCATTTCATGGGATTCGAACCCGACAGGGTGCGGAGCTGAGGAAACGCGAAGCGTTTTCCAGCG
>CABQSP010000050.1:0-12590 GCA_902466855.1 uncultured Collinsella sp. | reverse complement strand
CCTCAAAGAATTGTTAGATTAAAAGTAACAGACCGGATGAAGATGCGTAAGATGGGGGCGAGGCGAATGGCTGAACGGTATCGATATGCGGGTTTAACGGTATTATATTGACCACATAGATTATTAACTTGCATTTCTACCCGCCCTTTTCGTAGAGTCGCCGATACGTGCTTAGCGCACCCTCGGCGCGTCCGGCAGGCTTTGCGAAATGGGATCCAGGAGACTTCGGCGCAGCATCATCTTGCGGAATGCTTCTAATGAGCCTCCCATCCTTCAAAAACAGAATCTCATCGCACAGCCTATCGACCGAATCCAAGATGTGGGATGACATGATGATGCACGTACCAGAATCGGCCAGCTTCCTGAGAATCTCGGAATGCAAGTCCACCCTGCCGGGGTCGAGCGCGTTCATGGGCTCATCTAATAGAAGGTACCGCGCGCCCGTCGCATACGCAATCGCCAGGGTAAGCTGCTGCTTCATGCCCTGGCTCAGAGTGCGGATCCTCATCTTCGCGAACTCGCCTATCTGCGTTTGTTCCACTATCTCTTCGATATCGCGAGCATGCGGCCACATATCGCAAACCATCTTGAGGTGATCTTCCGCACGCAATCCGGGATACAGCAGCGTCCCCTCACCAGGTGCATAGAAGATCATAGAACGGACCTCTCTCGCACCCGTACCCTGCACCTCATCCAGAACGATGCTCCCGTCCACGCGAGGACCCGGCAAACCTGCCATCGCACGCAGCAACGTCGTCTTTCCATGCCCGTTCGGAGCGACGAGACCGTAGACCGTACCCGGGGCAAACTCAGCGTTCACCGAATCTACGAGCACCTTCTTTCCATAAGAGATCGTCAGCGTTTGAAGGTCAATCATCGAGATCATCCCCTTTCGATCTTTGGAACACTCAGGCGCACCATCAACGGAGATACGGCGCCCAAGACCACCAGCAGAGCGCCCGATGCGCCGACGACCTCTCCAAAAGGCATCGCGTTCGTCCCTCGCCCAAGGAACCCAATCGTCCCCACCTGGGAAGCGGGATCAAACGAGGCGAATGGAGCCAGCAGCGCGACGCCCATGCCCACGCTTTCAACATGAGCGCTCAACGAACCCAACACCAAGAGAACCGCGCAAACCATTCCGGTGACAACGGGGTTGCGGCTAATCGCTGCTGTCAACGCAGCGACGACGGAAATCACGCCGTATGCCATGACCAGCAACGGAATACTGCACAACACCGCCTCCCCCACCATGGACGTTGTCGAAGCTCCCGCCCGAATGAGAGCGACGGGATACTCCGATCCACCCGCACCGTTCTTAATCACGGACACAACGACAGCGGGAACCATCGACACCAAAAGCAGCACCAAGCCAAGCAGGAGAGCCAGCGCAACAGCCGTCAGAAAACGCACATGCGCTGTTGCGGGGATCTGGAGAACCAGAAGGGAACGACACTGCAGGTGGGTGCACGCGAGCGATGTGACAACCACGGGCAACAGCAAAAATAAGGAGGGAAGCGCTGCCTGGAGATACGAAAGGAGGATTAATGGGGGCATCTTCGTACTTAACTCGTAAACCTTGGGGTCCGGCAAGCTCGCGATCGACTCAAGCAGAAGGGCGCGCGCCTCCGCACGAGAAGGAGTCTCCGGCTCGATTCCGATCGATTGCAGGAGAGTCGCATCTGCCGCGCCCAGCTCACCTCGAGCGCGCTCGTACGTCGCAAGGCTTCGAAACCCCTCCGCAGGCATAGGCGCGTACACGAAACCCGAAAGAGCATCCCGCATGTCTTCCAGGGCCGCTTTGCCCTCGACGTCCATATTCGCAGCGTTCTGCTCTAGATACCGATCTATTGAACGGGGCTCCCCATCCCTATACCGAACAGCGGAAACGTTATCAGCGTCAGGAAACATCTCGACCAGAGCCGGGGCCAGCATCGTCGTCGACATTGCAATCGCGCATACGGCGAGGGTAGGAGAACGCAGGAGCAGTTTCCCCATCGTTCTTACGTATGCAACGGCGGAGGCACAAGCGCTCGAACGAGTTGCCGTTCTCGATGCAGTGAAGGAACCTCTCTCAAGACAAATCGGGGATATCGGGCACGCGCAGCCGCTCTTTCCAGCAACGCAAAGCAGGCTAATTGCCAGCACCTCGATCCCGATTGCGCATACGAGGGCAATCGCGCCACGCTCGAAGCAAAGTCCAGGCAGATTCACTATCTGCGTTGTCGGGTACGGGCTATAGGCGCCGACGGTCAACTCAGTGTTCGCATACGTAAGGGGATTCAACAGGGCGAACTCACGTAAAGCGATGGATCTTCCGTAATACCCGGGAACCATCGTCACCCCCATCAGGGCACATACGAACACGATTCCAAGCGTAGGGTTATTGGCAATCTTCACGGCAAGGTGAACGACAAGCGAGATGAACGCTGCCACCAAGAATTGCAAGATGGCCGTCTGCGCGAACACCAGCCAAGCCGGTTTGATAACCGGAGTCGCATATTGAATGTAGCCTATCGGATAGAACGGCGAGCCCGGGCCATTCTTCACAAGCGCGGCGATTATCCCTGGAAGATTGATGGCGAGGACGGCAAGCATTGCAAAAACACTCGCCCATACGCTCGATGCAACAAGTCTACCCAGCTCGCCCATCGGTGCCTGGATGATGAGCTTTTCACGTTTGTTAAGACGCGCGGCAAGGAACGAGACGGCAACGGCCGTTGCGACCCATAGCAAGTACTCCTTCGATCCGTCATAATAGGTGTACTCTCCATCCGATATCTGCAGAAACGGAAGTAGGGGAGAGAGCGGTGCCAAGATAAGACGTCCCGCGGCAAGAGGGTACAGAAGCGCGGGCATGCTTGATGAAGAGGTATAGACACCGTCCTCCCCCGCATTCACAAGCGCATCCGCATAGGATGCTGACAATTCCTGCTCAACACGGGTTATTCCCGACTCGAGGTATTCGACCCGTCCGTCGATGCCAGCCGCGCTCCTGAAGACGGGCAGAGCACAAAGAACCATCAACGCAACAACGACAACACAGAGCGACCTGGAGGAGAGAAGCGACCTAAAGATCGCCTTCGAGATTTTGAGCATATTCATCGCCAACCTTAACCTCATCCAGTCGGAACAGAGGGGCCGAACAAAATGCTCGGCCCTTATTACTTGCCGGCAAAGTCAATTTAACATAAACTGTTAAAAAGTAACCTGAGTTTTTAAATTCTTCGGAGGTTATTATGAGTTCCGACAATCGCACTCCCCGGCTTCATTCCTTCCGCATCGCATGTGCGATAGCCTCTGCGACCCTTTGCGCCACCGCCATCGCACAAGTGGCGTTCTCCTTAAAGCCAGCAATCGAAGTGCTCGACAACCCTGTAATTGCAGACTCCCCCGCGTATCCAGCCCTTGCGATCTCGACATTGGTCCCTGCCGTCATCGGTATCGCTACGACCATCCTCAGCGCCGTTCTCGTGTGGACGATCAAGAGCGGAGACCCCTTCAAGAAAGGGTCTGCGACATGCTTGAAGGTGCTCGGCATTCTCTTCGTTGTTCAAGCTGCCACCAGCCTCTACGCCGGCTCACTCAAAACCTCCGTTTCGATGTTTGGCGGCGAGGGGGCCGTCGGCGCCCAAGAGATCGCTTCATCATTCGATTGGACCTCTCTGGTTCTCGGCATCGTCCTGTTCATGCTTTCCCAGCTCTTCTTGTACGCCCGAGAGCTGTACCTCGACTCCGACGAGATTGCGTAAGGAAACGCCATGCCCGTAATTGTTCGCCTCGACAAGATCATGGCCGAGCGAAAGATTTCCTCGAACGAACTTGCCGAAAGGATTGGAACCACGCCCGTGAACCTGTCCCGTATTAAAAAAGGGCATATTCGCGGCATTCGCTTCAACACACTCGAGCAGCTATGCCTCGCCCTTCGTTGCCAACCCGGAGACCTTCTCGAAGTCATGAGCGAAGAGGATGCCCGAAAGGAGTTCGGACTCGATTGGTCCGCCGAGGATTAGAGGGCGGTCGTACTCGCCCTGCACACGGGGATGCGAATCGGCGAGGTCTGCGGCCTTCGGTGGTGCGATGTGGATTTCGAGACGGGCCTGATCTCGATCAGACACTCGGTGGCGTACGCGAAGGGAATGGGTTCGTTCATCAAGGACACCAAGACCCATGACGCCAGGGGTATCCCCATCGACCCGGTCGGCCTACTCCCCTTCCTGAAGGAGACCCACGAGATCGACTGCGGAAAGCTGCGCTTGCGCGGCCTTACCGGGGCGGTCGAGATCGGGGACTGCTACATCCTGTCGGAGCCGGGCGCGACCTTCGCGACGACAAGCTATATCCGCAGGGCGTTCAAGACGTTCTCGGAGACCAACGGCCTCATGGGCACCAACGACGAGCTGATCACGTTCCACGGCCTTCGCCACACGTTCGCAACGCAGTGGATCCGCCAAGGCGGCGATATCAAGGCGCTCCAATCGATCCTCGGCCACAAGGACGCCATGGCGACGCTCAACGTCTACGCCGACATCGAGCCCATCTCCAAAATCCATAACATGCTGCGCGCTACGCCGTGCCTTTGGCGCGGGCACCTCGGGCCGAGGGTCGATCCGGGTCCCATGTTCCAACAGAGGATCCAGGAGTCCATCGAGACGCTCCAGGCGTTCGGCTACGGCATCACCGAGCCGGACGACCGAAATATCGCCATACGCGACGTGAAGACGAACAGTTGGCTCTAGCTCACCGAGTACGCGGCAGTGCTGGGCCCATCCCAACTGAGGTCACGGTGGTCCGATAGGGGCGCCGCCCGCGGTATGCGCCGCGGAGCGGTATCCCCTACCGAAGGGCGGGGATGCCCTCCGCTTCCAGTTCGGAATCAGCCGTCGGAGGCGTTCGGCTGACTGCGGGAACGGCCTGTCCGCTCAATGTGTTCGGCTGAGATCGGAAATCAACCCAACACGAGCCGGACACGCGCCAGACGGCTCTTCCCCGTACGGCCTTCCCCCTTACGCTCATGTTGCAGGCATGTAACGCCGCAGCGAGCGCGCCTTTTTTGCGCCAGACAGGTACAATGATGAACACTGTACCGTAGCGGAGCGCCCCGCGCGCGCCGCAATCACGCGAAAGGGTTTCCCATGGCCGAGATCTCGTCCTCCCGTATCGTCATCACCGTCCTTGGCAAGAACCGCCCCGGCATCGTCGCCGGCGTCACCCGCGTCCTGGGCGAGGCCAACGTCGACATCCGCGACATCACGCAGTCCATTATCGAGGACATCTTCACCATGACCATGCTGGCCGATACCGCCGAGTCCAAGCTCGACTTCGCTGAGCTGCAGAAGGCCCTGGCCGAGGCCGGCGAGCTTTCGGGCGTCAACGTGTCCATCCAGCGCGAGGACGTCTTTAACTTTATGTACCGCCTGTAGCGAACAAGCCGCTGGGGATAGCCTGACGCGCGCATGCCCATGCAAGCCACCCCGATGCGGCCCGGAGAGGAGCGCGCATGGCCTACGACGCCAAGAAAATCTATTACCGCTTCGATGACCACTTGAGCCGACTGGTTCTGGATTACGAAGCAAGCCGCCAGATTTCGTCTGAGAGCGAAAGCCTCTACCACGGCCTGCCGACCGACCCTTATGACGAGGGCTTGTTCGAAGAGCACAATGTCAAGCGCGGCCTGCGCAATGCCGACGGCTCGGGCGTGGTCGCGGGCCTCACTCGTATCTCGGATGTGCACGGCTACAACAAGGTCGACGGAAAGGTCGTGCCCGATCAGGGCAAGCTCACGCTTCGCGGCTACAGCATCGAGGATCTGGTCAACAATGCCCAGGCCGAGAATCGCTACGGCTACGAAGAAGTCGCCTATCTGCTTATCACGGGCTCGCTGCCCAACAAGGAAGAGCTCGACGGCTTTTGCGAGCGCCTGGGCGCCTTTAGACATCTGAGCGACGAGTACGTTAAAGAGTTCCCTATGACCACGGTGTCGTCGAGCATCATGAACGTGCTTCAGCGCGCCGTACTGCTGCTCTACGCCTTCGATGCCGAACCAGACGTGATCACGCCTGAGCACGAAATCGACGTCGCCATTTCCATGCTCGCACGTCTCCCGCGCATCGCCGCCTTCGCACACATGGCCTCGGTCGCCAAGCTTCGCGGCTCCGAGGTTCACGTGCCGCACCCTACGCCCGGTCTCTCCACCGCCGAGACCATCCTACAGGTCCTGCGCGGCGGCATGGCGTTCACCCGCGATGAGGCGATGCTGCTCGACGTTATGCTCATGCTGCATGCCGAGCA
Source organism: uncultured Collinsella sp. (assembly GCA_902466855.1). Taxonomy (GTDB): domain Bacteria; phylum Actinomycetota; class Coriobacteriia; order Coriobacteriales; family Coriobacteriaceae; genus Collinsella. The sequence continues at coordinate 6,299 of CABQSP010000050.1, read as the reverse complement.
CGGCGGCGGCAACAACTCCACCTTCGCTTGCCGCGTGCTGTCGTCTTCGGCCACCGACCCGTATTCCGCCTACGCCGCGGCTATCGGCTCGCTCAAGGGCCCGCGCCACGGTGGCGCCAACGCCAAGGTTGTCTCCATGCACGAGGACATCCGCGCGCATGTCTCCAATTGGGAGGACGAGGACGAGGTCGCAGCCTACCTGGGCAAGATCCTCGACAAGCAGGCCTTCGACGGCACGGGTCTCATCTACGGTATGGGCCACGCCGTCTACACGCTGAGCGACCCGCGTGCCGAGGTGTGCCGTCGTTACGCGCGCACGCTTGCCGCCAAGAAGGACCTGGGCGAGGAGTTCGCGCTCATCGAGCGCATCGAGCGCCTGGCCCCGCAAGTGATGCGCGATCACGGCATGACCAAGCCCATCTGTGCCAACATCGACCTGTACACGGGCTTTATCTACAAGATGCTCGGCGTGCCCGAGACGCTCTTTACGCCGCTGTTCGCCGTCGCCCGCATGGCCGGCTGGTCTGCGCACCGCATGGAAGAGCTCTTCTGCGCGCACCGTATTATTCGCCCGGCCTATCGTCCGGTGATCGAGCCGCTGGAGTACAAGCCGCTCGCTGACCGCTAGGACGCGGACCGTTATAGAACTCGAGCGTGGCCAGGGACCCAAGCCCTTGGCCACACTTTTTATGCCAGTAGAAAGAATCGCAACGAATGATTGTGTTTTCCGATATGGATGGGACGCTGCTGACGAGCGATAAGCAGATGAGCGACGCCACTTGGGCAATGCTCGACGAGCTCGCACGTCGTGGCATCGAGTTTGTTCCCTGCACGGGGCGCCCGCTGTCGGGCATCTTTGAGCCCATTCTCGCCCATCCCGCCGTGCACTACGCGGTCTGCGCCAACGGCGCCAGCGTCTGGCGGCTCGACGAAGATACGCCCACCGACACCTCACGTGCTACGCGCATTTTGAGCCGACCGCTCGATTGCGGCATTGCCCACCGCATCCATCGCATTGCCGCCGGCCACGATGTGACCTTCGATATCTTCGCGGATGGACAGTGCTTCCTCCCCCGCTCGCTATACGGGCGCCTGGATGAGTTCTGCGGCGGTGACCCCCACATCGCGGCTTCACTCAAGCGCACACGAACGCCGATCGACATGGATATCGACAGCAAGATCGACGAGGTCGAGACGCTCGAACGTATCGCCATGTACTGGCACAACCCGGCCGATCGCGACGCCATCGCGACGGCGCTCGACACGCTCGGAGGCATTGAGGTCACGCGTTCGTACGCCATGAATATCGAGGTCATGGGCGAGGGCGCCACCAAGGGGACGGCCCTCACGTGGCTATGCGAATACCTGGGCGAGCGTCTCGCCGACGCCTGGGCGTTCGGCGACAACATCAACGACATCCCCATGCTGCAGGCAGCGGGCCACGGCATGGCCATGATCAACGCCGAGTCCGAAGACCGCGAGGCCGCCGACGCCATCACCGAATACGACAACGACCACGACGGCGTCGCCCGCACCATCATGGCCGCCCTTGCCTAGTCATTGGTCAGTCATTGGGGACGTTCTTAAACGACTAGTCGTTGGGGACACTCTTCGCAAAAAGCTGCAAGGACTGTCCCCCACTGTCGGCAGAGACGATATGAGCAGGACATAAAAACATTGAGAGCCCCTGCTGCATGAAAGACCGCGGATTAGGCCGACAATGGTGAGTGTCTAATCCAACCGTGGCGGCCACGCCGCATTCATGGAAGGGGCTCCCATGCTCGATACTACCACCTTCATCGGCCTCGACGTCCACGCCCGCTCGATAAAGGCCGTCTCCCTCGACGTCATGACCGGGGAGGTACGTGCCGCGACCTTCGGCTACGACGCCGGCGCCGTCGCGGAGTGGGTCCGTTCCATGGACCCCAGGGCCAGGTGCGTGTACGAGTCCGGGGTCACGGGCTTCGACCTGCAGAAGAGGCTTTCCGGCCTGGGGGTCGACTGCGTGGTCGGCGCCGTCTCGAAGATGATCAAGCCCAGCGCGGACAGGCGCAGGAAGAACGACCGCAACGACGCCGAGTTCCTCGCCCGCATGCTGTCGGTCGGCAACGTGGTCGAGGTGTGGGTCCCCGACGACGAGTGCGAGGCCGCCCGCGACCTGACCAGGGCGCTCGAGGACGCGAGGGACGACCTCTCGCGCTCGAAGCAGCGGCTCTCCAAGTTCCTGCTCAGGCACGGGCTCGTCTTCGACGAGAGGACGCCCACCGGCCGCAGGAAGGGCAACTGGACCCGGGCGCACTGGTCCTGGATCGAGTCGATAAGGTTCGCGGAGAGGGCCGACAACGACGTGCTCGCCTACTACGTCGACGCGGTCAGGCGGGCGGCGGAGGAGAAGGCGAGGCTCGAGGGGCTCGTCGAGGCCGAGGCCCGCAAGCCCAGGTGGAGGAAGAGGGTCGACTCCCTCCGCTGCCTCAAGGGCGTAGACACCGCGTCCGCCGCCGACCTCGTGTTCGAGGCCGGCGAGTTCTCGAGGTTCAGGAACGCCCGCTCGTTCGCGGCGTGGGTCGGCCTGACGCCCTCCGAGCACTCCAGCGGGGAGAGCGACCGCAGGGGCGCGATCACCAAGGCTGGCAACAAGCACCTGAGGAAGACGCTGGTCGAGGCCGCGTGGCACTACCTGACGTGCTCGGGGCGGCCGAAGGACCTCGCCAGGGGCCAGGCCCCGGACCGGGGCGCCCGGAGGCATGCCGCCAAGGGCGTGCGGAGGCTGGTCGAGAGGCGGGAGGCGCTGCTCGCGCGCGGGGTCCACGGCAACAAGGCGAACGTGGCCACGGCGCGCGAGCTCGCCTGCTGGGTATGGGCGGTCGGCCTCATGGCCGAGGAGGCGTAGGGGGGCGGCCCCCCGCACATAAGCCAGTCACCCCGGAAGCGGTTCGATCCGAAGCCGTTGAGGCGAACCTCAGGTCCCTTTTCTGCGAGCGCCCAGGGCGCCACACGCGTGCACAGACTGTCGGTTCGACGTAGAAGCCTCAGCCGTAGCAACGGATTGCCCAGCGAGAGATCGCCGCGGGCGGATATTAAACTGCAAAGACGAGCGTCGGTAAGACACGCCGAGGTCGCCGCGGACGGGCTGATATAGGGAGAGGGCCTGACCCCATATCGTTGGGGCCAGGCCCGATTTTGCCTCTTGACAATGTCCTGCTCATATTAAAAGGAACGTCCCCATCTGCCGGATTAGGAGAGACTCTCCAGCACGCGACGGAGCTCCTGCTGGACGGCGTGGTCGCGGTTACAACCCACCACGCGATCGGCCACCGCTTTAAGCGCGGGGCGCGCGTTTTCCATCGCGCAGCCCGTGCCGACAAAGCGAATGATCTCGTAGTCGTTCATCGAGTCGCCAAACGCCATGACCTCGTCGCGACCAATGCCGTAATGCTCCGCGAGCTGCGCGATGCCCGAGGCCTTCGACACACCAGGCTGCATGGCATCGATCCACGCGTTGCCCGAAGGTGCAAAAGTAAAGAGCTGACCAAGTTCGCGCTGTAGCACGTACGCGCTGTCCATAACCGCACTGTCGTCGCAAAAGATACTCGCTTTGATGATATTTACGCTGGGATCGGGCAGCTCCCAAATGCGCTCGGCATTGGGAAGGTCCTTATCGACCTCACGCACGAACTTGCACTCGTCATCGAGCAGGAAGGACTTGGTTCGATCAAATAGCGCAAGATGCAGATTGGGAAACGTCCTGACGGCTTGGGCGAGCCTTCGAATCGCTAGGTGGGAATACACCTCACGGTCTACCATCTTACCGTCGGCGTAGACCTGGGCGCCGTTAGCGGCGACAAAGTCCATCTTGTCGCGAACGGGCGCAAAGAACTCGCACAGGCGATCGTAGCGACGACCTGACGATGCGGCGAAATGCACGCCATGCTCGTGTAGCGCCAGAATCAGTTCGTAGGTCTCGGGAGGCACCTGGCCGTTTTCGTCAAGCAGTGTGCCGTCCATATCGGATGCAATCAGTTTAAACATGGAAAAGCTCCCTTCGGGCTTGTTGGAATCGAACGTGTATCCGATTCCAACGTACCCAAAGGGAGCTCAAATAAGACTCCGCGGGCGTAAACGTTACAAGGACCTGGCAAATAGCTCACACATGCCAGAGGTCCTACGGTCGCGGCGTCAGGCAGCCCGCCAAAGAGCGTCCCCGATGACTAGTCGTTTAAGAACGTCCCCGATGACTAGTCGGCGTAGGTGAAGGTTGTGACGTCGAACATGCCCTCGGGGCGGATGCGGAGCGTCGGGATGACCGGCAGGGGCAGGAAGATGATGCCCATGATGGGGTCGAGCGGCGGCTCAATACCCATGGCGCGCGCCTTGACCATAAAGTCGTCGTGCTGCGCGGCAACGTCCTCGGCCGTGCCTTCGCTCATCAGGCCACCGAGCGCCAGCGGAATGCGCGCCACGACCTCGCCGTTACGCACCAGCACGTGACCACCCTGGCCCACGGCCTCAACGGCAGCCATCATATCGGCAGCGTTATCGCCCACCACGCACACGTTGTGCGAGTCGTGGCCGATCGTGGAGGCAATGGCACCACCGGTGATGGTGAAACCGCGCACCCAGCCGCGACCGATATGCTTGCCGACCAGGCCCAGGCCAGCGGGGCCGTCGCCATCGGCGCCCTCGGCCTGCAGCGACACACCACGGCCATGGCGCTCGATCAGCATAATGCGGCGCAAGTCCTCGGCGCTCTCGGGGCGGGCCATACCCGTGATAGCCATACCCGGGATGACATCGATAACGGCCTCGCCCGGCTTAAAGGCATAGTCAAACACGTCGAGCGAAAGCTTCGGCAGCTTAACGGAAGCGCGCAGCTCATCGGCAAGGGCTGCGACCTCGGCCGTCTCGGGCGCGACCTCGCCCACAAAGGTGCCATCCTGCGCCACCAGGGCACCGGCGGCATACACGCGATGCGGAGCTGTGGCAAACGTCAGGTCGTTGAGCACCAGCAGGTCGGCACGCTTGCCTGGGGCGATCGCGCCGCGGAGCTCATGCGGGTCGCGACAGCCGTGGTCCAGGCCAAATGCCTCAGCCGTGGAAAGGGACGCCATGGAGATGGCGACCACCGGGTCGACGCCAGCCTCGATGGCCACGCGGCAGGCATTGTCGATCATGCCGGTCGAAAGCGCGTCGGAGGGAGCGCGGTCGTCGGTCGCAAAGCAGCAGCGGCGGGCGCGGGCGGGGTTTTCCAGCAGCATCGGGGACAAATTGGCCAGATCGTGGCTGCACGTGCCCTCACGCAGCATCACATACATGCCGCGGGACAGTTTATCGAGCGCCTCCTCGGGAATCGTCGACTCGTGGTCGGCGATAATGCCCGCTGCGGCATAGGCATTGAGGTCCTTACCGGCAACGAGCGGCGCGTGGCCGTCAACCTGCTTGGACGGCGTCTGGTTGGCAGCATCGATGCGAGCGCAAGTCTCGGGGTCGGCCATAAAGACGCCCGGCAAGTTCATCATTTCGCCCAGACCAAAAACATCGCCCGGATGCTCGGCAAAAAACGCCTGCATATCGGCAGCCGAAATAACGGCACCGGCCTGCTCGTCGGGCAGCGCGGGCACGCACGAAGGCATCATGTACTTGATGGAGATGGGTGCGCGGCGGCCATCCTCGATCATAAAGCGCAAGCCGTCGAGACCGGCAACATTGGCAATCTCGTGGCTGTCGGCAATGGCAGTGGTAGTACCGCGCGTCGCGGCCATGCGAGCATACTCGGCGGGACGGATGTTCGAAGACTCGATATGCAGATGCCCGTCAATAAAACCGGGAGCGAGATAGCGACCCTGGCAGTCGATGACCTCAGTTGCCTCGTAGGTGCCAGCGGCATCGTCGCGACCATCGTAGAGCACGCCGACGATTACACCGTCCTTGACGGCAACGCTACCGGGCGCCACACGCTGGCCATACACGTCAACAATCTGCGCATTGGTAAACAGCGTGTCGACGGGCACGCGCCCCTCGGCGGCCTCGATCACAGACCTCATGACCTCAACGGACATACATACTCCTTTAACCGTAGAAAAAAGCTGCGGAGCGGACAGACCTTCACCGCAGCAAACCAATAGCCATTGTATGCCCAAACGATGGGTCAACAATACGCCTCTCCGCTTAACGGCACACGCCGCTTGGCGCAATGGGGGCAGGTTACTTTGCACCAATGACAAGGAGTGTCCCAAAGTGCCGGCACAGACGATATGAGCAGGACATAAAAACATTGAGAGCCCCTGCTGCATGAAAGACCG
>CABQSP010000049.1:0-12668 GCA_902466855.1 uncultured Collinsella sp. | reverse complement strand
CACTTAATGTGCTTTCCGTCTTGCGCAGGACTGTAGAGCAGCAAACTTCATGCCCTCCGGTCCGCCCCGGGAGCCACTGCCAAGTTATCCCCCGGCATTCAGAAAATCTAAGTGCCAAAAAATAAGATTTTTTGACTCCGTGTTGTATAACCCGCCATTCGTGGGTACCATTCAACGCGTACGCAAACGAAGTAGGGAAACCCGCACGGCTCAACCGCGCGGCCCAAAAAGGAGGAAACAAGCATGTCGTCTTTGAAGCCGCTTGCAGATCGCGTCCTGGTCAAGCCCGACGAGGCCGAGCAGAAGACCGCTTCTGGTCTGTACATCGCTAGCAACGCTCAGGAGAAGCCGCAGCGCGGCACCATCGTTGCCGTTGGCGCCGGTAAGGTCAACGACAAGGGCGAGCGCATTCCCATGGACGTTCAGGTCGGCGACGTTGTCATCTACGGTAAGTTTGGTGGCAACGAGGTCAAGGTCGACGGCGAGAAGTATCTGCTGATGCGCGCCGACGACATCTACGCCGTCGTCGAGGCCTAGCCTCGTCAGAATCTCTGATTCGTCTTTGAACGCGCCTGCCGCATAGGACTCGGAAGCGGCGACGCGAGTCACATTTCTTTTGGAGGATTACCTACCATGGCAAAGAACATTACGTTCAACACCGATGCCCGCGCCAAGCTCGCAAAGGGCGTCAACACTCTGGCCGATGCCGTTACCGTCACCATGGGCCCCAAGGGCCGTTACGTCGCTCTGCAGCGCACGTTCGGTGCCCCGACCATCACCAACGACGGCGTTTCCGTCGCTAAGGAGATCGAGCTCGAGGACAACATCGAGAACATGGGCGCTCAGCTGGTGAAGGAGGTCGCCACCAAGACCAACGACACCGTGGGTGACGGCACCACCACCGCAACCCTGCTCGCTCAGGCTATCGTCAACGACGGTCTGCGCAACGTCGCCGCTGGCGCTAACCCGCTGGCCATCCGTCGCGGCATCGACAAGGCCGTCAACGCCGCCGTCGCCGAGATGAAGAAGCAGGCCAAGCCGGTCGAGACCAAGGAGCAGATCGCTTCCGTCGGCACTATCTCCGCTGGTGACCCCGAGGTTGGCGAGAAGATCGCCGAGGCCATGGAGGTCGTGGGTAAGGACGGCGTCATCACCGTCGAGGATTCCCAGACGTTCGACATTACCATCGACACTGTCGAGGGCATGCAGTTCGACAAGGGCTATGTCTCCGCTTACTTCGTCACGGACAACGACCGCATGGAGGCCGTGATGAAGGATCCGTACATCCTCATCACCGACCAGAAGATCTCCAGCGTCCAGGACATCATGCCTGTTCTCGAGGCTGTCCAGCGCGCCGGCCGTGGCCTGCTCATCATCGCTGAGGACATCGACGGCGAGGCTCTGCCGACCCTGGTCCTCAACAAGATCCGTGGCGCCCTCAACGTCTGCGCCGTCAAGGCTCCGGGCTACGGCGATCGCCGCAAGCGCATCCTCGAGGACATCGCCGTCCTCACCGGTGGCCAGGCCGCTCTGGACGAGCTGGGCGTGAAGGTCGCTGACATTACCGCCGATATGCTCGGTACCGCTAAGTCCGTCACCATCTCCAAGGACAACACCGTCGTCGTCGGCGGTGCTGGCTCCAAGGAGGCCATCGACGCCCGTATCGCTCAGATCAAGGGCGAGATGGAGAACACCACCTCTGACTTCGACCGCGAGAAGCTCCAGGAGCGCCTGGCCAAGCTCTCCGGTGGCGTTGCCGTCATCAAGGTCGGCGCTGCTACCGAGTCCGAGCTCAAGGAGATCAAGCATCGCGTCGAGGACGCCCTGCAGGCTACCCGCGCTGCTGTCGAGGAGGGCATCGTCGCCGGCGGCGGCGTCGCCTTCATGGACGCTGCTCCTGCGCTCGACGCTGTTGAGATCGACGACCCCGAGGAGAAGATTGGCGTCGATATCGTCAAGAAGGCTCTGACCGCTCCGGTCGCTACCATCGCCAAGAACGCTGGCTTTGAGGGCGCTGTCGTGGTCGACAAGGTTGCCGAGCTGCCCGCCGGCCAGGGTCTCAACTCTGCCAACGGCGAGTGGGGCGACATGATCGAGATGGGCGTCCTCGACCCCGTCAAGGTCAGCCGCGTCACCCTGCAGAACGCTGCTTCTGTCGCCAGCCTGATCCTCATCACCGAGGCCACCGTCTCCGATGTGCCCAAGAACACTCAGCTTGAGGACGCTATCGCTGCTGCCACCGCTGGTCAGCAGGGCGGCGGTATGTACTAAGGCCGACAAGGTCTAGAACTCCCACCGGGAATCCGGGGGCGTGACGGGGGCTTCTCTCCGGAACGTCCTCGGACATGCAAAGAGGCTCCGCATCGCGCTTCGCGCTGCGGAGCCTCTTTGCGTCCTGCGGAATGTTCCGGAGAGAAGCCCCCGTCACGCCCCCGGATCCCCTGCGTTTACGGCCTTGAGGTCGGCTCGCGGAGAAGGACGTGGTTGATGGGAGTACGTGTCCCCTTCGCTGTTTCGCGCTTCGCGCGAAAGGCGCGCTACTTTGGGATGGGTGGGGAATGTGGTTGTTGCGGCAACTGGTCCCCATCATAAATTACCCTTGGCATACTTGCGCGAAAACCTGCCCGTGCTACACTTGCAATTGCTGTTTCAGGGCGGGGTGGAATTCCCCACTGGCGGTAAATCGGGCGGTGTCAAAGGGACGCCGTGGCGCAGGTAAAGTGCCTGCGGCCGAGCCGATGAGTCCGCGACCCGTGTGTGCGTTGGTTCGCATGCCGGCTGAACTGGTGAGATCCCAGTACCAACGGTTAGAGTCCGGATGAAAGAGGCAGGTGATCTTAATGTCTGAACAGTCGCAGCATATCCATTTTGAGAACACGAATAGGTGGAGCACCAAACAGCTCGTTACCATGGCGTTGATGTGCGCCCTGGGAGCGCTGTTTATGTATGTGCAGCTGCCCATCCTTCCTTCGGCGCCGTTTTTGACGTATGACCCGTCGCTGGTGCCGGCGATGGTGTGTGGATTTGCGTATGGTCCTGGTGCCGGCACTGCCGTTGCCGCCATGGCGATCGTCATCCATGCGCTTACCACGGGTGACTGGGTCGGCGCGCTTATGAACTTGGTTGCCACGCTGGGCTATATTCTGCCTGCGGCTATCGTCTATCAGAAGATGCACACCTACAAGGGTGCCGTGATTGGCCTGGCGCTCGGCGTCATTGCCGCTACGGCGCTGTCCATGGTCGCGAACCTGACCATCGGCGTTTGGTTCTGGTATGGCTCGGCCGATGTGATTCTGCCGCTCATGCTTCCCACCGTCTTGCCGTTTAACCTCATCAAGACCGTGCTCAACTCGGTGTTGACGCTGGTGGTGTACAAGGCGGTCTCTAATCTCATCACGCCCAAGAAGGACCAGGTCAAAGGCCGCGCATGATTGAGTGTCGGGGCGTTTCCTTTAGCTATGACGGTGCTGTACCGGCGCTCGATGGCATCGATCTGAACATCGAGGATGGCGAGTTTTTCTGCATCCTCGGCGGAAACGGGTCGGGCAAGTCTACGTTTGCCAAGCATTTGAACGCGCTGCTGCAGCCCGATGCGGGAACGGTGTGCGTCAACGGCATGGACGCGTCCGATCCCGAGCTGGTCTACGATATCCGCTCGACTGCGGGCATGGTGTTCCAGAATCCCGACGACCAGCTTGTGGCGACGCTTGTCGAGGACGATGTTGCGTTTGGTCCCGAGAACTTAGGGGTCGAATCGGCCCAGATCGCGCAGCGCGTGCGCGAGGCGCTGAAGGCCGTGGGCCTGGTGGGCTTTGAGCGCCACGAGACCCACGCTCTCTCGGGCGGACAAAAGCAGCGCGTGGCGCTTGCCGGCGTGCTCGCCATGGAGCCGCGCGTGCTCATCTTGGATGAGGCCTCCTCGATGCTCGATCCGCGCGGGCGCAAGGGCCTCATGAAGGCCTGTCACGCGCTGCACGAACGCGGCATGACCATCGTGATGATTACGCACTTTATGGAAGAGGCCGCTGAGGCCGATCGCGTTGCTGTCTTCCAGGCGGGCCGCGTTGCCATGCTCGGTACGCCCGAGGAGATCTTGACGCGGGCGGACGAACTCGCGCGGCTGAACCTGGATATGCCGGCATCGTGCTGTCTTGGCAGGGCGCTTTGCGCGAAGGGCGTGCCCATTTGCGCGAAAGTGCGCGAGGCGGATATGGTTGCCGAGGTTGCGCAGGCTTATGCCGAGCGGAGTAGGACAGGCATCGCCGGGCGGCCTTTCGCATCCGATCCTCGTATTCCCGACAACGTCTCCTCTGCAATCGATGGCGCAGACGCGCTGCAGCCCGTCATCGAGATTTCGCACCTTTCGTATAGCTATTCGCTGAGCGCCCGCGAGCGTCGTCGCTGGCACAAGCGCTCAGCCGCCGAGGGCGCATCGAACAAGCAGGCCCTCTGGGGCAACGATCCTAGCAGCCCCTGGGCGTTGCGCAACGTGTCGCTAACGGTGCGTCGTGGCGAGTTCCTGGGCCTTGCGGGCCATACCGGTTCGGGTAAGTCGACGCTGATTCAGCATCTCAACGGTCTGATTCGTCCCCAGGAGGGTTCCGTTTACGCATTGGGGCTCGACCTATCAAACAAGAAAGATGCCGCCGCGGTTAAGGCAAAGGTCGGCGTGGTGTTTCAGTATCCAGAGCGTCAGCTGTTTGCCGAGACCGTGGCGCAGGACGTGGCATTTGGTCCGCGTAACCTTGGCTTGTCGCAGGCCGAGGTTGCCTGCCGCGTTGCGTCATCGCTCGCGCGCGTGGGCCTCGACCTGGCCACGGTGGGCGACAAGAGCCCCTTTGAGCTCTCGGGCGGGCAGCAGCGGCGCGTGGCGTTTGCTGGCGTGCTTGCCACGGAGCCCGAGGTCCTGGTACTCGATGAGCCCATGGCGGGGCTCGATCCGGCGGCGCGCAGTGATTTCTTGGAGCTCATCGATCGACTTCACCGCGATGGCCTGACCGTCGTCATGGTTTCACACAGCATGGATGACCTGGCCAATTGCTGCGACCGTATCGTCGTAATGAACGAAGGTGCGGTGTTTGCCGAGGGCACACCCGCTCAGGTGTTTGCGCATGCGGATGAGCTTAAATCAATCGGCTTGGGTGTTCCCGCTGCCCAGCGCATGGCGCTGGCGCTTGCGAAGGCGGGCGTGCCGCTGCGCTTTGACGGCCTCTATACGGTTGAGTCGCTGGCAGACGAGTTGGTGGACCTGCTAAACGGTCGCTCGGACGGTCCTTCTAACGTCTCGGACAAGGCCAAATCCAAGACGGTCACGCGAGAGGAGGGCTGTTAATGGAGGCGTTTTCGTTTGGTAGCTACTATCCCGGCGATAGTGCAATCCACCGCCTGGACCCGCGAACCAAGTTGCTCTTGGGCTTTGTGTTTCTGATCACGACGCTCACGGTCAGTAGCTTCCGCGGACTGGTCCCGGTCGCAATCTTCGTTGTCCTGATCTATACCGTGTCCCGGGTGCCGGCTCGTCGCGTCCTGTCATCGATGGCACCGCTGCTGGCGATTGTCGCGGTGGTCGCGGTGCTCAACCTGTTTTCCGACCAGAGCGGGCGCATTCTGTGGCAGCTCGGCTTTTTGCAGATAAGCGAGGGCTCGCTACATTCCGCCGCCTTTATGGCGTGCCGCCTGACCTTGATGATGGCCGGTATGAGCGCTATCACGCTCACCACACCGACGCTCGACCTCACCGCGGGCTTTGAGCGCCTGCTCGCGCCGTTTGCGCGTGTGGGACTTCCTGCGCACGAGCTCGGCATGATCATGGGTATCGCGCTGCGCTTTATGCCGCAGTTTGCCACCGAGATGAAGCAGACGGCCGATGCGCAGGCGAGCCGCGGTGCGCGCGTGACGGGAGGCCCGCTCGGCGGCGTGCGTATGCTCGGCAGTGTGGCGATTCCGCTGTTCACGGGCGTGTTCCGTCATGCCGAAACGCTGTCTGCCGCCATGGATGCCCGTTGCTATCATGGCGAGCAGGGCCGCACGCGTCTGCATGCGCTTGCATTTGGCCGCGGCGATGCGTTGGCGGCGGTGGTGACGGCGTTGCTGCTCATCTGCGTCATCGTCATCAATCTTCAACTTGTTTAGGCGCGATTCGAGCGCAGGAAAGGGGTCCCTATGACCGACAACGATCGCACGGCTCAGCTCGAGCGCGTCTGCTCGTATCTCAGGCGTATTCCGGCGTGGTATCTTGCCACGACCGATGCGAGCGACGGGCATCAGCCCCGCGTGAGGCCGTTTTCGTTTGCCATGGTCGATGACGGCAAGCTGTGGTTTTGCACGTCGCGCGACAAGGACGTGTGGGCGGAGTTGAGCGCGAATCCCAAGTTTGAGGTATCGGGCTGGAAGCCGGGGGAGTGCTGGATCGTGTTAACCGGTGAGGCCGCGCTCGAGGACGATGCAGTCGTGAGCGACAAGGTGCGTCAGGCGGGCTTTAGGCACATGGTGGGCATTGGCGAGCAACACGATAGCGCCAACGACGGCCGCCTTGCATTCTTCTCGGTCCGCAACATCGCCGCGCGATTCTGCGATATCGACGGCAGCGAAGAGCGCCTCGAGCTCTAATTTCCCAAATTGACTACCCATTGCAAAAAGACTGGTCAGGCGACAGGAGGAAACGTGGACGGATTGAATACGGTGCTGGAGTATCTGACGTCGGTGCCTGCGTGGTATCTGGCGACGAGCGTGGACGGGCAGCCGCATGTGCGTCCGTTCTCGTTTGCGCAGATTCAGGACGGCAAGCTGTGGTTTGTGACAGCGCGCACCAAAGATGTGTGGCAGGAGCTTCTGCAAAACCAGCGCTTTGAGGCCACGAGTTGGTGGCCGGGCCATGGTTGGTTGATTCTGCGTGGGCGTGCGGGGCTGGAAGACCGGGCTTCGAGCGAAATGCGCGAGGCCGGATGGAAACATCTTGAGCGCTTGAGCGAGCACTATGAGGGGCCTAACGACCCCACGCTTGTTTTCTTTAGCGTCGAGGATCCCGAGGCTTTTATCTGCAATCACGACGAATGGGTGCCGGTCGAGCTCTAACCAGCTGGCTCATCCCAACAACTTGGTTTTTCGCATGGGCGGGCCCCGTATTGCCTGACGCCGTTAGGAGCGCCGGTCAATACGGGGCCCGCTCCATTTGTCAATTCCTTCAAGCGAATGTGTCGGGAATGTTTCAATGCATGAATATGCAAGCTATTTACGTATTCATGCATCTTTTGGTGCTAAAGTTTCAACCCACTTCATAACGACCGCTGCGAAATGCGCATCGGTGCATAAATCGCAGGCAAGGAGTCTGATATGTCTTTGAAGGTTGGAATCGTCGGCGCGGCTGGATATGCCGGCGCCGAACTCATTCGCCTCGTGCTCGGTCATCCCGAGTTTGAACTTGTTGCCATTACGTCCAACGCCGATGCCGGCCAGCCACTGTCCGCGGTGTATCCGAGTTTCGCCGGCGTAAGCGATCTTGTCTTCACGACGCATGACGCCCCCGAGCTCAAGAACTGCGATGCGGTCTTTTTGGCCGTGCCGCACACGGCTGCCATGGCACAGGTGCCCGCCCTGCTTGCCGCAGGAGTCTCCTGCATTGACCTTTCGGCCGACTATCGCCTGAGCGATCCGGCTACCTTTGAGGCCTGGTATGCCGCCGAGCATACGAGCCCCGAGCTGCTCAAGACTCGCGCCTTTGGTTTGCCCGAGCTGTTCTGCCGGGACTTGGAGACCGCCGCATCCGACTATGCTGACGGCAAGTCCGTGCTGGTTGCCTGCGCCGGTTGCTATCCCACCGCAACGAGCCTTGCTGCCGCGCCTGCCGTGCGCGCCGGCTGGGTTGCCCAGAGCGGCCCCGTGATCGTCGACGCTATCAGCGGCGTGACGGGTGCCGGTAAGTCCTGTAACGCCCGCACGCATTTTTGCAGCGCGGACGAGAATCTGGAGGCATATGGCGTGGGCAAGCATCGTCATACGCCCGAGATCGAGCAGATTCTTGGCCTGACCGACCGCATCGTCTTCACCCCGCATCTGGCACCGCTCAAGCGCGGCCTGCTCTCCACGGTGACGCTGCCGCTCGCGCCGCAGGCTATCGACACGCTGACCCTTGAGGACGTTGTCGACCATTACAAGCAGTTCTACGCCGGTCGAACCTTCGTGCGCGTACTCGATGCCGGCCAGCAGCCCAAGACGGCTTCGGTCGTCGGCACCAACGCCGCCCAGATCGGCCTCGCGCTCAACAAGCGCGCGGGCGTTCTGGTGGCTACGGGCGCCATCGACAATCTGTGCAAGGGTGCAGCAGGCCAGGCGGTCCAGTGCGCCAACATCGTCTTTGGTTTTGACGAGCGACGAGGCTTGCCCACAGTGGCGTGCCCGGTGTAGCACATTCGATTGTTAACGATTTGGTAGTCGGGCATCGAGTGGGGCGCCACTTTTAAGCTGGTCTCATGATTGCGACTGGCATGGCGCACCAACCGATGTCCGTTTTTTGTTTGACATAAGGAGTCATAAAGACGATGAATACCGACCTGATTGATATCAAGATTCGCGCCGTCGAGGGTGGCGTTACGGCAGCGGCCGGCTTTAAGGCCGCAGGCATCCATGCGGGATTCCGGAAGAATCCCGAGCGCTTAGACTATGCGCTCGTCATGCCCGATAAACCCTGTCCCGGCGCCGGCGTGTTTACGACCAACCGCTTTTGCGCGGCGCCCGTGCAGGTGAGCCGTGCCAACCTGGGCGGTGCGGACAAGGGCTACGGTATCATCGCCGGTGTTTCAATCAACTCCGGCAACGCGAACGCCGCCACGGGCGAGACCGGCCTTGCCTGCGCGCGCGAGACCTGCAACATCGCATCGCAGGTTATCGGCTGCGAACCCCAGCAGATCCTGGTTGCCTCCACGGGTGTGATTGGCCAGATTCTGCCGATCGACACGTTTGAGACAGCCATTCCTGCTGCCTACGAGGCGCTCTCCGCCCACGGTGGCGCCGATGCCGCTCGCGCCATCATGACGACCGACACGCACTCCAAGGAGTACGCCGTGTCCTACGTCAGTGAGGCTGCGGGTCATGCGGGCAATGTCTATACGGTAGGCGGAATGTGCAAGGGCTCGGGCATGATCATGCCCAATATGGCCACCATGATCGCAGTTATCACCACCGATGCCCCCGTCGAGCCTGCGGCACTTCATGCCCTGCTGCTCTCGACCGTCAAGCAGACCTTTAACAAGGTAACGGTCGATTCCGACACCTCGACCAACGACACCTGCATCATGCTTGCCTCCGGCGCCGCTGCCGCAGATGCCGAGCCTATCGTCGAGGGCTCCGATGCCTTCGACGAGTTGGCATTTGCCGTGCACGAGGTGTGCGAGAGCCTGGCGCGCAATATCGCCGCCGATGGTGAGGGCGCATCCAAGCTTGTTACGGTCAACGTTACCGGAGCCGCCAACGACGAGGAAGCTGATATCGCCGCTCGTGCCGTTGCCAACTCGCCGCTCGTTAAGACCTGCATCGCCGGCCACGACTGCAACTGGGGCCGCGTTGCCATGGCGCTTGGCAAGTGCGGCGTGAAGTTTAATCAGGAAGACGTTTCCATCGACATGATGGGCATGCCCGTCTGTCGCGACGGTCTGACTGTTCGCTTTGACGAGGACGAGGCTCTACGACGTTTCGAGGCGCCCGAGATCGTGATCTCGGCCGACCTGGGCGCAGGCGACGCGGCAACGACCGTGTGGACCTGCGACCTCACGCATGAATACATTTCCATCAACGGCGACTACCGTTCCTAGATTCCAGGCACGCTGCGCATCTTGCCGCGATTGCGGACAGCGGAGCACGGCGCGATAACGATACGAAAGACGAGGCAGATTATGAAATTCGCACGCGATTGTCGTTCGAGCGAATCCAACGAAGCAACCGCGCAGCTGCTGTTCGAAGCGCTGCCGTGGATTAAGAACCTGACCGGCAAGACGGTTGTTATCAAATATGGCGGAGCCGCCATGGTTGATGAGCAGCTGCGCCGCGACGTGATGAGCGACATCGTTTTGCTCAAGATCATCGGTATGCGCCCCGTCATCGTGCACGGCGGCGGCAAGGCTATCAACGAGGCGCTGAGCCATTACGATATTCCCGTCGAGTTTAAGAACGGCCAGCGCGTGACTACGCCTGCCACCATGGACATCGTGCGCGAGGTGCTGGGCGGCAAGGTTAACCAGGAGCTGGTTGCTGCCATCAACCACCACGGCAACCTGGCCGTGGGCGTGTCGGGCAGCGATGCCGGCACGCTCATCGCCGAGCCGCTCGACCCCGAGCTCGGTCGCGTGGGCAAAGTGACGCGCGTCAACACCGACTATATTGAGCGCTTACTCGATAGCGAGTACATCCCCGTCATCGCTACCGTCGCGGCGGGGGAGGACGGCGGTTTCTTCAACATCAACGCCGACACCGCCGCCGGTGCCGTTGCCGCGGCGCTCCACGCGCATAAGGCGATCTTTTTGACCGATGTCGATGGTCTGTACAAGGACTTTAGCGACAAGGACTCGCTTATCTCCAACCTAACGCTCGACGAGGTTAACGAAATACTCTACGGCGGCGAGGTCGATAAGGGCATGATTCCCAAGCTGCGTGCGGCCGTCGATGCGCTTGCCGGCGGCGTATTTCGTGCCCACATCATTAACGGTACTACGCCGCATTCGCTGCTCCTGGAGCTGCTGACCGATGCCGGCGTCGGCACCGTGATCCATTCCACCGAGACGGCTTACGAGTTCGATACGCATCCGCATCCGCTTTCGACGTTTGCTGCGCGTCTGACCGAGAACCTTGACGAGGTCGAGAAGCTTCAGACGGTCTAGCTGACCCGCAGCAGCCCCATTCCTGCACCCATAGCCCCGCGCCGTCTGGCGCCCAACGAAAGGCATCTCATGTCACTTGCAGCTCAGCAATCGCTTGAATCCCATTACGTTATGCATACCTTTGGCCGCTCTCCGGTCGAGTTTGTCGAGGGTCACGGCATGAAGCTCACCGGCGACGATGGCCGTGAGTACCTCGACTTTCTTGCCGGCATCGGCGTGTGCAGCCTGGGTCATGGCGAACCGGCTGTGCTCTCGGCGCTCGAGGCACAGACCAAAAAGCTCATGCATGTCTCCAATTACTTCTACATCGAGCAGCGCGGACAGGTCGCGGCGCTGCTGTCCAAGCTTGCTAACGACGACGTAGATGGTGCGCGCGTGCTTGCCGATGCCATTGTCGCCGGCGATGAGACCACGGCAGCTGCACTTGGTGCCCCGGCTGCGGATGAGCAGGTTTGGGAGACCTTCTTTGCCAACTCTGGCGCCGAGGCCAACGAGGGCTCGATGAAGCTCGCGCGCCTGTACGCCAAGCGTGCCGGTAATGGCGGCAACACCATCGTGTGCATGCGCGGTGGCTTCCACGGTCGTACGCTCGAGACCATTGCCGCCACCATGCAGGATTGGCTGCAGGACAGCTTCCGCCCGCTGCCGGGTGGCTTTGTGGCCTGCACGCCCAACGATGTCGATGAACTGCGTGCAATCTTTAAGCAGCTGGGGAGCGAAATTTGTGCCGTGATGCTCGAACCGATCCAGGGTGAGAGTGGCGTGCACCCCATGACCGAGGAGTTTATGGCGGCAGCGCGCGACCTGGCACACGAAGTGGGCGCCGTGCTTATCGCCGACGAGGTCCAGTGCGGCATCTTCCGCTCCGGCAAGCCATTTGCATTCCAAACCTATGGCGTGGAGCCTGACATCATGAGCCTTGCCAAGGGCATTGCCGACGGCGTGCCCATGGGTGCCGTCGTGGCAAAGAAGGAGATTGCCGACGTGTTTAAGCCCGGCGATCATGGTTCGACCTTCGGCGGTAGCTGCTTGGCCATCGCGGCGTGTGCCGCGACGCTCTCCGCGCTTGTGCGCGGCGATTATGCCGAGCATGCCGCCAAGGTGGGCGCCTATATGGAGCAGGCGCTGGCTAAGCTTCCGCATGTGGTAGAGGTGCGTGGCCGTGGCCTGATGCTCGGCTGCGATCTTGACGATACTGCGGGTGATGCACACGACGTTGTGGCCCGTGCATTGGGGGCCGGTGCCGTAATCAACGCTACGGGTGCCCATACGCTGCGTTTCCTGCCGCCACTCGTCTGCGAGGAAGCCGACGTGGACAGCCTGATCGAGATCCTGTCGGATGTCTTGGGCTAACGCGGCGCAATAACTCAATTTGGACCGGGTTCCGGACTGTGGGCGTGTCCTATGCGGCATGATTCAGCGGTCTGGAGCCCGTTTTGCCTTAGATTTGCTAAGGCAGGGAGACCTGCTGGTCAAAAAACATCAAATATGAGTACTGTTACCGATTTGGTAGCAGCAATTTTGGACTAATAAGGCCAGATATCAAGTCGAAATGGCGATGAATGCACGATTTTGATCTAACTGTTAGTCCTTATAATGGACATATGTTGCGTAATTTAAGCAAATACTATCTTTTTATATGTTGCAAACAAAGTAGCAGTACTCATTTTTGCCATTTTTTGGCCACGGCCTTTGCGACAGATGTGCTGGCGGGTTCGAATCCCTCTGCGATGGGCCCAAAAAAGAAGGCTCTGTTAGACCAGGATTGACATATATGTGTCCCCACGGTGCCATATCGTT
>CABQSP010000048.1:0-12868 GCA_902466855.1 uncultured Collinsella sp. | reverse complement strand
ACCGACGAGCCACGACCCAGCGCCTGCGAAGAAGCCCATTACCTGGCCAGGGATGCTGGAAATGGTGTTCATGAGGCTCCCGATATGGCCAGACACAGCGCCGACGAGCGCCGAGAAGGCACCCGTCACTGCCGCGTACACCTGCTGCGCCGCGTTCGCCATCGTCGACACCATGGTCGAGAAGTACCCGGCAATCGAGGAGACGAGGCTGGACACGAGCGAGAGCGCTGAGGACACCAGCGAGCCGATGAACGCCACGACTGCGTTCACACCGCCTGAAACGGCGGCGACCACTGTAGCTATCCCGCCGCCGACAACGGATACGATCGAGCCGATGAACGTGGTAACCGCAGTCACGAGGCCGCTCACGACCGACATGACGAGGCCAATGGCAGAGGCTACGACGGATGCGGCGTTTACCACGACCGAGATCACCTGGCTTGCCACCGTTATCACGACGGACACGATTGAACCAACTACAGACAGCACTATCTGGATTACCGGTATGAGCATCTGAGCCACGGAGAGCACTATCTGCATGCCGCTAGCCAATATCGGCAGCACGGCGTTGGCGAGGTTTGCGAGCGCCGTGCCGATAGACGTGATTGCCGGCATGAGCGCAGCGCCCACCTGCGACACGAGCGGGCTTACCGCAGCGAAAAGCTGCATGGCGACGCCGATGACCTGCGAAATGATCGGGACGATCATCGCGAAGGCGTTGTGCAGCACGGGCAGGATGGCCTGGCCGACGTTCAGCAGCGTCGAGCCAAGCTGCTCTATGACAGGCCGCACGGCGCTGAACGCGCCGACTGCGCCAGATGCGAATGACGCGATGGCGGGCAGCATCTGCGATGCGAAGTACGTCACGAACGGCGACACCGCCGAGATGGTCGTCGTCACGGCTCCGCTAATAGTCGAGACGATGGTGTTCCAGATGCCCGGTATCTGCTCGCCAAGCTGCCCGAAAGCGGACTTGCACGTGTCTACGACGGATGCCGCAGTGTCGGCGATCGCCTGAAACGCCCCCGTTATCTGGGAAGCGTCGACTGTTGGCAGCTGTATGCCAAGCTCAGCCAAGGCTCCTACGGCGATGTTCCAAGCGGTCGCGAGCGCTTCCGAAATCGCTGGGCCAAGGACTGGGCCAAGGCCAGACAGCACAACCGGGAACGCCTCGACGATTCCCTTGCCGATCTGCGCAACTCTAGGGGCCACGTTCGTGGCTACCGCTCCGATCGACTCAAGCAGCTGCTGCGTGAGCTGCGAGAAGTCAACGTCGTCGCGCCCGAGTCCTGTGATGAAGTTCTCCCACGCGGCCTTCGCCATGCCGATGGAGCCGCTGATCGTGGTAGCGGCCTCCTTGGCGGTGGTGCCAGTGATGCCCATGTTCTCCTGCACGGTATGGATGGCCTCGACCACATCGGCATAGCTGTCGATCGTGAGGTCGGCGTTCTTGCCCTGCTCCTGGCGCAGTTTGTTGGCGTCTGCGATCAGGCGCTTCATCTCGGCCTGCGTGCCGCCGTAGCTGAGTTTCAAATTGTCCAACATCGTGTAGTTCTGCTTCGCAAAGCCTTGGTAGGCGTTCTGCACGTCCGTCATGTCGGAACCCATCTTGTTCACGTTGTCCGACATGTCGCCCATCGCCATGTTGGCGTAGTCAGCCGCCTTGGCCACGTCTCCGCTGCACGACGAGACGAGCGAAGCCGCGAAGCTCGTGGCCTGCGTCATGTACTGGTTGGCGGACATCCCGCAGGTCTTGTACGCCTCTGCGGCATAACCTTGCAGCGTCTGCGACGCGGAACCGAACAGGGTGTCGACGCCGCCCACCAGCTGCTCGTAGTCGGCATATGCGGAAAGGGCCGCGCCGCCAATCGCGGTCACGGCCCCGGTGAGCGCTGTGAACCCGGCTAGCGCCGCAGTGGCGACGCCCTTGGCTACGGTTCCAAGCCCGGTCAGGATGCCCGATGACTTTTTGGCCCCGCCGTCGATGCCGACGGTCATGGAGTCGCCGAAGGCCTTGCCTGCGGCGTTGCCCTGGCTGCCGAACTCCTTGCCGATCTTGCTCGCGAAGCCGTCCATCGACGGCATCAAGGACACATAGGCCGACCCGACGCTAGTCGCCATCTTCCCCTCCTATCCCCAGGATCTTGTCTATCTCTTCCTTGGCTTCCAGCGCGTTCGCGCGGTGACGCTCAAGCTCTGCGAGCTGCGCCGGCGTCTTGATTGGCTCGGGAGGCTCCGTGCTCCTGTCCTTCTTGTCGGCCATGCCCCAGGCGATGCACCGAAGCTGGTGCTCGATACGCCAGAGCATGTAGTCGGTCGTGCTCCACCTGAGTTGCGGGTACTGCGCCTTGGCGAGGCGCGAGTTGTCGGGGAGGTGCTGCCAGAGGAGCGCCATCCGATCGAGGTCTTCGGGCGCTCCATCCAATGGCAGGGCTATGCCGTAGAACTGCTGGAAGTCTGCTATCGCTTCGCCGCGCCTGTTCTCGAGGTCGCTGGCGAAGCCTATTAGTTTTTTGTCTTTGCCGCCTCGAAGGCCGCGTCGCACAGGCGGCGCATGTCGTATGACGTTCCGCCGAGGGCTTCGATATACTCCTCGTCTCGACCCATGAAGATGCGCTCCATGGCGTCCATCATCCCCGCCGGGTCGGTTTCGCTTCGGGCGAATTGCTTCACGGTTTTGTAGGACTTCAGCTCGTCGAGGTCTGCGGCGAACTCGCCGTCAACGCCGTCGACGGTAAAGGTGATCTCGGTCATTCTCTTTCCCCCTAGGCGTTGCTGGTCTCGGTTGACTCGATGTAGTCGTAGCAGGTGTTGCCGTTGCTATCGACCAGGTATTTGAACGTGATCTGGCGCCCGGCAATCTCGCTCACGGCGAGCTTGATGTCGTCAAGCTCAGAGGACTTGGCGGCTGGCACGACCTTGCGCCAGCGGCGACCGTTCTTGAGCACGAGTTCGAGCACGATCGACCACGCCTCGTCCTTGTTGCCGTTGTGCTCTACGGTGATAACGCCGTCGAGGTCGGTCACGTTGTCGGCGCCGTACATGACCTTGAGGGTCTGCGCCTTGATCTCTGCGAGCGTGAGCTTCGCGGACTCCACGCGCGAAGTCGTGGAGGAGTCCATGAGGTCGCCGTTCATGTCCTTCAGCTCGTTGGCGTCGGTCTCCTCGGACTCGGTGTATCCATCCTCGGAGATGAAGCCGAGGTTGAGGAAGGCTTCGGCGAGATTGGTCTTAATGTCGGTGGGGAGGGTGGTGCCTGTCGGGGCCACGAAGATATATCCACCCTTCACGCCCTTGGTGGACGAGACGTTCTTGGTCTCGTTTTTCTTGAAAAGTGCCATGTCGGCTCCTATTCGCAAATGGTTACGTTTACGTTGGTCTGGTATCGGCGCTGGCGGCTGTCTGGGTCGTCCCAGCGGTACGTGTCTCCGCATGTGGCCTCGAACACGCACTCCTCGTCCATGAGGCTCGGCACTGCGTGCTCCACGGCTTCGGCAATCTCTGCGGCGCGTCTGCGGGTCTTCGCCCATGACTGCGCCACGAGCTGCACACGGTTGATGCAGCCGCTGCGGCTAGATCCGGTCTGCGACACCGATATGAACTCGCTGGGCCTGTCGGCTGGTACGTCGAGCACGGCCTTGATGCCGGTCTCGTCCATGATCCGCTGCGCCACCATGCGCTCCGCGTCCATTACTCACCGCCTCCGAACATTGATCTGAGGCGGTTGTGCTTGCGCTCGCTCGCATGGGCGTGCGGAGTCGCCGTGGCAACCACGAAGCCGTTTGCGAGCTTGCCCTTGAACTTGCGGACTATGTAGCCGGCACCCTCGCCGGGGTGCCGGGAGAAGGACGAGTTGCACGATGCCGCTGCGGCGTCTGCCTTCTTCTTGAGAAGCGCCTGCACCGCGCCTGAGTTCATAACCTCGGCATAGCCGCCGCGCTTCCAGCCCTTCCACTCGAACTTCACCTTGCACTTAGCCATCGGTGCGCCCCACTTCCACGGTGAGGTTCCAATCTCCGGGGGTGTTTGCCGGGTCGTAGCGCTGCGGGTCGCCTATGACGCGGTACTCGGTGCCTCGAACGTTCACGCGGCACCCCTTGAGCGATGCGGTGAAGCTCTTGGGGAAACACAGCGTGTAGGCGACCTCAGTGCCATCGGGGCGCGATGCGTCGAGTTCCGACGTGGCCCCCGGGCACACGACCACGCCCTCTATGGCGGTATCCACGCTGCCGCGCTCGATAGGCTCGCCGAGCGAATCGAAGTCGACCACTGGTGTTGTGACCGTCACCGATTCGGTGCTTATGAGTCCCATTCGGCATCACTCCCAACCGGTTGGAGCGCCCCGATGCGCTGGTCGAGCAGCCCAAGGCGCTTCAGCTCCGTCTTTCCCAGGTACATTTCGCCGAGGGCAGACCCGTACGACACGCTGGCCGTGTAGCCGCCTGCGCCCTGGCTGTACTGCATGGCACCCGCCAGAGCTGCTGGCGCAGACAAGACCCTGTTGACCACGAGGCAGCACACCGCTGCGGCAGATCGGTCGAAGGCGGCTACCTTGCCGCGCTCGTAGTCGCCCACGTTTGATTCGTAGGCGCTCATGAGCAGGTCTGACGCGTCTGAGAGCAGGGTCGCGGCGCGTGCCTCGTCGGTCGGGTCGCCGTACCTCGCCCTGTAGTCTTCGATGGTCGCTAGCGGCTCCATGCGCCTACTCCTCGCTGGCAGGCTCTTCGGCCTTGCCGGAGTCAACCGGCTTCGCGGCATTCTCGCCGGCCTTCTGCTCGGAAGCCTCGGAGGTCGCGGCCATCACGCCAGCGTCGACGAGGCACTTGACCACCTTGGCGATGGTCGGGTTCGCGCCGGGGTTTGCGGCCTGTTTGGAGATGCCGACAGGCTCGCCGTCGGCGGTCACGAAGCAGACGTGCTGCGGGAGGATCGGGGATGCCTTGGATGCGTCCTCGACGATGAACTTCTGCACAAGGTTCGCCATGGTTACCGCCCCCTAGGCCGTCTTCAGGATGGCGAAGGCCTTGGGGTCGAGAACCGCGTAGGCAAGGACTGCCTCGGTGCGGTACGCGACCTGGTTGTATCCCTTCAGGTCCTGACCGGTGTTGTCGGGGTCGCCGTACTCGATGATCTCGGAGGTCATGTCGCGCACCATGCCCCACTTGATGGTGGAGAAGTCGCCCATGATGCCCGCCACCTTCGGGTCGGTCTTGCAGCGGCGACCGTTGACGGTGCCGGAGGTTGCGGCGGGGATGCCGTCGATGTTGCCGACGTTGAGGGACAGCGGGATCTCCGGGTAGAGGCGCTGGCCGGTGGCGGGAATGCGCAGCTTGCGGAGGTCTGCGGCGAACTTGCGGGAGAGCGCGAAGCCGTTGATGTCGTAGTCGATAAGCGCATCGGCCAGCGCGTCGATGTCGTCGACCGCGGATGCCGAGGCGGTTACGGCGTTGGCCCCTGCGGTGAGCGCGGTGTAGCCATCGAGCGCGGTGCCCGTCTTGGGGGACACGGCGTGGTAGACCACGTAGTCGAGCGCTCGACCGATCGCGGCGGTCTGGTCGGCGATGATGTTGGTCACGATCTCAAGCTGATTGTCCTCGTCGGCCCAGCGCAGCTCGTCTGAGACGCGTGTGGTCGTGACCACCTTCACGCGCTTTGCGACGATCGGCGTGGTGGAGACCTCGGAACCGCTCTTCTTCGCGCCCTCCGCAACTACCTCAGCCTCAGTTGTCGGGTTGAACACGATGTAGGTGGTGTCGGAGAACGTCTGCGGGGTGCTGGGGGACAGCGCCGCGATGGTGGAGGTGTCCTTCGCCTTGCTGATGATGGAGGTCACTACCTTGTGCGGGAGCTTGACCTTGCTGGTGTCGTTAGCCATTTCGGCTCCTTACTTGTCTCTAGTTGTTACCGAGGAGCTGGCGCGTGAAGTCGCGCAGCTCCGATTTGTCGCCGTCGCCCGGCTTCGGGAAGCTTCCCGGCTTCTCGACCTTGGGCGCGGGCGGCTTTTTGAACGCGGCGAGCATGTCGTCTGCCCACTTGGACATGCTTTCCTCGTCGTCGCCGACGATCAGGCTCGCCGGCACGCCCTTCTCCTGCGCGACCTTGGCCGCGATCTTCGACCGCTTCTCTTCCTTCTCCTTGTCGTCGAGCCTCTTCTTGAGGTCGGCGATCTGGTCTTCGGCTGTCTTGTTCGCGTTGTTGGCCTCCTCAAGCGCCGCCGCTGCGGTTCTGTTGGCCTTTGCCTTCTTCTCCCACTCGCGCGAGTGCTTCTTCTCGGCCTCGTACAGCGCCTTGTAGTCGACGGGCGGCTCCTGGTTGGCGCCATCTCCGCCTTCTGCTCCCGGCACTTGCGTGGGTTCGTTTGCTTCTGCCATGTCGCGTCCTTTCCCGTGCCGTGCGGCACGCCTGAGCTGCCGTGCGGCTGCTCAACGGTTCGTTAGTTGGGCCGTGCGGCCCGTCCGCGACAGTTTCTTATGAGCGTGAGATTCGGCATGAAAAGGGCCACCCGTAGGTGGCCCTTGCCTATTTGCACTGGTATAATCTGTTGATGGAACGGCATGCTGCCCTCTACTTTTGAGGTTTTCGGTGCCGTTCCTTTTTATTTGACAGCTATGTACCTGCCATCCTTCAGCAGCAGGCGCACATGCGCGACCTTTGGGTACTTAGGCGCGAGATCCTTTGCCGCTGATATTAGTGCATTGTCGTCTATTCGCTCGGATACGGAGTTGTCAACGACCATGCACTTGACGCCCTCCTTTCCAGCCGTGCTGTCAAGGTAGTTCTTCATTGCGCCCCATGCGTTTCCAGACGTTCCGATTGTCTTGATTTCGATTCCGTTTTTCAGGTCTGGAAGCCCGACTTTGCGCTTTCTCCCATCTTCCTGAACCCATCTGTAATCTTGGATGAACGTCGGGGCAACGCCGTGATGCGCCAGCCTCTTAGCTGTTCCTATTTCCGCTTTGGTCGCCCGCTTCTCCACCCCTTTGCTGACAAATCCGATTTTTGGTTCCGTGCCAGTTGCGTACCATTTCGGGTCTCTGGTCTCGATCTCCTCGACCATGCGCTTGTTCACGTACTTGTCGAACGCCTTGCTGGCTTTTCCGCCATGCTCCTTGATGTACGCCTCGCGCTCGGCATCGGGCAAGGCATCCCAATCTGAGCGTATGCCGTTGCGCCCGCCGAGCGCGTCCATGCACTCGTTGAACCTGTCATACATACCGTCTGGGTCGTATCCCTTGACCTTCGGCCCCTTGCCGAAGCTCGGCACGACGCGGCAGTCGCACTTGGGGTGTGAGTGGCTCGCAGCCTCCTTCGTCTTGTAGTTGAAGCCGAACGAGGAGAGCATGAGGCAGAAGCCGCACGTCTCGCCAGACGGCACGCGTGCGTACCTCGGCTTCGCCGGGTCTTTGGAGGCGTTGTGCGCCACGCACATGTTCGCGGCCTTGCGGATCTCTGCATCGAGGCGGCGAACGCACGCGGCCACGAACATGTCGGTGGCTCCCTGCTTCACCACGCTTACCATGAACGCCTTCACCGAGCCGTACGTCGCCCGGGGGTCGCGCAGCGACTCGGCGACGGCGGCGTACTTCCCGGGTGCGTCCTGCGCCTTGCGCACGGCGTCATAGAACTCGGCTGCGCGGCCAGCCGCAACGGTGTCTGCATAGTAGCCGCAAGCCGTCTCGATCACCTCGTAGGCAGCCTCTCGCAGCGCCGCTATGTCGCCGTTCCCGCTAGCTTCCCAGTCGGCCACCAAGCGGGTGAGCGCGTCGCTGGCTTGGCGCTGCGCCATTCCCGATAGCGCGTTGATCTCGTCCGTAAGCTCGTTAAGCAGGCTGCGAGGTATCTCCGCCATCCTCGCCCTCCTTCGGCTCGAACAGCGAAGCCACGGCGGCGCTCGCCTGCGCCTTCTTGTTGTCGCTGTTGATACGCTGGATCTGCTCGTCTGTGTAGTCGAGCATTTCGAGCATCACGTCGGAGTTGGCGAGCTTCGGCAGTCCCTGCACCTGCTTGAGCGCGGCGTCGGACAGGCTCACGATTGACGGGTAGGCCGGGGACATGAAGCGCGGGTTGAGGTTGTAGCCGGCATCGCGCTCGGTCTCGTAGTCCGTGCCGTTCGCCACAGCGAGCGCCATGTAGGCCACGTTGCGCAAAGCGTTGCCATTCTCGCGGTTGAGGTTCTTCGCATCGATCACGAGCGGTTCGAGCGATGCGGCGATGGCATCCGAAGAGGATGGGTTGTCGTTGCTCACGCCGAAGAAAGACACCGGAACGTTGGTGACCGCCGACATTTGACATGCTAGCTGGCGCAGGTACTCGGTGAGCGGCGCCATCTGCAACTGGGCCGACTGCCACACGGTCGGCGAGTCTCCGTCAGGGTCTTTGGTGATCTCGTTGACCGCGCCCATCGACGCGTCGTACTTGTTCTGCCCGTTGATCATCTTCTTGTAGGTGCCGAGCAGCCAGGTCTGCGGCAGCGTCGCGGCCTCAGACGCCACCTCCATGCGGGCACGTTGGCGTATGGCGTCGTCTGTGATGCTCATGACCGAACAACTGATGCGCGAGGAGCCGAACGGCCGCTCAAGCGTGGCGCCGTAGGGCATAGGTTCCATGAGACAGCGACCCATGCCGTGCTCCATGTAGTCGGCCACCCAGTGGCCGCTGCCGCGCGTAAGCACCACCAGCGCGTCCTCCGTGAGCAGGTGCACGACGGTCGGCACGCGCTCGGTGTCGCCCGGCATCTTCTTCGACTCGGCCACAACGAGACCGGCCTTGATGCGCTTCTGCGCGTCGTCCCAGATCGCCGCCGCTGCGGTTGCCGGGTACGCTGAGATGATGGGCTTGCCGCCGCCGTCCGTGACAGTCCAGAAGCCGCAGCAGTGTTTCAGCTCGCCGATAAGGTTCTTGCGGTAGAGCGCTTCGAGCTGGTTGTCGGCGCATATGTCGCGCAGCTGCACGGTAACGGCATCGTCGTCGGCGGTGAAGCCGTTGAACACCGAGCGATCTGCCAGGGCGTGCACCGCTTTCTTGGGCCAATCAACGCGCGGGTTGATCTTCTTGGCGAGGGCTTTCGGCATGGCGATGCCCAGGTCTTTGACGCCGACGTGTCCGAGGTAGTAGTCCTCCCGCAACATGTTGCGGGATCGGTGGGTGCGCCACGTGTCCATAAGCTCGCGCACGAGCGCCTTGTCCTCGTGTCGCAGGCCTTCCGCCGCTGCGACCTGCCCGGCCAGTTCCATGTTCACTGCTGCCATCAGAAGCTTGCCTCCTGTTTACGTCTCGGGTCTCTCTTGGTTGTCCTCGCCGCCCATAGGGCCAGCGATGCGCTCTCGATCGGCGCTGATGAAGAGTCGCGGCCGTCGCCGAAGCCCCAGCCGTCGCGCCCTACGTCGCGCTTGATCGACTTCGTTGCGGAATCGTCCAACGCGGGCGACTCGATGTGGCTCGTTGTCCCGGCATTAACCTCGTCGGCCAGCATCGTCGCAGCAGCCTGCACGATCGCGGTGCTGCCCATGACGATCGCCGACTTCGGCATCCTGCCGTCCAGAAGCCGCTGCTTCAGCGCGTCCGCTCCGCTCTTTCCGTCGATGCAGACGCACGCGATCTCCTCGCGGTTGCGCAGCAGCATGTCTGATATGCCGACAGTTCCGCCCTCGGCGCCCATGAGGTCGTAAAGCTCGACGTAGGAGCCGGCACCGCGCTCCGCCTTCGCCCAGGACACGGCAACGCGCGACCCGTCGGGCGAGAACTTCACGCCGAACGCGAGCTTGCCTCCCTGCATCGGCCCCGCCACCTCGCACGCCTTCCACTTGGCGCTCGAAAGCGCGTAGGAGTCGGCTCCGCCGATTGGGCTCCACCAGCCAAGGCGCTCACGCGCGAAGACGTCGGGCTGCATCTGCTCGGACTCGCCGCGTACGGCCTCTATGTCAAGGATCGTGCCAAGAGACGGGTTGTACTCGAACCATCGCGACTCGTCGTGCACGTCGCCAATCTCTGTAGCGCCCCACTCGATCCATCCCATCTCAGACCTGCCGTTGTGAACGTCCTCGTGGAGGTCGCGGAACACCGTGCCCACGTTGTCTGGGCCTGGCGGCGTGCCAAGGTAGATCGTCTGCGGGTTATGCTTCGACCCTGCCGAGATGGCGGGCAGCGAAGCCGCCTGCTGCTTGGCCGTAAGCTCCTGCGCCTCGTCGTAAATGAGCACGTCGTAGGTCTTGCCTCGCGCCAGCGAGTCGGTGCGCGTGGTGAAGCGGATAAGACCGCCGTTCTTGAGTTTGATGGCTTGCTGGCCGTTGGTCTTGCGCACGGCGAGCAGCAGGTCGTTAAGCTCAGGCTCGTCCTCGTCCTCGAATGGCCTTGAAAGCTCCTGGAACATCTGGTCTGAGGTGTCGCCGTGCTGGCATGTGTACAGGATCTTCTCGCCGTTGAGGGCTCCGTGGAAGCAGCGGGCGCGAACGTCCCAGCTTTTGCCGTTCTGTCTCGGGATGGATATGCCGATCGAGCGCAGCAGGTACTTGTCGCGTCCGTCGCGGGCGAGCATGGCGTCGAGCAGGTGCGGCTGCCACGGCAGCGGGTCGCCGAAGTACGCGGATGCCAGTTCTGCCGCCATGGGGCCGTCTCCGTCGAGCCTTTCTGGGATGTTCGCCTCGTATGTCGGGGTCTGCCTCGCCTGCATCACGCGCCTGCCGCCTTGGCACGCGCCTCGCGGTCGTCGAACATGAGCGTGAGCAGCTTGCCGTGGGCGCTCGCGGGTCGCGCCTGCTGCACCGTGACGTTGCGGGCCGACTTGGACAGGCCGAGCTGGTCTGACAGCGCCCTGATCTCGGTGCTGGCCTCCTTCAGTACGGTCAGCGCCGGATTCTTGCGCATCATCTTGAGCCGCTTGCCGCCCTTGCCCCTGATCGGCTTGTATGCGGTGGCGTCGAGTATTTCGATCTCGTTACCCCCGAGGGCCATGGCCTCGCGTGCCTGGTTCGCCACGGCGTGCCAGTAGCAGAGCAGCGCCAGCGTCGGCGCATCCTCCTGCGCGAACGTGCGCCTCGCGGTCAGCTGCTCCCAGATGGCGGCTTGCACGGGGTCGCTAGCCACTTCCTGCGGCATCTCGATGTTCTCGGCCATGATTCCCTCCTTCTTCGCGGGGAATCGTAATGGAGGCGTGAGATAGCGAAATCGTTCGGAACGGGCGGGGGGAAATCGGCCCTAGGCAGCCAGGGTGGCCTTCCGACCCGGGGGAGGGGCGACCGCCCCGCCTCTTTTCGGCGGCTTCGGCGCTTGGGGCCAAAAGAAAGGGCGCGACCGCCGAAACGACCGCGCCCCTATTGGTGCATTGCTATGTTTTCCCTCAGAACAGCCGCGTGCGGCGTATCTGGTACTGCTTGGCGTCGCCCGGCATCCTGTTGCCGCGCCGCTGGTTGCAAATCCTGTGGGCTGCATCCACGTTGGAGTAGTCCAGCGGGCTGCCTCCCCTCGACACGGGCAGCAGCTCGTCCACCTCGAAGCTCCACGGGTCGCCGCTCGGCAGGCTGTAGTCTATCGGCTGGCCGCATATGTGGCACGGCCTTCCCTCTGCCCTCAGCCTCGCCCTCAGCTTGCGCCTTGCGTTGCCGTTGCGGTTGCGCGGGTTGCCGCTCATGCCAGCATCGCCGCTATCCCGCCGATGCACCACACGATGCCGTAGCACACGAGCAGCACCAGGAAGAGCATCACGAGCATGGACACGACAGCACCGGCTGCATCCATTAACTTCTTGTATCCCATGTCATCCTCCAATGATCATGCGGGCCAGCGATACCGCCGCCCACAGCGTAAGTCCGTCTATTAGCAGGGATGCCGCTATCACGAGCAGACATCCCCGGTTGCATCCTGGGCGGCTCATTCGTCCTCCCACCTGACGGTTCCATCGTCGTACTCGGCCTTGAGCCAGTCCAGATACTCGCCCCATGAGCCGAAGTCCCGCACCCAGCGCGATTCGAACGCGCACGTTGTGAAGGGGTTGCACTCGCTCAGCGAGATTTTGAACCGCCGCCCGTCGCGCAGCATGCGCACCTCCATGCGCATCGCGGCCTCGGGCGTGCCGAAGTACCGCTCCAAGTTAGTCAATCGTCAACCTCCTACCCGCAGGCGAGCAGGGCCAGAACCACCAGCCCCGCTGCCAGCATACGGATCGCGTAAAGCTCAAGGGCCAGCACCGCCAGCAGCAGCGCCACGGCCAAGGCGGCTAGGGCTTGAAGTGCTCGCAAGCGATCTCATCCCCGTCCTTCAGATGGTCGAGCGCCCAGTCGACGGCCTTGTTGGCCGCGTCGGCCATGCTCTTGCCCGCAAGCTCCTCGTTGGCTATAGCCGCCTCAAGCTCAAGGCCGCACACGCCGTCGTCGCCGTCGGTTGGCTTGAACCACCTGCACTCGCAGCATGGCTCCGGCTCCTCCTGGTTCCACGGCGCGTTCGGGTCTCCCTCGAAGCAGCCGGGCGGAAGGTTCCACCCGCTGGGTGGTTCGTAGACGACCATGCTCATCGGGCACCGCCCGTGCACGGGATGTCGTGGCCGATGACCTCAAGGTCGTATGCCACGGCTGCGGCGCGCTCAACCCTGCAACCCCTGGCGTTCTCCCATCCCTCGCAGAGGAACACGGCGTCGCAGCAGGCCATCTTCGCGAGGCTCTGGCTTAGGTAGTACAGCGGCTCGTTCACGACCTTGTGCGGCACCGCGAGGCCGTCCTTGAAGTACGTGTCCACGACCTCGTATCCGCGCCGCTCAAGCTCTGCGACCGCCTTCGTGCGGGCCTCAAGTATCTGCTCCTCGCCAAGCCCGTTCATTGGCTGGACGATCATCGCCTTCTTCATTTAGGTTCCTCTCAGTCGCCGTCCCATACGCCGT